>JAEUKO010000004.1:0-43895 GCA_016794285.1 Alphaproteobacteria bacterium | reverse complement strand
GAGCTTCCCTTCCCCCTCTGCCCCCAAAGTATGAACCACCAAAATACCAGCCGTCTGGGCCATTGCCTCAATAATCAAAACCCCGGGCATCACTGGAACCTCAGGAAAATGCCCCTGAAAAAAAGATTCGTTAATCGTGACGTTTTTGAGACCAACCGCACTCTCTCCTGCTTTATAATCAATCAGCCGATCCACGAGTAGCATCGGGTAGCGGTGAGGGATCATTTTCATGATCCGCCGCACATCAATCGGGGAAACACTTTCAGATTTTTCCGTGGGTACACTTGTCATCTCTAATCCTCTTCGTCAGTCTTATTTCTAGGTATATGGGATTTTTGGTCTACCAGACGGTTCAAAACCGCAACTTGTCTAAGATAGCGTTTCATGGGCATAGCCGGATATCCCATCCATTCAGACTTTGCAGGAACATCACGGGTGACCCCTGAATGCGCAGCAATGCGTGCCTGAGTTCCAATCTTTAAGTGTCCTGCAACACCCGCTTGCCCACCCAAAACAACAAAATCTTCCAGTTCGGTACTTCCTGCAATCCCCACTTGAGCGACCAGAATACAACAACGACCAATTTTAACATTGTGAGCGATCTGAACAAGATTATCGATCCATGTTCCCGCGCCAATTTCGGTGTCGCCCATCGCCCCCCGATCAATTGTCGTGTTAGCCCCCACCTCAACATGATCACCAATTACCACGCGACCAAGCTGAGGTACTTTTACAAAGCCCGCCGGATCAATAGCAAACCCAAACCCATCTTGCCCAACCCTCACCCCGGGATAGAGGCGAACGTGCTTACCAATCAAGGCATGGCTCACACTCACATGATTTCCTATACGGCTATTTGCACCAATGGTGACACCAGAACCAACCGCCGCATGAGATTGAACCCATGTCCCTTCGCCAATGGTAGCTCCTGCTCCAATCACCACAAAATCCTCGACCACACAACCTTTACCAATTTTTGCTGTTGGATGAATAAAGGCGGTGCCCGCAATCATCGGCTCAGGCATTGGCTCAGGATAAAGAGCTTGTGCCGCAAGCGCATAAGATTTGTAAGGAGAACGCGAGAGCAACAAACGAACCCCTTTGGGGGCCAAAGCCACCATATCAGGATGAATGATACACGCCCCAGCCTTTGTATTTTGAAACTGGCCGCGAAATTTTGGGTTGTCCAAAAAAGAGAGTTGAGTAGGCCCAGCTTGGTCTAGGCCAGCAACCCCTTCTACGATATACCCCGCCTCTTCAGAATTCTGAAGTTCGGCTCCGCTACAACCGGAAATTTGTGCCAAAGTCAAAGAACCTGCGTTTGTAAAAAAACGAGGATCTGCCATCTCACTTGCCTTATTATTTAGACTTAGCTTTCGCCAAGGAAATTGATTTCACTTGGTCATTCAATTTGGCTAACACCAAATCAGTAATATCCAACGACTGTTCGACCAACACAACAAACTGACGATCCACCACCAATTGAAATTTCTTTTCATCAGCAATATCGGCTGCAGCTTTGGCAATACCGTTCCGAAGTTTGGTTAGTGCTTCTTTACGCGCCTCATCAAGCTCATTGCTTTTTTTCAATATTTCTTTGCGAGAAGAAAGAACGTCCGATTCAAATTTCTTCTTCTTTTTTTCAAATTCCTCTGGCTCAAGAGAAGCCCGCCCTTTGATAATGCTTTGTTCTTCACCCTTTAGCTTTTTCTCAATCGCGCTAGCTTCACCTTGCAGAGTATCGCGTCTTGCCTTGAGTTGCTCCTGTAAACTTTTTCCAGCAAGAGATTCGGCCAAGAGTTTTTGAACATCCAGCACAGCAATTTTGGCCGCTACAACTTCCTCTGCCCGCGCAGAAGAAAGACCAGAAACAAAAATTAGGCAGATAGCAAGAAGAGAAAAAACGAAGTGCTTCAACTGGAAACTCCTTTTAACTTACAAAGTAACAAAATAAAAAATTAGAATCGCGTACCAAAACTAAACCTAAAAACCTGCTTCACATCATAGTTTTCTTTCAGGTACGGCTCGGATAGATCAATGCGTATTGGCCCCATGGGAGACCGCCACGACAAACCAACCCCCGCAGATGCCCGCAAAGATGATTCATCAGCAATGTTAACTTGATTATTTTCATCAAGCCCCCACAAAGACCCGACATCATTAAAGGCATGGCCCAAAACGCCCATTTCCTCTGGAAACCCAATAGGGAAGGACAGTTCCGCAGTTCCCCGATAGAACTTTTTACCACCAAGGGAGTCATTCGTGAGCAAATCACGCGGACCTGCCCCAGCCTTTTCAAAACCACGTAGGTTCGTGCCGCCCATGAAGTAACGCTCGTTAATTTTGACATCGCTGTCTGAGTATCCTTCAACCGCGCCCAGCTCGCCCATCACGTTAAGAACCCAGCCTTCGCTGACCGGATAATAGTAAGACCCGCCAAGCTTACCAGAGATGTATTTGGCATCACCACCCACGCCAGCTACCTCGGCGTTGACCCACGCACTCACCCCATCGGTTGGGAAAATCTTACTGTCAAGATCGTCATAGGCAAGGACTTGAGAAACAGCCGAGGTCAAACGATCCCCCTCCTGTTGTTGGATAAACAGTGAAGCGTTGGAATCAACGTTGGTAATCTCGTTCTGTTCCAAACGGTATTTCCACGTTTGGCGCAATTTGTCAGACAGAGGATAGCCCATACGAACTCCACCGCCCGTTCTTCTCTGATCGAAAGAGCTTTGGTCTTGCTGATCTTTCGTTATGTGGAACGCGTCAACACCAGCAGACAAATCGCGGTCCATAAAATAAGGTTCGGTAAATGAGACATCAAACTCAGTCTTGGCTCCCGCAATTGTCGTTGAAAAACTAAGATCCTGCCCCTTGCCCAAAAGGTTGCGTTCGCTAATATGAAAGTCGGCCAAGGGGCCATCGGCCGTTGAAAACCCAGCCCCAAGCGAAATCTCACCCGTTGATTGTTCCTCCACCGCAACATCCACTACAGTCTTATCTGGCGCACTTCCCGGCAAAGTTTTAATATCCACCTTGCCGAAATAGCCGAGATTATTGATATTTTTTTCTGATTTTGCCAGCTTGGTCCGGCTAAACGGATCACCTTCAACCAGATCCATTTCACGGCGGATGACTTTATCCAAGGTCCGCGAGTTGCCGTTGATATTAACCCGCTCAACAAAAACCCGTGGGCTTTCATTGATACTAAAGACAACGTCAATCGTGCCTTTTTCTTTATTACGAACAACATCCGGCACAACCGCAACAAAGGCGTACTGCATATCGCCCAGTTTTTTTGTCATTTGATCGACGGTGTCCTTGACTTCGTTTGCATCGTACCAGTCACCAACAACCAAAGAAATCTGATCTTTCAAAGACATCGGATCAAGGTTACGAATTTGAGAATTAACCCTGACATCACCAACTTTATAGCGGCTTCCTTCCTCAACAGTCATCGTAACGAAAAAGTTTTCCTTGTCGCTAGAGAGCTCCGAAACAGCGGAAAGAACGCGAAAATCGGCATACCCCTCTTTCAGATAGAATTGCCGCAGCAATTCTTGGTCAAACGCCATACGATCTTGGTCAAAGCGGTCATTGGTGGCCAAGAAATTATACCAACGACTTTCCTTAGAAGCCAGTTCCCCACGCAGCTCTTCATCACTAAAACGCTCATTCCCCACGAAGCGAATGCTACCAATTTCCGTTACAGGACCTTCGGCAATCTCGAAGACAAGGTTAACGCGGTTCTGATCGAGTTCAATAATCTTTGGCTCAATACTGGCTGAGAAGCGGCCGTTTCGTTGGTAAATTTCATACAAACGCGTCACATCATTCTGAATTTTGGTCCGCGTAAAAACCTGACGAGGCCGCGCCGAAATTTCGGACAACAATTGATCGTCCTTCAATTTGTCGTTGCCTTCAAACTGGACAATGTTAATCACCGGATTCTCAACGACCTTTACTGTGAGAACTCCGTTATTTTCAGAGAGCTGAACATCAGCAAATAAGCCCGTAGCAAAAAGGCTCTTGAGCGAAGCGTCTAGCGCATCTTGGTTGAGAACATCCCCCTTGTGTAAGGAAAGATACGTCAAGACTGTTGCCGCTTCCACGCGCTCAGAACCTTCAACGCGGATGTCACGGATCATGGATTCAGCCCACGCTGGAGAAGTTAGCGCAAGCGAGAGTGCCGTGGCACACAGAAAATGACGGAGGCCCTGCCGCATCATGATAAAAACCTTTTTTCTGCAACTAATTGTTAAATCTGGAAAAAGTTATCCTGCACAGTCTGCCCTATCACAAGCCGAATGACAAGATCGAAGAGAAAAACACCGCTTTCATTATGTCTACTTCAGAAAGAGTTGGATAATGTCGTTCAAATTGGCAAACGTCATGAGCGTTACCAGTACCACAAGACCAAACCGAAACGCATATTCCTGAGACTTTTCCGACAACGGCTTTCCTCGCATCGATTCAATCGCATAAAAGGCCAAGTGCCCACCATCCAGCATGGGAATCGGAAACAAGTTAATAAGTCCAAGGTTTATGGAAAGAAGCGCCGTAAAGGTGAACAGGGCAATATAACCACGTTCCGCCATATCTCCAGCCATAGCCCCGATTCGGATAATACCACCCAGCTCGGTCGTACTGCGCGTTCCTGTTATCATCTGACCAATGGCCTTCAGAGTTTCAACCACGATCTTTTTGGTTTCAAGAATAGCAACGCCAACAGCCTCAAGCGGACCATATTTCTTAAAGTCGTCCCCCGGGCGAACTCCAAGAATCAAAACATTTCGTAACTTTCCTTCTGGCTCGGACAAATGAGGATTAAGTGCGGAAGGCGGATTGATCCACATTGATGTCACGGTCTTATCCGGTTGATCCAGATGAATAATAATTTTTTTGTTCATGTTCTGGAGGAGAAGATCACGGGCCTTGTCTGGATTTTCTTGGGTTGGGACACCATTCACTTCCGAGATAGCCGTTACATCGACACCATTCGCAGGGCCAAACAAGCCCAAATACCCCTTTTCATGAGAAAAGCCGAAACGGTCTGATTCTGTTTTCTTTTCAGGGTGAGCCACAAAGGAAACCTCTTTTCCATCACGCTCCACCACAAAATCCATCGGCGTGTCCAAAGCAAGCATGGAGGCTTGCCGTACTTCCTGAAAGTTTGTAATGGGCTTACCATTGATAGCCTTGATAATGTCGTGAGGCTCAAATCCCGAACGATCTGCAGCACTCCCGACCTCAAGCCCCGTGACATGCGGAGGAGTTAGCGGCTTGCCGTAAGAGGCATACAAAACGGACAAAACCGCAATGGCAAAAATAAAATTAATGGCCGGTCCAGCAAAAACAATCGCAGCTCGGTGAGGAACTGGCTTGGCAAAGAATGCGACGCTCCGCTCTTCCGGCGTGTAACTTCTGAATGTCCCATCCTCCACCTGAATATGGTCGCTGTAAGATGCGCTGGTTGGGTCGGCATCCCCAAACATCTTCACATAGCCGCCCAAAGGAATCATAGAAACTTTCCAGCGTGTTCCGGTTTTGCTGGTCCAGCCAAAAATTTCCTTACCAAAACCGATGGAAAAAGTTTCAACACGAACCCCACACAAACGAGCAACGATAAAGTGCCCCCATTCGTGGACAAACACCAAAAGACTCAGAACCAGAAGAAAAGTCACCCCGTAAGTCCAAACATTGGAGGCAACAAGCTGTATAAAATCAAACATGGAGTCCATTAGATATTTTCCTCAGACAGAGCCAAAAACGCAAATACAGACTACTACATATAGAGAGAATAAAGATTTTTCAAAGGCGAACATGAGCAAAAGTTAAGTTTTGCTCCTATTTCTTAGACAAAAATCCGATGAGATCGTTCAAATTGGCCAAAAACACCATCCCCATAAGAAAGACAATCCCAACCCCGTAAATATAGCCCTTCACTTTAGGAGAAGGTGGTTTACCCCTGATCCACTCAGCCAAATGAAAGGCCAAATGCCCTCCATCCAACATAGGAAGAGGCAACAGGTTGAGAAACCCTATATTGATCGAAAGAATTGCTATAAACATGACCAGAGAGGCCCCTCCGCGTTGAGCCGTATCTCCTGTCATGGTACTGATTTTCACGAATCCGCCGAGTTCAGAGGTACTTTTGCTCCCCACCACCATTTGGTAAATGACACCTAATGTTTGTGTTACAGCCTTTCCGGTCAATTCTAGACCACCCCATATAGCAGCCCCCAATCCCAAACGAACCCTGTGCTTATCTGGACGCACCGATAAGGTCAGCGTGTTAAAATCAGGACTATGCGGCAAAAACAAATGAGGATTCAACTCGCGAGGAGGCTGTATTCTTAAATCAGCTGGGCGATCTTTTTTGCCAAAGTTAATAACCAGTGATTTGTCCAATCTTTCAATTAAAAGATTACGAGCCAAATCAACATCCTCTTTAACATCTATCCCATCAATCGAATTGATCTCGCGAATATCAAGCCCGTGGCTAGGCCACAATGTTCCCAAATACCCCCGTTGTGTATCATGCCCGAAACTATCTTTTTCTTTGAGGATTCCAGGCACAGCCTTTATATCCAAAATCTCTGTGCCCCTCCGGATTTGTAATACCAATTCCTGCCTCGCTAAAGGAGCAATCGTATTTTTGATTTGCTCATAATTCTTCATTTCCGTTCCGTTAATACGGAGAAGAATGTCGTGATTTTGCAGTCCCGCTTTATCCGCGCCGCTTCCAACTTCTATGCCTGAAATTTCGGGTAAAGATTGAGGCTTCCCAATCGTCATAAAGAGCAGAGCCACGACAAGAACAGCAAAAACAAAATTGGCAAGAGGACCAGCAAAGACAATTAATGTTCTGTGCCAAAGTGACTTGGTATAGAAGGCAACAGATTTTTCTTCATCCGTCAAAATTGTATGATACGGCTCGCTTTCGCCAAAAATTCGCACATAACCACCAAGAGGGAGCCACGAAAACTTCCAGCGCGTCCCCTTGCTATCTGTCCAACCAAAAACCTCCCGCCCGAAACCAACCGAGAAAACCTCAGCGCGAACTCCCAAGACGCGAGCCATAAGAAAATGGCCCATTTCATGAATGAAGATAACTCCACTCAAAACCAGCATGAAAACGACGCCGTAGAACCAAAACCCTTCAAGGGCATATGCTAAACTAGTGCTTAGATCAGTCATCGTGGTTTTCTCCCCTCAAAGAACTCAACTAGGCAAAATATAGAGAACAAAACAAAGATACGGCAGAACAATCAAGAGTAAGGCATCTATTCTATCCAACATTCCGCCGTGCCCGGGAACAATGGCTCCGGTGTCCTTCACCTGAGCTTTACGTTTCAGGGCCGAAATCATCAAATCTCCCGATTGCCCAACGATTCCAAGAAGCCCCCCTACAATAAATGTCAGAGGGATCGGCGGCGTATATTCTATCAAAACAGCGGGTGTCAAAAAATGGATGCAAACCAGCAGACAACACGCAGGGCCTAACAAGGCTCCTCCATATCCCGCCCATGTTTTTTTAGGGCTGATGGTCGGAGACATTTTTGGACCGCCTATCGTTTTTCCAAACAAATAGGCCCCTGAATCGCTCGCCCAGACCAAAAGCATCAAATAAACCAGAAACTCAGTTCCGTCCGGAACAAAAAGGCGCAGATACAAAAACGAACAAAAAGCAATTCCCAGATATACAATCCCAAGCAATCCGCCAAGAATTCTTCCGCGAAGAGATGGGGTTGTTTTTTGAATTAAATTCATCCATTCGGCGAAGGAAATGGCAATGACCACAGATGCCGCCACTCCCAAAACCCATCCCCCAACCCAGAGAACAGCAAGAACCACCGGAATAAGGATCAAGGAAGACAATAGCCGCTGTTGTAAGTTGGAGAGCTTCATCATAAAAAAGGGGTCACCTAGGCCGAAGACGTTTTAATCGCTCCGAAACGGCGATCACGAGAGGAATATTCCTGAATGGCCTGCTCCAAATCCTCTTTATCAAAATCGGGCCACAGTGTAGGGGTAAACACAAACTCAGTGTAAGCACATGGCCAGATTAAAAAGTTTGAAGTCCGTTGTTCTCCGCTTGTGCGGATTAGCAAATCAGGATCGGGAATTCCTGCCGTCATCAAGAATTGAGGAAAAAGAGCGTTGACCTCTTCTTCGGTCAATTTTCTTTTTTCCCGCCAAGCATGGTCGGCCAGCAAATTAGCTGCGTGTAAAATATCCTGCCGCCCTCCATAATTAAGGGCAATGGTCATGTTCAAACCGGTATTTTCTACAGTTAACCGCTCAGCGTTTTCAATCAGTTCCACAATATCGGAAGAAAAGGCCCGCCGATCTCCGATAACCCGCAAGCGAATTCCGTTCTTATGCAGCTCTGCTGTTTCCCCCCGCAAATAGGTTCGAAGCAAACGCATCAACTCGCCAACCTCGTCTTGAGGCCGCGACCAATTTTCTGTTGAGAATCCGAAGAACGTCATATACTCAACGTTCAGTTCGGCAGCGGCACGAATAATCCGCCGGATAGCTTCCACTCCCCGCTGATGTCCGGCCGTGCGGGGCAACCCCCGCGCCCGCGCCCAACGTCCATTTCCATCCATAATCACGGCAATGTGTCGGGGGGATTTGGCTTTTGGATGTTCAGGGGCAACGGACATTCTCAGCCTAAACCTTCATCACATCGGTTTCTTTGACGGAGAGCATATCATCTATTTTTTTAATAGACTGGTCCGTCAACTTCTGCACGTCATCAGAATGTTTTTTGAGCTCGTCTTCAGTAATTTCGTTATCTTTTTCAGCTTTTTTGAGAGCATCCATACCATCACGGCGCACGTTGCGCACAGAAACCCGCGCCTGCTCCGCATATTTTCCGGCAACTTTTTGTAGCTCAACCCGCCGCTCTTGTGACAATTCAGGAACGGGAACCCGAATAAGGGACCCTTCTCCTTGCGGATTCAGTCCAAGACCAGCTTCACGAATTGCCTTTTCAACCGCCTTGGTTGAATTGCGATCCCAAACTTGAACTGTCAGCAAGCGTGGCTCAGGAACACTAACCGTTCCCACTTGATTCAGCGGCATCCGCGCACCGTAAACCTCCACCACAACACTCTCCAACATATTGGTAGAAGCGCGTCCAGTCCGTAGTCCGGTAAATTCTTTCTCTAAAACGTCAATCGCGCCCTGCATACGCTGCTTTAACGCGTCAATATCATATGACATATCTATTATTCTCCATCCGAGGCCGCATCAAACCACATTCTCCACCACGCTTCAAGAAAAGAAAGAAAAACAGTTTTTCACCCTTCCTTCGCCCATAAATTCTAAATTCTGAGCAAAGCCGCCCCGACTTTTCGGCCCTCTGCCGTCAATACGTTAAAGGTTCGGCAAGCGGCTCCAGTATCCATTACTTCAATCGAAGAGCAGATTCCCTTAAGTTTTTGGCGTGCGGAGGGAGGAAAGACAAATCCTCTCTTCCCGCTTCCAACCAGCAAAATCTCAATCTCTCCGGATAGAAAATCAAGTTTTGCAAGGCTGGAGAGCAAATTTTCTATCTGCCTTTCGCGGTCATTCCCCATAACTTCTTTCCCGACATCTGGAGCTTGGAGCCACGGCAGGGCGGTAGAGCCCCACACAATCACATCTGTTTCAAACACTGTGCCGCTAATACGAAACCGTCCAGCCGCATAGGACTGGACGGTTTTCTGATTTTCACCAAGCAAAGGTGTCACATCCATCAGGCTGGGGCCCCTGTTTCAGCTTTTGATTTCTGCTCATCTGCTCCGCTATCTTCGCGTTTTTCATCTCCCTTAAACGGTAAATACAGCAAGGAAGAAGACGCAACATAAATTGAAGAATAGGTTCCAATTAAAATACCAAAAATCATAGCATTGGCAAAGGCGCGGATAACCTCTCCGCCAAATATCCACAAAGCCACCAAGGATAACAAAACAGTGATCGATGTATTCAAAGTCCGCGACAAGGTTTGGTTGACTGACATATTAACCACATCTCGCAACGGCATTTTTTTGTACTTGCGGCGGTTTTCGCGCACACGGTCAAAAACGATAACCGTATCATTGGTGGAATACCCCGCAACTAGCAGAACTGCTGCCAAAGTGCCTAGATCAAAATCCATCCACAGCAACGAAAACAACCCAATGACCGCTGTCGTATCGTGGACCAAAGATACCACAGCCGCCAATCCAAACTGCCATTCAAACCGCCACCAGATATAGGCCATAATCGCCACAATAGTCAGAACGAATGCAAGCAAGCCGGATTGTTTCAGCTCATCCCCGACTTGGGGACCCACAAATTCGCTGCGGCGATATTCAACTTTTTCGTCTTTGTACAGAGAATCGAGAGAATCTTTAACTTTGGTAATAGCCGCTTGCTGAGCCTCTGCCCCCCCCTTTTGTTCAGGAATCCGGATCATCAAGTTTTTGACATCACCAAATTCTTGAATCGAAATCGTTCCTACCTCCAGAGAATTTAGATCTGCCCGCATTTTGGCCAGATCCGGAGCAACAGGCATTTCCACTTCCATCATGATCCCACCTGAGAAATCAATCCCAAGATTGAGCCCTTTGGTTACGAGCAAACCAATGGACCCCAGAATCATCAATCCCGTTATAAAGAAAGCAATGTATCGCTGACCAACAAAATCAAAGTTAATGTCTTCGGCAAATTTGAATATACGCATGGCTTTATGGCTCCTATATCGGCAGAGTTTTAGGCTTCGTGATACGCAGCCAAGTCAAGACAATGAGGCGTGTTAGCATAATCGCCGCAAACATAGAGGTCAGCACCCCAATAGACAACGTCACAGCAAAGCCCTTGATCGGACCGCTTCCCACGGCATAAAGAATAATCCCCGAAATCAAAGTGGTTAAATTCGAGTCAGTGATTGAAGCCATCGCCTTTTCGTATCCTGTATCAATGGCCGCAATAATCGAACGCCCTCCGCGCAGCTCTTCCCGTATTCTCTCGAAAATCAGAACATTGGCATCAACCGCCATCCCCATCGTGAGGATGATACCGGCAATCCCGGGCAGGGTGAGGGTTGCTTGCAACATCGAAAGCAAGGCAATAATCATCACCATATTAATCAGCAAGGCAATGCTGGCAAAAAAACCAAACAGTCCATATGCCAAAATCATAAACCCAACCACGAGAACGAAAGCAAATATGCTGGCGTTAGCTCCCGCAGCAACAGAATCAGACCCAAGCGTTGGTCCCACTGAGCGTTCTTCAACAACTTTAAGCGAGGTCGGCAAAGCCCCAGCCCGCAACAGAAGAGAAAGATCCGAACTCTCCTGAACCGTGAAACTCCCAGAAATTTGAGCATTCCCGCCACAAATTGGTTCATTGATCCGTGGAGCAGTAATAACTTCGTTGTCTAAAACCACGGCAAAAGGCTTGCCCGTGTTTTGAGTTGTAACCTCGCAAAACCGCCGTGCCCCTACCCCATTCAGCTTGAAGCTAACAATAGGAGCTCCGTCCTGAAAACTCGGCTGGGCATTGACCAACATATCACCTGACATAATCGGGCGACGTTTAATCGGCAAGGTTTGTTGAGGATCTTCCCGCATAGGGACAGAGCGAATATCAGAACCACTCGCCTGCTCACTCACCAAGTGAAAAGTGAGTTTTGCCGTCTTCCCAAGCAATTGCTTAACCCGCTCAGGGTTATCAATCCCGGGAAGTTGAACCAAAATACGGTCATCCCCTTGACGCTGAATAACAGGTTCCTTGGTTCCGGACTCATTGACACGGCGAGAGACAATCTCAATGGACTGAGCCATTGTCTGATTACGAATCTCCCGAATAGCCTTCTCGTCAAAGACTCCCTCGATTACCCCCTCTTTGTCACTAACCAGTAAAGTGTTGTCCGCTTGACGGATAATTTTTTTGGCGTCTCCCACCCGATCTGGCGCAGACAAAACCAAACGAAGTCCGTTTGGAATAGTTGAAAGCGCGGAATAACCAATATCCGCTTTTCGAAGCTCGGGACGAATGGCTACCAAAATATCATCCGTCCGTTGCTTAACCACCCCATCAATGTCGGCTTGCAGAAGAAGATGCGAACCTCCCTGAAGGTCAAGACCAAGGCTCACTGAACGCGAAGGTGCCCATGAAGGCACGTTCGCCTCAACCCATGCCTTAGATTCCGCTCCCAATAAATTGGGAGCCGCATAAGCAAACGACAGGAAACTGACGATCAAGATCAGAATTACCTTCCACTGAGGAATATGAATCATCTTTAAGGCTCTTGTTAAAAAATTATTTTTTAGGGGCAGGCGGAACCTGTTCTTCGTAACGGCCAACAACAGAGGAACGCAAGACCGTCATTTTTACCCCGTTCCCAAAATCAACCAGTACGTCATTGTCCGAGATGACCTTCTCGATTACCCCAACCAAGCCGCCTTGGGTTACAACCTTGCTTCCTTTATCCAATTTCCGCAGCATTTCGGCGTGTTCCTTGAATCTCCGTTGCTGGGGCCGGATCATCAGCAAGTAAAACAAAACAACCAGAATGACGACCATTCCTATATTCATAGCAAAAGCCTCCCCCGCGCTCGGGGCAGAAGGCACTGTCGCTGGGGTTGTTGTTCCTGTTGTTGTCGCCGTCTCAGGCAGAGGTTCAGCAGAAGAATCGGTCGCGGCAAAAGCGGAGTTGATAAACATTTCTGGATAACATCCTTAAAAATATCTGGTTGCATTAGTGAAACAGTTCAGGACTATAGCTTTGAACCTCAGAAAGGCAAGAAGAATGCAAGAAACTCAAGGGGTTTCCCCAAACTTTATGGATAGACACTAAATCTTGCATCCTTTCCCTGCCTATAGAATAATGAAAGCGTCAATATTTCAGCTTGAGGCTTGTTTCCAGATGAATCTTTTGGTATTTTTCAGAATTACGGTTTCTGTGGTTTTTCTCTTTGTAGCATTTCCTGTCTCGGCACTGGCTCAGACCGTGGCAACGGTCATGGCTGTTTACATGGTTGCGGACCCCACATCTTCCAACGGTTATAAAGAACTCTACCGTTGGCCAGTTTCTTCAGAAGATCAATGGGCCAGAATTCACAACAACATCGACAAATTTCCCAAGAAAACCGAGTCTGAAGTTAACCCTTTCCTTGCAAAGGAGAAAGAGGATCATCTCATCGTACTGGTCCAAAACGACCGCAACGGGATCACTGGAGAAGACTTTTATCTCAGTAAAAAAGGAATTATGCGGGTAACCCGCAAGCCATTCGATACTTTTTATAGAGATATTTCCTCTCTTAAAAAATTTCTTGAGGAAGAACTTCGACGCCGTGTGAATTATACAGAAACAGATGTGGACGGATTCCCGATTGATTCCCCGGGAATTGTCGTCGTCTTTGATATTAACGAAACCCTGAAAAACCCTATGTGGCATATCACTGATATGAGGGACTTAAAACTCTATGACAGCTTTTTCCGTGGTATAACAGCCCTCGTAGATAATGAGGCCGATAATGCGGCAGAAGATTATCTTTTTGATGAACGAAATAATTTCATGCTGTACCTTAACTATAAGAACGCACCTGCCCGTTTTGTTACGGTAACAGATCGCTACATCCGCCTCTCTCGAATGATGCTCACCAATACTTATCGTGAGGACACTGGAAAGTATTTTGACTACTTCCTGAATGAAGCAAAAAACCAAACAATGTCTGGGATAGAACGGAAGAGAAAAGCAAAGCTTGATGCCTCACGGCGGCAATTTTGATCTCACTTTTTTTCTAAAGCCCTATGTGCGTTTGAGGATCAAGAGCCTCAGTCCCTTTGCGAATTTCAAAGTGTAACTGAGGTTTCTCCACGCGGCCACTGGTCCCCACAGTTCCAATGGTTTGCCCTCTCTTAACCCCTTCCCCCTTGCGAACTAGAATTCTATCAAGGTGGGCGTAGGCACTTACATACTGTTCTGCATGACGAATGAGTACCAAATTTCCGTACCCTTCGATTTGCTTATTCGCATAGACAACAACACCATTTTCAGCCGCTCGAACCGGATCACCTTTACGGGCTTGAATGTTGATCCCATCGTTATGCAACCCATCTGCCTTTGGGCCAAAACGGGAAATAATTCTTCCGTTCACAGGTTTTATAAAACCGCCTGACCGAGAAGGTGTTGCCTGAATAGGAACAGGTTCTTCTTTTTTCTCTCTCTGCTCTGTTTGAGGGGCCATTCCTGCAAGAGGAGGCAAAACTTCTCGTGTAATTCCATTATTCTTTCTAACATCTGGTAATGCTATCTTTGCCGCGGTCCTTGACAAGGGAATTTCTTTTTTCGTCTCGGACGGCTTCTTCTTCATCGGGATTCGAATGACCTGCCCCACGCGAAAGACATAGGGACTTTTGAAGCGATTCAGCTGGACCAGTTCGGTGGTGCTGGTTTCAAAAAGACGAGAAACTTTATAAAGTGTATCGCCAGAGCGTATCTGATATGTCCTCGGGGCAGGAATGCCAATCCTCATCCCTTTGGTCAAACGGTAAGGCGCAAAAAGATGGTTCGCTTCCAGCACATCCCTCAGTTCAACACGATATTTTTGAGAAATGAGCCAAACCGTCTCCCCCTTACTCACGGTATGCAGCCCTAAGCTACCGCCACCACTCCCTCCCCCATAGCTGTGCACAGGAGCAAGGCTGCTTGATGGTGCACAACTCCCCACCAACATGACGGAAGAAAGCATGAGAAGAGAAAAAAACCTCACCCATTCAACTCCTTCAACTCACCAGCCGTATAACTGTTGTTGCGAGGGACATCGGGAAGCAAAGGAACAAAGCGAACCGGAAGCAAATTCTGAACTGCATAGACATCGTCCGATTCCTTTTTGTACTTCTTCAAAAATTGAGGTTGCCCCTGCCCTCCCACCGGAACAATCATAATACCGCCCACCTTCAGTTGATGCAGCAAGACTGCAGGAGGATCTCCTTCAACCGCAGCTGTTACAATGATCCGGTCAAATTCATTCTCCCCGGGCCAGCCCTTCATACCATCGGCCGCCAAAGTGGTAATATTGCGCAGCTTGAGGGCTTCAAAACGTTTTTCGGCAAGCTCTAGCAAAGGGCGATGACGTTCAATAGTGTAAACACGCCGCGCCAAACGGGATAAAACCGCAGCCTGATATCCTGAGCCTGTTCCAATTTCAAGCACAGTCATATTTTTATCAACCTGCAAAGCCTCGGTCATATAAGCTACAATATAAGGTTGTGAAATTGTCTGACCTAGACCAATTGGCAAGGCTTGATCTTCATAAGCATGGTCCTGAAAGGAACGGGGAACGAAAAAATCACGTGGCGTTCGTTCCATCGCACTCAGAACCTCAGTGTTCAAAATCCCCGCCTGACGTAACTGAATAATCAGACGTATCTTGGAAGGATCAGAGGAAGATTGGGGAACGGGTTCGGCCATCATCTGCAATATGTTTCTAAAAATAACAAAGAAGTAAAGTACCAGATTATTACAACCCAGAACAGACTTGATATAATTGCGGCTCCGCCCCTCCGTTAAAAGACATCACTTAAAGGTGACAACGTCTTTTTGGCTCATAGCCAAATCATGGCGCAATTTTTTAAGAGCCATATGGCTCTTTACCGTATCAGGATGACCGGGAGGAAGAACTTTCTCTCGAATTTCAAGTGCTTTTTCATGGAATCCAATCGCTTCTCTCAAGTCTCCTTTATCACACCACACCCGTCCGAGATTATAGTAGCTTCCGGCCATGTCCACCTGCAAGGAAGGCTGTTTCTCCTCAATTTCCAATGCTTTGTTGTGATAAAAGACTGCATTTTCATAATTATTTTTCTCATGCCACGCTACTCCAAGATTGCTGTAGGTTCTTGCAATGCCAGGGAAATCAGGGGGATTGGATTTTTGTTGAGTTTTAAGAGCCTCTTCAAAGTAAGAAATGGCGGCATCAAAGTTCTTCTCTTTACAAAAAAGAACCCCTATGTTGCTAAGGCTGGTTGCAATATCTGGGTCATCGGGCGAAAGCGAAATCTTCTGAATCTTTAAGGATTCTTCAAGGCATTCCCTCGCTTTTGCGATGTCTCCCAATTTCCACCAAGCCCCTCCAAGATTTGTGAGTTGTCTTGCTATATCAGGATGATTTTGGGGAAGATTTTCACTCTTGATCTGCAATGCCCTTTGGTAGAAACGGAGAGAATCTTCGTGTCTCCCTAAAATACCAGAGATGGTTCCAAGCCCGTTCCAGTACCAATCATCATTTGGCATTAAGGTAACCGCTTGCGAAAAAAGATCATATGCATCCGAATAACAAACCCTGTTTTTGGCAATCATGCCTTGTTGATATTGAGACTCAGCATACATCTCAATATAAGGGTTGCACTGCACATCTATCTCCTTAAAGACACGATCTGCGGTATCCATATCCCCGCGCCGAAGGGCTTCAATAGCACGATTCATAAGAACATCAGGAAGATCGCCTATTCTGGATTCCAGTCTCTTTATTTGCTCACCAAGTTGTATTATTTTCTCGCAGTAACTCTCAATGAGAAGCTGCTTATCAGAAAGAGCCAATTGAATCTCTCTTATCCGGTTAGTTAACTGCTCTTGCTCTTGTTCATGCGCAGTTGTCAGTTGTACCTTGAGATTGTTTCGTTCTTCTTCGAGAATCCTACGATGTTCTTTTACGGTTAAAACAATACCCTCTCTCTTTATAAGATCCATTATATGTTGAGGAAGATGATCAATTTTTGCCTCAATGCTTGCAAGAAACTTTTCATATACCTCAATGCTTGGAAAAGCCTTTTCTACATCTGATTTTTTGTAAATTTTTGTCAAAAAATCTGCAATAAAGAAATTGAAGACATCCGGTTTTTTTGCTTCTTCCCCAAACTTCTCAAGAAGAACCTTATTAAAAGTTCTACCTTCATCTTCTCTCACATAAGCACGAAAAGACTCGGGTACATCATACCCTGGAGCAGACCAGAGCTGGCACAAAAAGTTGAGTGTCTCTTCTGCAAGCACACTAGAATCAACTGTTTCCTCTCGGCGTAGCCCCTCTAACATTTTTTGAAAATAGTTGTCATCCACAAAAGACAGAAATTCTTTTTCACACTCTGTTCTGAAATTTTCTAATTTCTTTTTCGAAAAACTGACAAAATATCCGTCTGCATCGACATTTTGGTTTGACCACGTATCCAAGAGCTGAATTATGCTTCCTATTAAGGCCCGAAGAAATGCCCGCATGAGAGGAGAATCAACGGCAACCCCTTTCTTCTTTTTGAGAAGAGAAAGAGCTTTAGAAGAAACACAGGTACTCACAACGTTCGTTGCGACCCCCATGAGAAGGTCATAAAGAAGAGCAAGCATCACCCCTTCACAATCTTGGTCAACCCACCCATATAGGGTTGTAAAACTTTGGGAACGAAAATTCCTCCATCCGCAGGATCGTAATAATTTTCCATGACCGCCACCAAAGTCCGCCCAACCGCAAGGCCAGAGCCATTGAGCGTATGCACAAACTCTGTTTCCTTGGCTCCGTGCCGCTTAAATCTTGCCCGCATCCGCCGTGCTTGGAAATCGCCACAGTTCGAACAACTCGAAATCTCGCGATATTTACCCTGCGAGGGAACCCAAACCTCAAGGTCGTAGGTTTTTTGAGAGCCAAACCCCATATCCCCCGCGCAGAGAACAATCGTGCGGAAGGAAAGCTCCAGCTTTTTCAAAATATTTTCGGCACACGCCGTCATTCTCTCGTGTTCTGCCTTTGAATCTTCTGGCCGTGTGATACTAACCATTTCGACTTTGTAAAACTGATGCTGGCGAATGATGCCGTGGGTATCCTTACCCGCTGACCCCGCTTCTTTGCGAAAACAGGGAGTCATGGCTGTCAAACGGATAGGCTCTTCAAAATTATCCAAAATTGAGTCGCGAACCATATTGGTGAGAACCACCTCGGCCGTTGGAATCAACCAGCGTCCATCGGTGGTTTCAAATTGATCCTCCCGAAATTTGGGAAGCTGCGCCGTCCCGTACATCACATCAGAATTGACCAGCAGAGGCGGATTAATCTCGGTGTAGCCATGCTCGCTCGTATGAACATCCAGCATGAACAGCCCGAGAGCCCGTTCCATCCGCGCCAAAGCCCCTTTAAGAATGGTCATGCGGGCTCCAGCGAGCTTGGCCGCTGTTTCAAAATCCATCAACCCTAAACGCTCGCCAATTGCCACATGATCGAGGGCGGCATTACTGCCAACTTTCGGGCTGCCATGCCTGCGCAGCTCCACATTTGCGCTTTCATCAGGGCCATCCGGCACATCTGCCGCCACCATATTGGGAAGCGCACTGAGAATTTCGTTCAGGTCATCCGCTAAAAACTTCTCTTGTTCTTCCAAAGAGGCCATTTTGTCTTTGAGAGCCCCAACTTCACTCATCAAAGCGGCTGCATCCCCCCCTTTGGCCTTCACAGCTCCAACTTCTTTCGAGACCTCGTTCCGGCGTTGCTGAACCGCTTGAAGTTCCGTCTGCAAAGCGCGACGATCCTCGTCCAACTTAAGAATGGGGCCCGTTTGCGGAGCAAGTCCACGGCGCGCCCAGTTTTTATCATAGGCAGCGGGGTCATCGCGAAGAGATTTAAGATCGTGCATGGTAAAAAATCCTGAAGTTTAGCTTTTCACTTTCTGTACCTTATATAAAATGAAGCACCTAAACAATATCAGCCCATCAGGTTTTCACCATGACTCCTTTCGAGGTTATCTCTCCCCCTGTCGGCGTATCTCAGGTTCCTGTTATCTTCAGCATTCCGCATAGCGGAACCGTTTATCCCGAAGATTTTGACTATAGCTGTGCGTTTGAACTCCTTCAAAGTGCAGAAGATACCTTGGTGGATGATTTGTTCTCAGAAGCCCCAAGCTTCGGAGCCACAGTGATCCGCGCCACGATGCCGCGCAGTTATATTGACCTGAACCGCAGTCTTGACGACGTGGACCCCCTCCTATTGGCCGAGCCGTGGCCACACCCTCCCCCAAAAGATGGGCGTTCAGGGGCGGGGCACGGGCTGATTCGCCGGCTGATTCGCCCCAATGGCCCAGAAATTTACACGCGAAAACTCTCTATTTCGGAAATAAACCACCGCATAGAGTCCTATTACCTCCCTTATCACACAGCCCTAAGCGGCTTAATTCAGACTCTCTGGGAAAAATTTGGAACAGTCTGGATCATCGATTGTCATTCCATGCCCTCTTCGGCGGCCTTTACCCTTGGAACAGGGATTGCCGTTGACATCGTTCTGGGTGATCTTGATGGGGCGGCCTTTCCTTTGACCTCCCGAACAGCATTACAAGCTCTCTGGAGAGAACGGGGCTATCGTGTTTCTGTCAATGATCCATATAAAGGATTCGAAATTTTGCGCCGTCACACCCGCCCCATTGATAAAATTTACGGCCTGCAAATTGAATTTAGCAAATCTATTTACCTAGAAAATGATAAAGACACAAAACGCAATAAATACAATAAATTAAAAGACGATATTAACGTTATATATGAGGAAATGCGTTTCCTAATAAAATAGTTTATAAAAACGATATATCTAACTGATTTTTAAGTATATTATCAACATCATCAAGTGAAAGTTTCCGCCCTAAAGCCTGCAAGGATGTAACCCCATGTTCCTGAATGCCGCACGGAACGATTCCGTCAAAATGCGACAAATCTGGATTCACGTTTATTGAAAATCCATGATAGGTCACCCAGTGCCGAACCCGAACTCCGATAGCCGCAATTTTGGACTCACGCCCACCCCCTTCATCCACCCAAATTCCAACACGGCCAGAACGCCGCTCGCCTTGAACTCCCATCTCGGCCAAACTCCGGATGAGCCAATCCTCTAACCGCCAAACATAGTTTTTAATGTCCGGCGTAGCTTGCCTCTTGCGAAGATCCATCATGACATAAGCCACGCGCTGGCCCGGCCCATGGTAAGTGTATTGCCCTCCACGACCAGTTTGATGGACGAGAAACCGAGGATTCAGCAAATCTTCCGCCCGTGCGCTCGTTCCTGCTGTGTAAAGGGGGGGATGTTCCAACAGCCAGATTAACTCATCCTCCCGTCCCTCCCGAATGGCAGCAACGCGGGATTCCATGTCGGCCACAGCGTCTTCATATTCCACCAATTCGTTAGAAACAAGCCATTCCATGCGCGAGACCTTTTCCTTTTGGTAAAGCCTCATCCTCACCCTTCGTCAAGTCTGGATTTTATTTACCATATTTTTAATATGTTTATGGAACAATATAGCAATGGCAGACATCGGAAAATACGCAGATAGATCAATTTATGGACCGCTGCGAGACAAATTCACTCAAGTTGCGTACGGAGACACCTTTCCCGCTGCATCTCGTTACATCGGTCAGGAAGCCGCGAAACATCAGGTCACAATCCTCAGTGACTCGAATCATGGAAACATGGAGAGAAGAGCTTTGCTTGCTAGCCCTGAATTTGCCTCAGAAGCAGCTAAAGCCAAGGTCACTCATATCGGGTTAGAAGTCCCAAAGAACAGGCAGATCCTTCTCGACCAACTGGCAGCAGGAACGTTATCCAAACCAACATACGTCAATATGATGACCTCCTTTCAAGATAGTGGAATAGTTAACAGGCCAGGCACACACCCTGCCGACATCAAGAGGGCCGAGGAATATGTAGCAGATACAGTTATCAACGCTGCAAAAAATGGAATCAAAGTTGTCGCTCTTGATAACCAAATTGGTTCTTCTGTTACCATGAAGTCAGGCGAAGTTCACCCGGAAGGAACAGCAAAAGCTTTCGAGAAGTTTTGGCCTGCCTTTTCTAAGGAAGCCCAAGCCTCCCCATATTTTAATCCCAACGTGTCCCGTCTCCAGTCTTCTGATTTTTACGCTCCGGAACGCAAAGATGCCCTCATGACGAGCATGAAAGGTAATTCTGACGTTATCAATTTTATGTCTAATATTGAATCTAGTAAGGAAGATCCGGGCAACAGAAAAAGAATGGCCGCCGACTCGGTCGTAGCCTCTGATATACAAAAAATTGTTCAAAACGGTGGAAAAGTGATTGTTGATTATGGGCAAGGGCACGTCCACAGGGTCAACGGCGACATAGACGCTCACCTTTCTCAAGCAGGGGTTGACACAAAAGTCATTGATCTTCACGGAAACGAAAAAGATTTCCAAACTGCGTACCAAGCTTGTAAGGCCGGAGAGCAGTCTATTGGGAAATGTGATGATCCCTACAAAAACGACAGGGTATTTCTTGACAAAGGAACGCTAGAGACGGGAGGCGCAGGAGGAAGCACTCCAAAGGTTGCGCCTCTTGCCTCCCTCAAAGTGTAGTCTTTCCACGTTCCCTCTTGCACATTTGGATTTGATCTGATAATCACGCTCTCACCTCGGAATAAAAAACTACAGTGCGGCCGTGGCGAAATGGTAGACGCGCAGCGTTGAGGTCGCTGTGGGATAACACCCATGGAAGTTCGAGTCTTCTCGGCCGCACCATCTCAGCTTTTTCAACGAAAAGTGAGAGAGCGGAATCCTTCCTTAACAACGTCCCCCGTTTTTCTACCGCTCGACAAGCCTCTTTCCAGCCCATCCGCTGTAAACAAACCCCCAATACTGACCAGAAGTGGGTCTTGCAAACACACGCCCGCCGCTGCAATTTGCAAACCTGCCGCTGTACTCAGAACCCCATGCGCCTCAGGAGAGATTTTTTTCAAAAGCATACGAAGATTGGCTGTGCCATACCCCCCGATGCTGTTTGCGGAAGCCAGTAATAACCCCGCCCAGACCTCTCCTGAAGCCGCTAAAAGAGCTCCATTAGCAGTCAGAATGCCATTTGCCACCAAAAGTGGGTAAGGAACAGCTTCGTACTTCCTGCGGTTCACAAGCGCAGCTCCAATGGCTAACCCTGCTCCGCCCAATGTGACGTAATGGTTATCCAAGCTGATCCCTGAGTAAACAGTCAAAAAAGATCCCAACAAAAAAGCTTTCCCGTTATTAGAAATTTTTTGTGAAACTCCGACTACTCTTCTGAAAACATCACTCAACATTCGTACGACTCCAAAACAAAAACCTTGGGGTGATAATTACATAAAAAATCAGCAAGCTCACGCAAAAAACTTGCAGTGGACCAAAAAACTAATTATTCATAAAATTCTATAAAAGCTTTGGCGGGATTTTATGCTTTCAGGTCTTAAAAAACTATTCAACTTCAGAAGCGCGGCTAGTGTGCTGTATATAAGCGCAAATGCTTACCTCTTTTCGCAAAATATCTCTGACATGGGCTCTCTTCAGCTCTACGCTTCTTCTTTGATGATGTTGTGTTCAGCCAGCCTTTTTCTCTCACATTACAGCCCCAAATGGCTTTTTGCATCGGGAGGAACTTTGATTGCAGGACAGACCTTAATTGCTTTTTCAGCGCAAGGTGTCGGGGAATCCATCTCCCATCTCGGAGCCATTCCTCCCATTTTACAAGGAGGGCTTTTGATAAGAGCTGGATGGCAATCCCTCTCAGAGTCTCGCTTTTCTTCCAACTCAAAGCTTACCAAGGCATTTGAAATCATAGATCGCTACCCTCTGGCTTCTGCTGGACTTATCGAAGCCCCTGGGACCGCAGCCATAGCAGTTGGGGCCTTCCTGAACAAAGATTTTGATTTGGCCTTGTCTGCAACTGGATGGACTTTGGGAAATTTATGTCTTGCCGCCTCTGACCCAGCCCTTCAAGCCAAATTTCGGGGAAATTTTCCGCGTTAATCAAGATTTTCCGCCTAAATTCCAGTGAAAAACAGCGCATTGCAACATAAGTAAAGGCTGGACATTTGCCTTGCCCTTGTGTTTTCTGCTTTAACCATTACCGAATCCAAAAATATTTGCGTTTTTTAGAGGAAGCTCCATGAAAGATTCGCTGCGCGAGGCCGCTCTCGAATATCACCAATACCCAACCCCGGGGAAAATTTCGATTGTCCCCACCAAGCCTATGGCCACTCAGCGTGACCTTTCTCTTGCCTACTCCCCGGGAGTCGCCGCCGCTTGCGAAGAGATCGAAAAAGACCCTCTCAAGGCTCTTGATTACACCTCGCGGGGAAATCTGGTGGCCGTTATCACCAACGGAACCGCAGTTCTCGGGCTTGGAGCAATTGGAGCTCTCGCCTCTAAACCGGTCATGGAGGGAAAATCTGTTCTCTTCAAAAAATTCTCCGGCATTGACTCGATTGACATTGAGATCAACGAAACCGATCCGGCCAAACTCATCGAGATTATCGCTTCACTGGAACCTTCTTTCGGCGGCATCAATTTAGAGGACATAAAGGCTCCCGAATGTTTTGAAGTCGAAACCAAACTGCGCGAACGCATGAAGATTCCTGTTTTTCACGATGACCAACACGGGACAGCGATTATCTCGGGTGCGGCTATTTTGAACTGGCTTGAGCTGACCGGACGAAATTTCAAAGACGTGAAGCTGGTTGCCTCAGGGGCCGGAGCTGCTGCCATAGCCTGTTTGAATATGCTGGTCCAATTGGGACTGCCCAAAGAAAACATTACCGTGTGTGATCGTGCAGGTGTCGTTTATAAGGGCCGTAACGAACACATGGACCCCCAGAAAGAAAACTTTGCCACCGATACCACGGCCCGTACTCTGACCGAAGCAATTGAAGGAGCCAATATCTTTTTGGGACTCTCCGCCGCCGGAGCATTGAAACCTGAAATGGTTGCTAAAATGGCAGATGCCCCACTTATCATGGCTCTTGCCAACCCTACACCGGAAATTATGCCAGAAGAGGCTCTGAAGGTTAAACCAAATGCGGTTATTTGCACCGGACGCTCTGACTTTGCCAATCAGGTAAACAACGTGCTTTGCTTCCCCTATATTTTCAGAGGAGCCCTCGATGTTGGGGCAACCGCCATCAATGAAGAGATGAAAATGGCCTGCGTGCGGGCGATTGCTGCCCTCGCTCGCAAGGAAGTCACCTCAGAAGTTGCCGCGATCTATGGCGAAGAAGTTTTGGAATTCGGTCCCCATTACCTTATTCCCAAACCTTTTGATCCGCGCTTGATTTTTGAACTGCCGATTGCTGTGGCAAAGGCGGCAATGGATACAGGTGTCGCTGTACGGCCTATCACAGACTGGGAAGCTTACCGCGCTCGTCTTGTCCAATATTTCTACCGCTCAGACACCTTGATGCGTCCTGTTTTCGCCAAAGCCAAAGCCAACCCCAAACGAATTATCTACTGCGAAGGCGAAGAAGGGATGGTTCTGCGAGCCGTCCAAACCGTGATTGATGAACAGCTTGCTTTCCCAGTTCTCGTAGGGCGGCGCAGCGTTGTTGAAAGCCGCATTCAGAAACTACGTTTGCGGATGCAACCAGACAAAGATTTTGAATTGGTGGACCCTGACTCCGATCACCGCTACCGCGAAGGTTGGCAGAGTTACCACAAACTCATGGAACGCAACGGTGTGACCCCTGCCCATGCGAAAACTCTGGTCCGCACCGATACAACCGTAATCGGAGCTTTGCTGGTCCACCGTGGATATGCCGATGGCCTTATCTGCGGAACTGTTGGCCCTTACCGGAATCACCTGCATACCGTCATTGATGTCATTGGGCTGACCCCGGGGGTTGAAAGTCCCGCAGCAATGGCCTGCTTGCTCCACCCCACCCGTGGTCCCATTTTTATCTGTGATACGCACGTTAACCCCGACCCCAGCGTTGCCCAAATTTCAGAGATGACTTTGCTCGCTGCTGAAGAAATTCGTCGGTTTGGAATTACGCCCAAAGTTGCGCTTATTTCCCACTCCAATTTCGGATCTCACCGCAATGAAAGCGCGTGGAAAATGCAAGCCGCCTATTATGATCTTAAAACCCGCGCTCCCGACCTTGAAATTGATGGGGAAATGCACGCAGATGCCGCTTTGTCAGAAGAGGTTCGCAATAGCATTATGCCAAACTCAACCTTAAAGGGTACAGCCAACCTTCTGGTTATGCCGAATGTGGATGCTGCAAATATTACTTACAACGCAGTCAAAGTTCTGGCAGACTGCATCCCGATTGGTCCGATCCTGCTTGGTGCGGCCCAGACTGTTCATATCGTGACCAACGCCGCAACAACTCGTGGCCTTGTCAATATCACGGCGGTTTCTACAGTCGGGGCGCAGCTTTTCAGCGGTCAAAACCTTCTCCGCGAGGAAACCTCACTCTAGCCTCAGAATATTGGCAGGCACATGAACGACGAGTACGAACGAAAACTGACAGAACCGGAAGACACGGATCTGCCAGAAGAAAGTGAAGTAGAAGACTTCCTCGGCCTTGCGGATGATACCATCCGCGAGGTTTGTCATGCATTGGACGAAGAAAACCTCGAACAAGTTGCTTCCCTGATTACCGATTTGAGTGCCTCTGACAAAGCCGAGCTTCTTGAAAAGGTCAGTGCAGAAGAACGCCGCTCCATCATGGATGGCTTCAGCAGCCTTTTTGAAGCAGAAGCGATCAGCCATCTTCAGGACGAAGTCCGCAAAGACGTTCTGGACGATATGAGTGCGGATGAAATCGCTCGCATTATTTCTGAACTGGATTCAGATGATGCTCTGGACCTTATCCTTCCTCTTGACTCAGCCTTTCAACAGGAAATTATTCGTCGCCTATCCGCCAAAACCCGTATTGCCATCGAAGAGGGCTTGAGCTTCCCGGAAGAGAGCGCAGGCCGATTGATGCAGAGGGAGGTGGTTGCCGTCCCTCAATTCTGGACTGTTGGCAAAACGCTTGATTACATTCGCGCTGCCACCAATACGCTACCAGATGATTTCTACGATATTATCGTCATTGACCCTGCCTATCATGTCGTTGGAGAAATCCCACTCTCCCGCTTGGTGAGAGCCGGACGTTCCGAAAAAATCGATAATTTATCCCTCAAAGAAACTCACCCCATTCCTGCCACGCTCGACCAAGAGGAAGTGGCCACACTCTTCAAAAACGAGGGGATTGCATCCGCTCCTGTCGTTGATGAAGATGGACGACTGCTCGGGATTATTACCTATGATGATGTGATTTACGTTATCGATGAAGAAGCCGAAGAAGATATTCTTAAATTGGGGGGGGTTAAGGAAGATGACTTGTACCGCAGCATCCTTTCGACCGCGACTTCGCGGACTCGCTGGCTTCTGGTTAATTTGCTAACTGCTTTTCTTGCCGCCTATGTTATTTCTTTTTTCCAAGTGACTATTGAAAAAATAGTTGCCCTTGCCGTTTTGATGCCAATTGTGGCAGGGATGGGGGGAAACGCAGGAACGCAAGCCATGACCGTTGCAGTGCGCGCCCTTGCAACCAACGATCTTTCCGGCGCAAACGCATGGCGGGTTATTGGCAAAGAAGCCGCTGTTGGTCTTATCAATGGTTTGTTTTTCTCGGTTCTTATCGGTGTCATTGCGGGGACATGGTTTCATAGCATGGGGCTCGGCCTTGTCATTGGAGCGGCAATGATTACCAACCTTATCGTTGCAGGGTTTTTTGGTTCAAGTATTCCCGTACTCCTCGACAAGATCGGCATTGATCCAGCCGTTGCCTCATCAGTCTTTTTGACAACTATGACCGATGTCATTGGCTTCTTTGCCTTCCTTGGCTTAGCAACTTTGTTCTTGGTATAAACAATCTCTACCTAAGGCTTAAGCAAAACCCTTGCGGTCACCGTCAAGCTAACTTGACTTTGCCCGGGCTCAGCAACGGGCGCGGCCATCTTGGCTTCGGCCATACCGTCTGAAGCCACACCCCGCATCGCCATCATTGGCATGGGGGGCTGACCTCCGCCAAACCCAGCATTATCAACCGTGAGTTCAACGATATCGTACCCTTTTTTATCGAGAGTTTTGGCAATCAATGCGGCTCGATTTTTAATTGTGAGCAAAGCGGATGTCAAAAGCTCATCCTTCTGAGCTTCAGATTTTTCGTTCGAGAGAATATAATTAAGGCCATTCATCATGAACCCCATTGCCTGAACTTTTCCCGAAAGATCAAGCAATTTCTGCGAATCCTTGCTCAACAAGTCAAGCGTCTGTGTCCCCTTCCAAATCAGACGTTTATTGCCTTCCTCCAATGTCATCGGTGTCGGTGGGACTGGCGATGGGTCGTAAGAATACACATAGTATTGCCCTGTACTGACTTTCACATCCGGAACGTCCTTCGCTGCAGAAACAGCTTTCTTCATCGCCTCATTGATTTTGTCTTGTACCTTTTTAGCATCGCGGTCTTCCACTTCGATCCGCAAGCTCGCTTGCAACTGGTCTTGGACAATGTCTTTCTGTTCGGTTGCCGAGAGTGTGATATAGGTCTGCCCCTCTGGAAGTCTTGGGGAAGCAGGTTCCGCGAAAACAGGGGTTACCAAAAACAAGCCCAGCAAAGACAAGGTGACAACGCGCATCGCAAAACTCCATTTCAAAGGGGACACATGGCCGTATTGTGGCGCAAAACTACTTTTTGTACAAGCTACGAGCCCGCTCTTCAAAAGCAGATACCATCCGCCGTACGATTTCGTTAAAGAAAACGCCCATCAACCTTTGGAAAAAGATATTACGGAACTCAAAATCAACAAAGAAATCTATGGTGCATCCCCCGCTTTCCTCCGGCAGAAATTTCCAAGAGTTGGAAAGGTGACGCAAAGGCCCCCGCAAATATTCAACCCGTATCTCATCAGGCCGAATCAAGGTCACTTTTGAAAGAAAGGATTCACGAACCAATTTATAGCCAATGACCAGTTCTGCCATAATGACGTTTTCTTGACGGCTAACAATCCGGCAAGAGCAGCACCACGGTAGAAACTCCGGATATCGCTCTACATCTGCCACCAAATCAAACATTTGCTGGGGTGGGTAGGGTAAAGACTTGGTCTCGGCGTGAGTGGGCATGAGGATTCCTGACAGATCTTTCAATATCTTCAATAGATGGAATACGGTGTCCCTGCAAGTCTCGAAGATTTTCTACCTCGGAAAGCTCTTTCTTCTCGGATAAGCACTTTTCAATGAAATCAAACTGGCTGGCGGAGCAGTACCCTCTCGCCGCAGAAAAACCCTTAACTGTCTGATTTCTTGCCAAAGTAGAATCGCTCAAGCACGCCTGCAGATAAGCCGCCGCGATTGGATACACATATTTTTGCTTGAACGATGGACCTTTTTCTTCGGCATCTGAACAGTTATGAAACAAATCGCACAATTTGACCAAAGCCGTTCGAATATCACGCCCTGTAACTTGAATATACTTGAAGTAAGAACTTTCCGGTTTTTTGTGAAGCCTGCAAATGCAACCGACAACATCCTCTGGCATGAGAGGAGCGTAATCGTCTTTGGGAATATAATTGGACCCCTCTCCCGTATCGTGCATTAAGGAAGAGACAATTCCAGAAACCATTTGCCATGCATCGCTTCCCAAATAATGGGGGGCAATATCAAGATACCCTTCGGCAACAGCCATCGGATGGTCGAGATATCTCTCCCCTGATCTGCGTCGTTCCGTAGAATGAAGGTTCACTGTAAGAACCAGACCAACCTGTTCAAAGGTAATGTAGTTTTGTCTGTACAGCCCAACCATCAAAGGCCAGAGGTTTTTTTTAGGAATAGCCGAATAGGTTTTAACGCCTGCGTCACTAGGGCGAATCTTCTCCACACGATGCTCTCTAAGATCTTCTGTTCCTTGGAAGACCTGCTCCAAGTCCTCTTTTGAGATTTTCCCCCTAGATCCTTCCACAATATCATTGGTAAAAACCACAATTTTTTCGTCCTCTGACAAAGATGAATCGTTGTAAAGACGAATAACCGCCTCCAGATACCGAAATCGGTCAAAGCGCGAGTCTTCGTGGCGGCTGACCAACGCCGAAGTCATCATCAAAAACTGCAAAGGATCCACATTGCCTGCCTCAAGAGAAGCCCTCCCAAGGCCAAGCCATGTTTTTTTACGTACAGCAAAGTCAGGCAAAAGTCCGTAATCGTAGGCCGTTGCCAACACGACTTTTTGCTGAAATGGCGCGTCCTCTCCCGCAAACTCATGTCTCAATGCTTTCGGTGGTTTCATACTGATACGCGATTCCTTTCTCTTCAGCAGGAATCAAGATATATGGAGAAACACTCCCAATAGTCAATTTTTTATTATGGCTATTTTGCCAAGCTTTCGGCACGCGCAGCCTTGAGTTTCTCAAAATCTTCTCCAGCATGATGACTGGAGCGCGTGAGAGGAGAGGCCGATACCATCAAAAACCCCTTGGATCTTGCCATACGCTCAAGCTCTATAAATTCCTCAGGGGTCCAGAAATGAAGAACTGGAGCGTGTTTCGGGGTTGGTTGCAGATATTGGCCAATTGTCAGAAAATCAACACCAGCCGCACGGAGATCGTCCATCACCTGCCCGACTTCCTCGTACGTTTCGCCAAGCCCCACCATTAGCCCCGATTTGGTATAGATTGACGAGTTGACTTCCTTAACCCGCTGCAGCAAGCGCAAAGAGGTAAAATACCGCGCCCCCGGGCGAATGGTCGGGTAAAGACGCGGAACAGTTTCTAGGTTGTGATTAAAAACATCTGGGAGAGATTTTGCAACATTATCAACCGCATCCGCTTTGTTCTTAAAGTCAGGAGTTAAGATTTCAATGGTTGTTTTTGGAGCTTTGAAACGGATCGCCTCAATTGTTTTGACAAAATGTTCTGCTCCACCATCTGGTAAATCATCACGATCAACCGAAGTAATGACAACGTGCTTAAGGCCCATTTTTTCAACAGCAACACCAATCCGCAACGGCTCCATGCGATCCAGTTCATTGGGCTTTCCAGTTGCCACATTGCAAAAGGCGCAAGCCCTTGTGCAAACCTCACCCATAATCATAAAGGTTGCGTGACGCTTGTTCCAACATTCGCCAATATTCGGACACCCTGCCTCTTCGCATACGGTGGTTAGTTTGAAATTCTTAACAATTTCATGGGTTTCGGAATAAGTCAGCCCTTGAGGAGCTTTAACGCGAATCCAGTCCGGCTTCTTGCCCATGGGGCGATCCGGATTTTTCTGCTTTTCAGGGTGACGCTTGGTACGATCCAGCAAATCCGGATTATAGGTCATGTTTGGGTCCTCTGCGTTTCGGACCCACCATAGTTTTAGGCCAGGTCATCGTCAATTTTTTTCTTAAGACTGGAGGTCAGCAGTTGCGACAGCCAAATTTTCGATCAGCCCACCACGGGTATGGAGAATTTCCATCCGCTCAAGGTATAAAGCCGTCAAAGCCCGTTCATAGGCAAGGTCTTCCTCTGGCGCAGTTGACAGATCACTGTCCTCTTGAGATTGTACAAGCTCAAGGAGCCTGTGCCAAAAGTAGAGGCTGCGAATACTGTTCTCAACCAAAGCCTTTGTTTCTTCAAGCAGCACTTTGTTCTTATTCCACACATCAAGGGTTAGAACTTCAAGCTCTTGAAACTGACGAGCAAGATCGAGTTGAGAGAAAACTCTCTCCTCCGTTTCACTCAAAAACGTCCGCCCCGCACTTTCCCGAAACTGGTTAAACTGTTTAAGGTGCGTCTCTTGCTTCCGTACTTTTTCCTCATAAAGCTTGTGTTTTTCGCCCTCAGGATTCCCAAAACTTCTGGCAAAAACAATGCGGCTATGGCTCAACGTGTACATAATGGCAACATCCAGAGCTTGTTGCTGCAGATCAGTCTCAGCAGCACTCGCCCTTCCACCCAGCACTCCGTGAACGTAAAATCCATAATGTTCAAACATCCACCGTGCACGCCGCGCCCCAGCCTCTGCCAAGGCAAATTGTGCATCAATCAAGCGGTAACATAACTCGGCCCGCTCCTCTGTTATGTCCTGCAGTGTCTGTAAAAGGGGCTGGGAGAGATAATCCGGCTTTGAAAACAAAACAGAGCGTACATCAGAGGCCGATACGTCCTTAATCTGCCCCTCTTCCAACTGGCTAAGCATCCCTCTCAGGAATGCCAAACTCCGCATTATTTCCATTCAGAAACCACGCACACCCTTTCTTGGAAAACCCACCTTTGGCTTTCCTTGATATAATATTACCATAAATGTTATTTATGTCAAATTAAAGGGGAAATTACGGCTTTTGGAAGAGTCGTCAATATTCAGTGTTTTAGAAAATGGTCGGGGCGAGAGGATTTGAACCGCACGCGGCTCTGCCGCGCTCTTGTCTGAAACAAGGGGGTCTCAAATCCTCTACTCTCAATATTCGGTGTTTTAGAAAATGGTCGGGGCGAGAGGATTTGAACCCCCGGCCCTCTGCTCCCAAAGCAGATGCGCTACCAAACTGCGCTACACCCCGACTCAGGTAAACTGTTGTGCAGTGTGATTAGCACAAATTCTTAGGGCTTATCAAGCGATTTCCCAAAAATTGGTGAAATGATTTGATCTCCACGATCAATCCCTAGCTTTTCTGCCACTCCCCCAGAAATTTCGAGAACGGCTTTCACAGGCTCTTTTGAAGAAATAACGGACAAATCGAGAGGTCTTGCTTTGCTATGAACAGACGACACAACCCCCATCCCGTTAATAAAAACCATATCAAGTGGAATAAGTGTGTCTTTCATCCAGAATTGAGCCGGAGTCAGATCGTCAAAGACGAATAACATTCCTTGATCTTCTGGCAAGGTCTTGACTCCCATCAAGCCTTTCTCACGCGTTTGGTCATTGTTCGCAATGCGAACATTAAAACGGTGAACTTTTCCATTCGCCAATTGAACGCCAAGCGGGTCCGCCATCGCCAAAGAGGCCCATGTTCCACACAGCCAAAACAACCCCACCAACAGAAGAACACTCTTTCTCATGGAAAAAGAGTCCTAAGAAACTCAAAAACTTTGTTCTCTGCATCATGGTCATACGCTGTGTTGTGCTGGGCCGCAGGCAACACCACCAACTGTTTCGGTTCGTTAGCACTATCAAAAAGATTATGAGCCAATCTTGAAGGAACAACCTCATCCTGACCCGCCACAATAAAGAAAATGGGGGCCTTCACCTTTTTAATTTTTTCAATACTATGGAACTGATCCTTCAGTAAATATTCCACAAAGGGCACGAAAGGATAATGGTGTTTGGCAACATTCAGCATGGAATCAAACGGAGTTTCTAAAATCAGAGCCGCTGGGGTTTGCTCAATCGCCAGTTGAACTACGACCCCCGTCCCCAAAGAACTTCCATAAAAGACTATTGGGTTTTTATTTTTTGCTAGAAACTCCATATAAGCTCTAGCATCCAGATAAAACCCCTCTTCGCTTGGATAACCTCCGTTTTCACCATAGCCCCGATATTCCGCGAGCAAAACTCCATAACCATCTTCTATCAACCTTTGAAACCGCGAGACCATCCAAACCGGATGGCTAGCATTCCCATGAAAGGCAAGAATAATTGGCTTCTTCTCATCACGCGGAGGCTTGTAATATCCAGTAAGGTCAAGCCCGTCTTCCGACCGAACGTGAACTGGGTCGAAACCAGACAAATTCGCAAACTCGCTCTGCGGAATATTCATTGGTGGAAAATACATCATTTTTCTCTGGTTAAGGAACATCATAAAAACAACAAGAACTCCGATTAGAAAAAGGACAACAAGAGTGGAAAGAACAAACCTGAATACCCTCACTATTCGCCCCCGATCAGAGACAAATTATACATACGTGCGTAAACCCCTCCCTTTGACAAAAGCTCTTGATGAGTTCCAGTTTCAACAACTCGCCCGTGATCTAAAACGATTATTTTGTCTGCATCTTGAATTGTTGACAAGCGATGAGCCACAACCAACGTGGTTCGTCCTTTTTCCAATTCATGCAAAGCCGATTGAATCAATCGCTCGGACTCATTATCCAAAGCCGATGTTGCCTCATCAAGCAGCAAAATCGGAGCCCCCCGCAAAATTGCCCGCGCCAAGGAAATCCTCTGCCGCTGCCCCCCTGAAAGACGAACGCCATTTTCTCCCACCCGTGTTTGATAGCCCTCTGGCATTTTCAGGATAAAATCTTCCGCTGCAGCCATACGAGAAGCCAAGCGGATCTGATCCTCGCTGGCCCCCACCAGTCCATAAGCGATGTTGCCAAGAACAGTGTCATCGAAAATGGTAATATCCTGAGAAACTAAGGCCATACTGCTCCGCAAGCTGGAAAGAGTCGTATCCCTCAAGTCATGACCATCAACACGGACCACACCCGAAATGGGATCATAGAATCGCAACAACAAAGATAAGATTGTAGTCTTTCCACTTCCAGAAGCACCAACCAATGCCGTGACTTTCCCCGCTTCCGCCACAAAGGAAACGTTGTCTAGGGCTGGAGCCTGCCCCCCCTCCTCTTGATGATACCGGAAAGACACATTTTCAAACCGCAGTTCAGGACAATGAACAAGAAGGGGCGTTGCCTCTGGCTTTTCAACAATACTGGTCTGGTATGCCATCATCTCTTGCACACGCTCCGCCGCGCCAAGACCAAGCTGGAGAGAGTTATTGAGTTTGGCCAGTTTTTTCATTGGCTCGTAAGCGAGAGAGAAAGCTGCAATAAAAGAAATCAATCCCCCCGGGGTTAAATCTCCCGCAGCAATCCGGTATCCGCCATAAACCACAACGGCAAAGACCACTACACCAACCAAAACTTCGTTGATTGGTGTTGATAAACTTCCAATTCGGACCGCTTTAATATTGAGGTTGCGAACTGTATTGACGGCTTCTCCCGCTTTGTTCCGTTCGGCATTCTCCATCCCGTAAGCCTGCACCTGACGAATTCCCTGAAATATCTGGGTCAGAACCCCCATCAAGTTTGCCGTTTCCCCCTGAATAGATTTTGAAACTTTGCGCAATTTCCGGCCAAGAACCATCACTAAACTTGAAGCAAAGGGAAAAACCACCATCGTCAGCAACGCAAGCTTCCAATCTTGGACAAACATAACCCCCACCAGAAAAATGAGAGTCAAAAAGTTATTGCCAATTCCCGTCAAAGAATCTGAAACGGCAACACGCATGACATTCACATCATTGGTTACACGCGAAACCAGTTGACCACTGGGGTAAGTATGAAAAAATTTGAGATCAAGCGTCATAAAATGTGAGAACACATCCCGTTGGATATCAGCAACAACAGACTGCGAAACTTTGTTCATCTTGATTGTATGAAGATAGGTTGAAATCCCCCTCACCGCGAAAGAAAGAAAGATCATCGCCCCCAAAGGAAGAATGACATCCACCGTCTCAGGATTTTGCTGTACCCCTATCATGGCTTTGTCGAGGATAGGCTGAAGCAACTTGGCAAAAGCCGCTGTGGCTGCCGCAGAAATCAACATAAAAACCATAGCAATGAGGAGCTGCCCCCAGTACGGAGTAAGATACTTGCGCACCAAGGGAACCAAGATTTTAAGAGATGATGTCTGACCTGCACTCATTTGGCAGACAAATTACGAGGAAAGCTAGCGCGTTGCAAGTTATCCGTGGAGTGGGGCAAAATCCTACGCGCTGCGTCGGCGATGCTTGCGATCCGGCAACGCCTTGCCCCATTTGAGCCGATCCACCATATAGGTAGGACGAATGTTATTAAACTGCGTAACTAAAATATTCAGGATTTTATTCACATCGGCCGGAGTAGCCGCGTTTTTGAAAACTCCCGAATGCATACCATTTTTAACCAAACAGGTATCCATATTGACTAAACTTGCCCCCAAAATGTCGTGGGCCATACTGTCGCCCACCATGACCGTCTGGCCCGGGTAAATATCATTCTGGTGCAGCACCTTGATACAATGATGGAAGATGGGCTTATAAGGCTTGCCAATCATTTGAATAACACCGCCAAGCTCCTCGTAACGGCGGGCAAGTTTGGCAACCCCTCCTGCAAAGTTGGTCCCAATCAAGGCCTTGGTATCAGGGTTAATGCAAATAGCTTTGAGGCGACAACGAATAGCCTCTTTCATAGCCTCGTCATAGACTGACAAATCCCCCTCTAAGGGGTCCCATCCGGAAATGAGAAAAATTTTGGCGGAGGAAACATCTTTTTCTTCCGTAACAGGCAATGTCGAAAGGAAGTTGCGAGTCCGCTCCCCGCCAATCAAATAATAGCTTTGCCCCAACCCTTGAAAAATTCCTTCATTCTGGTTCTTAATCCCTTGCCAGAGCAACTCACCAGAAGTCAGAATTTCACTATACAACCCATCCGGCATTCCCTTGTCCCGCAGGTACTTGACCATCTGCTCGGTCCGAAATTCGGAATTGGACATGAGGAGAACAAATTTCTTCCGTGCTTTGAGTTCTTTCAAACATTCAATGGCACTTTCAAACACCTTCTCGCCATCATGGATAACACCCCATGTATCAATGATGAATCCGGTATAGCTATCGGAGATGTCCGAGATACCCTGACAGAATTTTGTATTTGGCATATAAATTTTCCCCATAGAGCGTGCATCGCACAGAGCTTTTCTCAGTGTAGCGCGTAATCCTAAACGGAGTGTTAGCATTTCTACTCAGAAAAAATTTATATATATTACAGTATGTTAGGCTACGTCCGCTTAGTGGGTTTTGGCATTTCTCCCTGCAACTTCACACAAGATTTTGTATAACTTCCCAATATCGCTGGTTGAAAAGACCGATGATAACAAATCCCCATAGTCGTTATTTTGCGACTGCTCAAGAACTTCTTCGAACTGACGAATAAATCTTTGGACGTAGTTGCGAAACTCCCCGTCTTCGATAAATTTGCGCTGCGTTTTTTCCGCTGGAATTCTCGGAGCAATTTCAACCAAATGGCGCGTAAAAGCCGCCACATCGCCTTTCTGATAGGCCCTGAGCACACGGTCATCCACATCGTTTTCAAGATGACGAGACACGTCAAGAGCCAGAGAATAAAGACTCTCAATCACAAAGCGTGAGGAAGACAAGAACGCTTCTCTTTGCGCTTTCCACTGAGTATCCTTGATTTTTTCGGTTTGCGCTGAAACTTCCTGTACCGCTCTGAACAAGACATTGCTATGGCGCGTGAAGGACAAAGCCGCCTCATCCGCGCTGTCAACAGCCCGTTTAGCAATACTAGCCAAGCGGCCAGACTCATCTGCTAAGTGTTGGCAAGACGTATCTATGTTTTCAGACACGCTCTCGCTCAACCCTTTGACTTGTCGCGCTTCGACAACCAAGCGAGAGGTCGCTTCAGCAATCCGGTCCACAGCCTCTGCCGAGCTTTCAGCAATGATACTGGCCTGACCGCGCAATTCTTCACCATAAAGCTGAGCATTCTTGACCGATGCCTTCATAAACTCTTCAACTTCACGAGCCCGAATGGACAAGCTGTCTCCCGATTTCTGAAGTTCCAGCAACGATCCTTTCGAGCTATCTATCATGCGTGAAGACTCTTCCTGAAGACTGGAAATAATACGGGCCGCCTTATGAACCGCTTGTTCAGCCAACAAAGAAAGGCGATGTCCCTCCTCAATGTATTGGCGGCTTGCCCCCAACAGTTTTTCGGATGTGCTATCAGCCTTGGTATCCAACACCTGCGTAGAATGGCCAAATTGTTCGGTTGCCTCACTCATTTGTGCAACAGCGCGTCCAACCACACCTCCAAGCTCTTGGATATACTCACCCAAGTTTTTCTGCATGGAGTCAACGCGCAAACGGACCTGATCCGTAATCAATTGCAAATCTTCAACACGTCCTTTCACACCATTTTGGACTTGCTCAATTCCAATTTGAGCCCCCTCCGCAACATGGCGAACAGAGTCAATGGAAGATGTCAGATCTTCAACCAAAGCATTCAGAGTCCGAACACTCCCCGTGGCTGAGGCATCAATATCCGTCAGTTTTCCTTCAAGGCGATTTCCCATCTCCTCCAAAGAGACCATAACAGTTTCAGTAGTAGAAGCATACGCTGAACGAAGTTGTTGGTAACGAGATTCAAGCTCGGTAGATTTCGAAATAACCCGATCATATTCAGGCAAAGCAATTCCTGCAACATCACGAAGAGATTCTGTAGCTTCCTGAACTGCGTCCTTGGCCCGAGCCGACTTCGTTTCAAGGTCAGCCAAGGTAAAGCTCACATTGTTTTGAAGCTGTGACAACTCACCGGAAATATCTCCGACCTGACGAATAATCCGGTCACCCCGATCAAAGAAGGATTGACCAAGTAGAATGATCTGGCTTTCGGTCATATCCAATGTGGCATTGAGGTCTTGTGTCTGCGCTCTGAGGAGAGACTGCATGACACCTGTTTTCTCTTCCATCTCAACCACCAGAGCACGCAAGCTTTGCCGCTGTGTGGCTACATCCTCGGTTACACTGCGCGTATGGACTTTAATTTCTCCGGCAACCTCTGCCACATCCTGCAGACTTCCCTTGATGGATACGCAGATCTGTTCCGCCATATCACGCGCTTTCGTAGTGCCTTGGTCAATTTCAGCAACCCGCGCTGAAAGTTTCGCATTCAAGGCAAGAGCTTCTCCGCTGAGCCGTTCGGCGGCTTGATCGACCAGAAGCAAAGGCTCTGTGCTGCGCTGTGAAATAAAATCGGCCGCTTCGTTCAAACGCGTCACAGCCCCCTCAACAACCGAGAAAATTTCGTCTTTCTGACGATCAAGGCGCATCAAGGACTGATCCAATTTCTCCTGCCGCCCATCAATATTTTCGTTCAGTTTTTCAAATTTTTCTACTTGAGAACCTGCGGCAGCCACCAATTGCAAAACTTTTTGATCCGCAACTTCTGCTAGGCGATCAATCTGACTTGTTGTATCCGAAAGAGCGCGATCATACATATCGCGACTGCGACGAACCGCGCTAACAACACTATCTGCGCCTGCCAAAGCCATAGACAAAGCTTCGCTGAGTTTGTGAGTTGCCACTTCGCTGACCTGACCGATATTTTCGGTTCCTTTTAACAAATCAACTGTCACGCTCTCCAAATCCCGCGCCCGTCCAGCAAGTTTTTCATCAATCCCCTCAACACGAACCAAAATGGCTGTTGTAGATTCTTCGACTTTTTCAAGACCAGATGTCACAGCGCTCATAACGCGCCCTGCGGAATCGGCAATGCGCTGAGCCCCTTGCTCTAACTTCTCTTGCTGCTCAAGGGTTGATTTTTGTGCATCCTCCAGCGCGGAAACATTTTTACGCGTGAGAAGTTCAAGCTCACTGACCCGCGCTTGCATTGTTCCTTCAAGCCGCGCTGCTTCGGCAGCAACAGTATCCGAAACACGGCTTAATTCATCCGCGTGTTTTTCGAACTGAGAACTTGTCCCAGCGAACCGAGAAGAGATTTCACCCACACGCGCCGAAAGAGCCGAAGCCGCAACAGACAAGCGATCTTCAATGGTTTGAACCCGTGCCGAGGCGTCTTCGCTCGCCTTGAGCAACTGGTCAACGCCACGTTCCAAAACGTGCTCGATTTCATCGGATTTTCCGGCGATTTCATCACTTGCCTTGACCCATGCCGACACACTGTCTTTTGCTTTCAGTCCGATAATATCAGATTGAGCTTCAATTTTTTCCGTCAAGGACAAAATTTCTTCGGCCCGCGCACTCAAAGTTTCGGCTAAACGATCAATGTGAAATTCTGTTTTCTGAGACACACCAGAAAAATCGCGTATTTCTGACCGAAGCCCCTGACGAGCGCGTTGGATTGCCTTGATGGCAGCCCGTGAAGACGAAGACATTTCAACCGCTTGCTGAACCAAGGTTTGAATTTCGCGGTTCACAACTCGTGATTGCTCTGCTGTCGGGAACAAAAGCTGTTGCAATTCCTGACGCAAAGCTTGAGCATAAATATGCGCATCACTCCGCCGCTGCCATGTCGCAAGACAGAGCCACAACAAAGCCACCGGAGCGAGAACGCTGGCCAAAATTCCTCCAAGCGTCAAGGGAGAGGCCGTAATCGCCTTCACACTGCCTGGCAAAGCCAGAATATAGATGGTTGCATAGCTGACCCAAGCAACGGTCAAGAAGACAGCCACGGCCTGTGCGATTTGCAGCCACGCCGGAACCACTTGCTTGACCGAACGGACAGATGTTCCGACCAGCGATGAGAACAGGCTCTCTTCGTCATTGTCTTTTTCTGGAGGCTCGGAAGGCTCAACTTCCTCAGACGAAGCCATGATCTTCCAATTGCGAAGCACGGGCTTATCGCCCATGAACACATGGCGAGAGGCCGCATCAGTATCCGCAGGGATATTGAGCGAAACATCATTTTGTTGGTCCGAAGGGGCGGCTGAAACGGCTTTCACCGTTTTGCGGGAGGCAAAAAGAGTCATGAGCGGTAGGCTCCATCTTCAAATGTTCACTTTGGGGTGAAGCCAGTTTACCGCTTTTCTTCAGACCCTCAAGTAAGCTCCCAAAGTTATTCACCTTTTTTTGATTCGGAGTCTTCTGGAATATTCCTTTTCTTAAACCCCGCAAACCAAGCCGCAGAAAAATATATCCTTAAAAATACTTGGACATAATAAGAAATTTTATGCTTAACCTTGCTCCTAACAGGAGGGGGAAGGATAAGCAAAAGGGCTACGAGCAGAAGCAGATTCCTCAGCAATCCCGAGACGCGCGCGGGCTTTACGGCGCTGAGCGTCCTGAAAATCGGCTAAATTAGGTTTCTGTTTCGTGGGGTCCCGCACAAGGTTCCATTCAGGAGTTTCGACTCCGCTTTTGCAGACAAGATCAACAATTTCAGTCGTTGCTCGCTGCAGGGCATAGACGCAGTCAGGATGCGCCGTGATCTCTGGCGGTAGAGTGCGGCAAAGGGCAACAGCTTCCGCAGCAATACGCTCCATCAAGGTCTTGGCCCGCTCACAAGCCGCAGAGCCATTCATCCCCAAAAATTTTCCAAAACATTCCCATGTTTTGTCCGAAAATCCGTCTTTCTTACCGTTCAGAGGCAGCATCATCTGGTCGGCATTTTTATATACAACCGTGGAAACAATATCATAAGCGGGGGCAAAGCGCACCGAAGCCGCCGCAAAGTCAGAGCCCTCAATTGTCTTAAGCACAGAGAGGTTCTTGCGGTGCATATCCCCATCCCGCAGGGCATAGGATAGGACAACACGATCAAAAAGGGCGAGTTTATCCTGTTCCCAGTCGGTGCTAACCTTCTTGACAAGGCTGGCACATTTTTCGATAGATCCGCTATCTTTTTCGTATGAGGGGATTTTGGCCAGAGAACACATATCCTGCATCAGAATTTGCCGAGAGTCACCTTCGTTCTCCGGAATATCAAACCGCTCCACCAAAACAGCAGGAGGAAGGCCATGAGGAAGAGGGACGAGAGTGTGTCCGGCTGTATTGATCCCCACCTTTTCGGAAACACGAAGACAAAACCACTCAAGAGCCCCGATACTACGAAGATTTCCTTCGGTCGGTAGTTTTTCGGCATTTCCACCACCCGGAAGCTTCAGGATATGGGTAAAAGAATCCTCTCCCCCTTTTGCGGGGACAAGCCGTCCATCCTCGTGCAGACACATGGGGAGCTTCATTTGAGCTCCTGAAAGGCGCGGCATAGCCCTGTCATTCCAAAAGGCGGCTACGGATTGGGACATACTTTGGTGAATCCCCTCTTGAGACGGACCCAAATATTGTCCCGAAAAAACACCATTTTCTGCTGAAAAATCCTGAAGGCGGCCCTTACGAGTGTCTCGCGGGGCTAGGCTCAGAAACTCATCCTCCTTGTCCGGAGCAACGATCCGAAGGTTGGACAGAAAAGCCAGCCCGTTTTCCAGATAATCCCATTGATCTCTATAGTTAAGAACGTCAAAAAGCCAGCCTTCCGGTTGCATATTTCCGATCACGGCTGGTTGCTCGTTGGCATCTTGTACATCAAAAAGGTGAAAAAGCTCAGGAACGTGTCCCTGCCACTGGACGGATTTTGTGTTCGGTACACGGGTCAGGGTTCCAATCCGCAGGCCATACCAGTAAACCCCAAGAGCAGATTGTCCTGCTTCTCCAAAGACTTTTGCCAGCTCTTCTGCCATACTTCCAGCCCTTTCCGTTTGTGCCCCCCTGTAAAGGCAGAGGAGAGGTTTCTGGAACTTATTCTATAAAATTATGTAAATTTTATCAAGATAAAAGAAACAGGGACAAAAAGGACTGTTTTTTTACTTCTCAGCCCTCTTCTTAAGCCCAGTCAGAAGCAGGTATTCCTCAAGATCACGCTTGAGCTCAGGGGCCAGAAGGTAAAGGCCAATAATGTTAGGAATGGCCATGGACATAAAAACAGCGTCCGCAAAACGCACAACATTTTCTAAGGAAACAGAAGCACCAATCACCACAAATAGTAGGTAAACAACGCGAAACCCTATGGCGATGCCCTTCTTGTCTCCGAACAAAAACCCAACGCATTTTTCCCCGTAATAGGAATAGACGATAATGGTGGAATACGCGAAGAGGAAGACAACCACCGCCAACACCAGATCAAACCACGGAAAAACCGTCTGGAACGCCTTGGACGTTAGATCAATGCCCTGCACCCCTGCGCTTCCGTCATAGACCCCCGAAACAATGATAACAAGAGCCGTCACCATGCAAACAAAGAACGTATCAATAAAGGGACCAAGCCCTCCGACCAGCCCCTGCCGAATGGGAAAGTCCGTTTTGGCTGAAGCCTGAATAATAGCTGCCGTCCCGAGACCGGCCTCATTGGCAAAGGTTGCTCGTTTGACACCTGCAATAATGGCTCCGACCAGGCCCCCCCATCCAGCTTCCACGCTCCACGCGCTGTCAAAAATTTTGCCAAAGGCAGCAGGGATATTTTGGTAGTTGACAGCCAAAACCACAAGACCCGCACCAATATAAAGCAGAGCCATCGCAGGTGTCAGTTTTGCTGCCACCTTGGAAATTGTCTTAACCCCACCCAAAGTGACAACTCCCGTGAGAACAGCCAGAACAAATCCAAACAGCCATCCCTTCTCATGGAGGAAACTGTCTTCCCCTCCCGTGACATAAAGGGCTTGCCCAAAGACTTGATTGGCTTGAAACATATTTCCCCCACCAATGGCCCCTGCGATACAGCATAAGGCGAAGAAGCCCGCCATAAAGATACCGATTTTCTTCATGCCCCGATTTTCGAAAGCATCTCGCAAATAATACATGGGGCCACCCCCCACCTCATCCGGCCGAGCAGTATCAGGAAAGTGCCTATATTTAACTCCCATTGTCACTTCGGCAAACTTGCTGCCCATGCCCAAAATACCCATGACCCCCATCCAAAAAGCCGCCCCGGGCCCACCAACCGTCACAGCAACCGCAACACCTGCAATGTTGCCAAGGCCAATCGTGGCCGATAGACAAGCCGACAAAGAGTCAAAATTGCTAATCTGTCCCTTGGCATCCGGCTCATCGTATTTGTGGGTCAGACAATCGAAAGCGTGTTTGAAATAGCGAAGATTGGCAAACTTCAGATAAAAACTGAAAAATATCCCTGCTGCCGCCAGCCAGACAACAATCAAAGGAAGGTTTTGCGTGATCTCCCCTGTTGGGGAGTCAAACGCAAGTGGAACGCTATAAAAGACGTATTTTTCGGCGGCCTCTGCAACTGCGCCAAAGGCAGTATTGATGGCGGCATCAATAGTCATTCTCCATCCCTCCCCTCCCTATAGAAAAATCGTCCTAATTCGATGCGCAAATCGGGTGAGAAACTGGATGACCAGGGAAAATCGTTGCCGCCCATTTCCGCAACCCTTTGTCATTCATTTTAGACGCTTTGGGAATACGGGGCGCATAGGTCTGACAAAACGCATCTGGTCGCATAACAGCCGCATCCTTCGAGATTTTATTAGCAAAATCGGTCCGAAGCTGGTGCAACGACATTTCCGGATCATCGCGCCCATCGCGGCGGAAAAACGCAATCAAAGTTTTTTCATAGCCTGAAAAAACACTTCCATGAGCGTTGGTGAATTCTTTGTACTGAAGATAAAGGTTTTTCTGTGTTTTGGGCCATAAATGCTGACAATTCAGGCCAATCACCATCAGTTCGCTATGAATACGAATTCCCTGCTCGGCTTCAGCTTCCTTCATAGTATAGCAATTGGCAGAAGCCGATGAGGAGAAGACAAAAATAGCCAAAAATACAAGAAAAAACTGTTTCATGGTTTCCTACAGCTCAACAGCAGTTAATAAAGGTTTTCCTTCGAAATAAGCCAATATATTGGCAATTACCAGACGGCCCATTTCAGAACGGGTCTCGGCTGTGGCGGAGCCAACATGGGGTAAAAGAACAACGTTGTCCATAGAAATTAACGCCTCTGGCACATTTGGTTCATTTTCATAGACATCAAGCCCTACCCCCGCAATATCGCGGTTTCTAAGGGCAATTAACAAATCTTCCGTGTTCACCACCGACCCGCGCGCAATATTCACCAAATACCCCTTTGGCCCAAGGGCCTTAAGAATTTTTCCCGTCACGAGGTTCTTCGTTTCCGCTCCCCCCGGGCAAGCCATGACCAAAACATCGCTCGCCTCGGCCATTTGCCGCAAGTCAGCAAAGTAAGGGTAGGTCAAATCCGGCTTTTGTCGAGGCCCATGGTAAACTATTTTCATATCAAAGGCAAGGCAGCGCCGCGCAATCGCCTGCCCAATCCGACCCATTCCAACAATTCCCACTGTTTTTCCAGACAAGGAACTGGACAAAGAAAAAGCTCCCGAAACCCATTTGCCCACACGAACATACATATCAGCCTCAACAATCCGGCGCATCAGGCACAAGATGAGGGAGAGAGCAATATCCGCCGTATCCGGAGTCAAAATGTCAGGCGTATTGGTGACAGCAATTCCTCGCGCCTTGGCTGCGCCAAGATCAATATTATCCACCCCTACCCCAAACTGAGCGACGATCTCAAGATTGGGTAAGGATTCGAGAATACGCGCCGTAACTGGGATGCCGTTATAAGCCG
>JAEUKO010000049.1:0-16214 GCA_016794285.1 Alphaproteobacteria bacterium | reverse complement strand
CCGATAACTCTTCCGCCCGCGTAATTCCTATTAGCCGCCCTGCTGCTCACGATGAAAACACGCCAGAAGAAGCCTTCAGCAAGCCGAGCTTATGGGCACGGGCCAGAGCTGTGAGCCAGAATTTGGTCTCCTCCGTCAAAAAAGATTGGAAATGGATGGGTGCGAGTGCTGGCGTTGGCCTAGCTGCTAAAGTTTTGACTGCAGCTGTTGTGGTTCCGAATGCTGCCTTATTTGTCGGAGCTGCCGCGGGGGTTCTTGCTGTCAACACGATTCGTTACATCAAAGACCGGACCGCTGAACGCTCTGCCATTCAAGAAGGCTCCACACCTCTTTATCCTCGGACGTGGGGAAAAGCCGCCGCTGAGGAAACAGGCCTTTACGCCCGCCACTTGCTTAGCAAGCAATTCTTGGCCCGCAATTTGGTCGGGGGCACGATTTCTGCGGCAACCTTTGGTCTTTTTTCTCTTGGAGAAGCTGTTTCAGACACTGTCCAAGAGGCTTTTTTCACCCCGCAAGCAAGTACTCCTGAACTTCCAGCCGCCCAAGCCACTCTCCCTGAGGCTCCTGTCAGTCCTGTTTCTGAAGCTCCTGCTCCTGCGCCTGCCATTACAGATCACCCAGATACCACCACTGTAGGGCCAGTTGAAGAAGTTGACCATTTGCCAGCAGCCAAAGAGCTTATAAATAGATCGGCCTCTGCCTCCAAAGCCGCTCAAGCCACTTACTTGCGAGCAGAGGCGGGGAATACCCAAGCCATTAAAGATTTGGCTTACTATTTTCAAAACGGGAAGGCTGGCCTTCCCGTTGATAAAGGCCTCGCTCGCGCTTTATTTGAACAAGCAGCCTTGGATGGCAACAAACAAGCTCTGGCCGATCTGCAATGGATGGATGGCCACGGGGCCCCGCTTTATAATCCAGCTGCGAAAGTAGCGTCAGGTGCGGCGAACCATGTCGCAGCAGTTGGGCAGGCATCTGCGCCATTATCGCTTCCTGCAACAGGCGCACCTCAAGCCGTTGCTGATGTTGTTCCTTCTCCTCAGAGCGAGGTTCGTTTCTCTCCCATTTCTGAAGAAACCCGCCGCGCTGCATTGACTTCGGTTGGGGAAGGTTCCCCTCAAACTGAAACCAGCCTTCCAGCTGGTCGGCTTGCAGCGGAATGCCGTCCTACAGTGACCTCCTCGGCAAATGGCCATACGTCTATGTTGGCCAATTGCCGAGAATTCTTCAATACCATGGTCCGAGGAGATTCGGTTCGGCATATTGCCCCAAACGGCACAACCGGAGAATTTGTTTACGGGGGAGAGGGCGAAGTTCCGACAGACACTTTCCGCAGACGGTCTCTTGGAGCATTTATTGGCGAGAAATTCTCTCACTTTCTCTCCCCACGATAACTGCGGAGAGAAAGAGATTTTAGCGATCCGTTGAAATCTCTATTTTTTTGATCTTGCCTTTTTCAAGGGTCATAGCCAGTTTTCCCTCGAGCATGGACTCTGCCAAGGCTCCAAAGATTTCATGTCTCCACCCCTTACCCAACACCAGATCAGACGACGAAGCCCTCATCGCCAATGCTTCAAGATCATCCGCGCTTGCAATCAAACGGGGAACCACACCCTGCTCTGAGGCCTCGATTTTAAGGAGCATTTTCAACATTTCGACAACAGGAGCCAATCGCTGTGGCAAAGGCGTTTTGATCTCTGGACGCGGACATTCCGATTCAGGACACGCTAACCCTTTGGCTATAGCATCCATCACAATGCGGCCAAATTTTCCTTTGGCCATATCAGGAGAAATTCCACGAATACGCGCCAACTCAGGTTCGCTTTGCGGTCTTTGGTACACCATATCCAGCATGGGCTCATCTCGCAAAATACGGCTACGTGGCACATCTTTGCTTTGAGCTTCTCTCTCTCTCCATGCCGCAAGTTCACGCAAAATCGCCAAGTCCCGAGGTTTAGGTGAACGAAGTTTCAACCGTTTCCAAGCCTCTTCAGGCTTCACCTCGTAAGTGGCCGGATCAAGCAGAATATTCATCTCCTCTTTGACCCATTCCACGCGGCCTTTTTTCTCAAGACGCACACGCAAAGATTCGTAAATATCCACCAGATGAACGACATCCCCCAGCGCGTAGATAAGTTGTTTATCGCTGAGCGGACGGCGGGACCAATCCGTAAACTGGCTGCTTTTGTCCACACTCGCTTTGGCAATGTCGTTGACCAAGGCCTCATACCCTACTTGGTCACCATAGCCGCATACCATCGCAGCAATTTGCGTATCAAACAAAGGGGAAGGAACCTGACCGCTTAATTGTAAAATAATTTCAATGTCTTGCCGCGCAGCATGGAACACTTTCAGAATGCGCGAATCATGCATCAAGTCCCATAGAGGAGAAAGATCCAGCTTCTCCAGAGAAAGCACATCGATTCCAACTGCGTTTTTGTCAGGGCCAGAAATTTGGATGAGACAAAGCTTCGCGTAGAAGGTTCTCTCCCGCATAAACTCGGTATCAACCGTGATATAAGGGGCAGACTTGAGAGAAGCGCAGTAATCCTGCAACGCGGCATTGGTGGTAATCAGGGTCATTGAAAGCTCGGGGCTAGACGAACGAGAGAGGCTTTCTTGTTCATACCCTATTTTGTAACCCAAAAACCAGAAGAAATATCAAAAGTCCCCCAACGAGTTGGGGGACTTATCGCTCATTTCGGCGGAAAATGGCCCTAAGCCGTTTTAACTCTCCGAATAAACTGGGTCACAGACTCTGTCATATCTTGTCCACGAACCGTCAGATTATCGCTAGACGAAAGAACAATGTCTGCAATTTTCCCAACTTCTTGAACATCACGGCTCACATCGCTGACGTGGCTGCAAATGTTGTTGGCCATTTGCGAAACCGTCTGAATATTGTGGGCAATGGATTCTGCAGACTCTTTTTGCTCTTCCATCGCGCTGGCAATCGTTAGCGAGATTTGTTCAATTTTAAGAATCTGCTTAGTCACTTCAGAAACAGTATCAACCGTTGCTCGCGATTGAGATTGGATAGCCTCAATCTGAGTGGAGATTGTCTCTGTTGCCTCTGCCGTTTGGTTAGCCAAGGACTTCACTTCACTCGCCACCACAGCAAACCCTTTTCCTGCTTCCCCAACACGCGCTGCCTCAATCGTCGCGTTCAAGGCCAAAAGGTTGGTTTGCTCGGCAATTCCTTTAATGATGGTTACAATCTGGCCAATCTGATCGGCAGATTCAGCCAGAGAGTAAATCTGTTTTGCTGCATTCTGAACCATGCCCGATGTCGTGGTCGAAATAGCCGATGAATCACGGACGCGTTCGGAAATTTCATTGATGCAGCTACGCAGCCCCTCAGATGCATTGGCAACTTCTGAAGTGTTGTTAGCAGAAGACTCGCTCGCCCGTAGAATTTCTGCCGTTCCCAATTCCGCCCGTTCAAACAAGGTCTTCATCCGTGTGGCGGCTTCATGGAGCTCTCCGGTCGCTTGCCCCAAGGCCATGACCAAACTTCCCGTTTCATCATCAAATTTTTCAGTCAAGGTTGAGACCACATTAGACCGTTCAATCTGAGCTTTACGTCCCAGCTCTTGCTCTGCCACCAGGGCATCAGCCTGAATCTTATTCTGCTTGAAGACAAGGACAGCACGAGCCATTTCCCCAATTTCGTCTTGATCTTCGGTATGCTCCACATCAATGGAAACATTGCCCTCCGCCAAACGAGCCATTACATAAGTAAGCCCAGCCGTCCGCCTCACAATATTGCGTGCAATCAGCAAGCTATAGGTCCCTGCACTCAAAATAGAGGCAATCAAAATGGCCCATGTCATGAGGACCATTTTATCATGAGCATCTTTGAGCATTGCAAAACTGCTACTGGCGGTTTCCTCCTCCAAAGCACTCAACTGCTCAAGGGTTTCGCCCATAGATTTTTCAACTGCAGAAAACCCTGTCTCAAGTTCTTTCGTTGCCTGATCTTGAGCAAAAAGACTCGTAAATTCAAAAACCTTATCGCCACTGGCTTGCATCTTCTTGAACTCACCCGCCAAGGTTGCGGCCAATTCCTTCCCCTTGTTATCCGAAATGCTTTCAAACTCCGCCGTCAGATCCAAACCTTCCTTAATCGTGGCTTGAGCTTTGGCTTTCAACTTTTCAATTTTCTTAGCATCAAGCTCCGCCGGAGCCCCAACAATCAACCCCCGCGCAATCTCGTATTTATTGGCAATCTGCCCTTGCAGCTTCGTTCCCTGCAGTGACGTATTATAAATAACGGAGGCCGCTGAATTCATCTGTTTGCCCTCATAAAGAGCTGCCCCAGAAATTAAAACCAGCGCACATCCAGACAAGAACACAGAAAAGTATAATTTGCTTCGAATGGTTTTGAGCATATTCATAACAAGGGCTCCTTTGATTTTTTGCGCATCTGGGGGTATACAAAACTATAACTATCTTAAAATCTTAAAGATTCCGTGAAAAGACGGGGCACGACATAGCCCCACCCCGTCTCTTCGAATTTAGGAAGACCTCGGCTTATTTGTAAGCAGCTTTGGCAGCGTCAATAACCGCTTGAGCTTCGGCAGATGGTGCTCCTTTGGTCACAAGAATCAAAGGCTGAACTAGATCCTTGTCGGTTTTAATTTGAGCAACACTGGCATCAACTTGAGAAGCAGAAACAACCCCAAGAGCTCCAGGAATTTGCGAAACAATTTTCACAATTTGAGACCCGTTTGGCAATTCGCGTTTGTTGGCCGCAATAGCTTCTTTGGCGAGCAGTTCATGTTCAACCAAGGAACGAATCCCACCACCTGGAACTTCGGTTACAACCAAGACAGGAGCATCATCCCCACCAAGATCTTTCCAGTTGGCGGTCGTCCCTTTGAGTACAGCCGTGATTTTTTCATTCGTCAATTCTTTGACTTTGTTAGCCGAGTTGGCCACAAAAGCCACTTTGGCTTCACCAACTTGGACAACTTGGAAAGCGGCAACATCAATTGCGCCAGGTGTTTTTTCGTTGATTTTAGCGGCCACTTCTTCAAGAGGAGCAGAAATCATAGCAATATTGGCTTTGCCTTCGGCAAGATCGGTCAAACCGTGGCCAGATCCGTTAGCAACAACGGTCAACGTGTGGCCGCTAGCTTTTTCGATGTCGGCTTTGTGGGCTTCAACCAAAGCACCCGCCACTGTTGTGGAACCGTTAATTTTTACTTCTGCAGCAGAGGCAGAGGTTGCCACCAGCATGGTGCCAGCCAAAATGAGAGCAAGAGTCTTTGTGAACATTTTTTGGTCCTTTTATGATAAGTTTTTGAAAACAATGTCCTGCACGGGCGGCAGGCTCTTAAGATACGCAGTCTATTTAGTAATCTATTTTTGGGCTCAAAACAATAGCTCTCCCCCTCAACTACAAAAATTTCAACGACGCTACCTCATGGCAGATTCGACAGCCGCCGTCAGGTTCATTTGATCTTCCATTGTGCCAAAAATTTCTCCCCCTTCGCTTCCGTAAACTGTCTCGCCGATACGAAGCTGGAGCAAGGAGGCTTTCCACGCCGTAAACCCAGGGGAGTAACTTTCTTCAAACACACATTTGAAGCTTTCCTCAGCTTCATAGCCAAATTCCTTGTTCTTGGTCGTGGCCTGCAAGGTTACTTCTCGATTCTCGCCAGAAGGAGCAAAGCTCTTCCCTTTGATCGCCTCAATTTGACGATCCTCGGAATCCTTGGCCAGCATTGATTTGACCGCCGCCTCACACCCTCGTGCCAATTTCTTATCGGCATCCTCGCGTGACCCGCACGCCGAAAGAGCAAGTAAACTGACCAAACATAACATCCACTTTTTTACCATCTGCCTCCCCTTTAGCCTTTATTCAAGACACAACGCTACCATATTCTACCCCCAGCGAGCTAGAGTTCATCTGATGACGAAACCATGTCACTTGACGTTTTGCGTAATGCCGCGTCTCGTTCTGGGCAAGAAAAATGGCTGTGTCCAAATCCATCTCACCATGAAGATAATCTCGCAAAGGCTGCACCCCGAGCGCGTGAGTTAATGCCGCATCGGCGGGAATGTTGCCACGCTCTATTTCCTCATCGAATTGGCGCACTTCCTCAAGCCCCCCTTGCTCAATCATTTCGACAAAACGACGGTTACACCGCTCATAAAGAGCCTCCCTCTCGGGCAGAATCAGGTGAATATCGAAATGAAGGTCAGGGGCAGGGGGCTGCTTGGGAACCCTTTGCCAGTAAGACAAGGATTTCCCCGTATGCGTTTGAACCTCCCATGCTCGAATAAGCCGCTGACGGTTTTTGGGGTCAAGCCGAGAAGCTGTTTCAGGATCTTCCTCGCGCAGAACTTGAAAAAAAGTATCAACGCCAACACGGTCCATCAACTCCTCGCCTAACAAGCGAATCTCGTCAGGAATTTCAGGGATAGGGGAAAACCCTTCTAAGAGAGCTTTTAGATAAAACCCTGTACCGCCCGTTACGATCGGCAAAGCTCCCTCTGCCAAGGCCGCCCTGATTTCTACAAGAGCAAGCTCGCGCCATTTCACAGCATCGCAAGAATCTTGCGGAGCCAGAGCCGCATAAAGCCTGTGAGAAACGGAATGCTTATCACTTTCCGAAGGTTGAGCCGTTAGAATAGGAAGCCCGTCATAAAGCTGAAGAGAGTCGGCATTGATAACAACAGCTCCGCCCTTCCCCTCTCTTTCTTGAGCTTTCTGAAGCGCAGCAGCCGACTTTCCACTGGCCGTTGGCCCAGCGATCACCAGAACTCGCGCTTCACCCTCAACCACGGTTAAGGCTTTTTGGACTTGAAGCGAAGAGCAACAAAGCGAACATCTCCTTTACCCTGACGGTCCACTAGCAGCAAAACAGAAGATTTCTTAGCCTTTTCCGCCTCGTCCACCAGCTTCTTGGCTTCCGCTGCAGTGTTCACAGGTTGTTGGTTGATTTCAAGAATCAAATCCCCTGGTCCTAGAGTTTTCTCGGCCGCTTCACTGGCCGGTTGCACAGCTGTTACCACCACGCCTTTGGCATCCTCGGGAATGGAGTAGGTATCCTGCAGAACTGGCGACAAATCGGACAGACTCATACCGAAACTAGGGATCTCTGTTCCCTTGCCAATTGGAGCCACCTTGCCTCCCTTGGCTTCAACCAAACCTTGTTCCTCGGCTTTTTCAAGTTCGCCAACAGCCACTTTGGTTGTTGCCGTTTTCCCTGCCCGCCAGTAGAGAACACTTGCCTCGGTCCCGATAGGAGTTTCCGCAACAATACGAGGCAATTGACGCATCGCATCCAATTTTTGCCCGTTTAGTTCTAAAATAACATCCCCTGGTTCCAGTTTAGCTTTATCAGCTGGTCCCCCGGGAGTTACACTCGCAATCAAGGCCCCCCGAGCTTCTTTCAAGCCAAGACCTTCGGCAATTTCATCTGTAACAGTCTGAATCCGAACACCAATCCATCCCCGACGGGTCTTTCCGTACTGGGTCAACTGGTCAATCACAGGCTTTGCAAGATTAGAAGGAATCGCAAAACCAATCCCCACCGATCCCCCCGTTGGAGAGAAAATAGCGGTGTTGATTCCAATCACTTCGCCTTTCAGGCTAAACATCGGACCACCCGAGTTTCCACGATTGATGGAGGCATCTGTTTGAATAAAATCATCATACGGCCCCGCATTGATATCCCGCTTGCGGGCGGAAATAATCCCACTGGTCACCGTCCCGCCGAGACCAAAAGGATTCCCAATTGCCAGCACCCAATCCCCTACGCGCATAGTGTCGCTGTTTCCAAAAGAAACCGCTGTCAATTTATGCTTGTCGGTTTTTACTTTGAGCAGAGCAAGGTCTGTTTTTTCATCTTTTCCTACAATCTCGGCATCCAAGACCGTATCATCGTGCAAGGTTACCCGCACTTCATCGGCATCTCGAATAACGTGATTATTGGTAACAATCAGACCCTTGTCGGCGTCAACAATAAACCCAGACCCCAGGGATGTTGCAGGTAAAGCGGAAGAAGGGCCGCCCTCCCCGCCGCCGCCGTTATTTTCCTGATTGCGGCGAAATTCCTTGAAAAAATCTTCGAAAGGGGATCCAGGGGGAAATTCCGGCATTTCCGGCATTTCATCGGAAGCCTCCACTTTCTGGCTGGAAGAAATATTAACCACCGCCGGAAGTAGCTTGGCTGAAAGGTCTGCAAAACTTTGTGGGGCCCCCTGGGGAGGGGCCACTTCAATTTTTTCTTTTTCCTTGCCAAAAAGCTCCGCACGAGCCAACCCACCACTCGCCAAAAGCGCAGCAAAACAGATCACAACAAAAGCTTTTAAGAGCATACGGCGCAAAATATACCTCCGAACAACGGTTGATCTATCTGGGGGATGATGTTTCTAACGGAGGATAATCTAGGATTATTCCCCCTCAGGGTCAACGGGTATCCCCTTATAATTTAGGGAGTTTTAGGGTAAGACTAAAAAACAGAAAGCGAAAGGATCTCAGATGAAACGCTTTGAGGATTTGACAGAACAGGAAATTCTTGCCCTCGCCGTTTCGAGCGAAGAGGAAGATTCACAAATTTACATGAGCTTCTCGAACCGTTTGCGAGACACTTTTCCCGCCACAGCCCAGATGTTCGAAGATATGGCTATGGAGGAACAAGGCCATAAAAATATGCTGTTGGATGTCTTCCGCCGCAGATTCGGGGAGAGAATGCCCTATATCACACGACAAGATGTTCGTGGATTTATGCGGCGAACCCCCATCTGGCTCATGGACAACTTGAGAATTGATGCCGTACGGCGGCAAGCCGAGCTGATGGAACTTGAATCTTCCCAGTTTTATGCACGGGCAGCCAGCGTGGCCCAAGACATTGAAGTTCGTAAACTTCTTGGTGATCTTGCCTTATTCGAAAAAGGCCACGAGGCAAAAGCTACTGAGATTGAGCGAAAAAACCTCCCCCTTGACACTCGCTCAGAAGAGGACAAACTCTCTCACCGCTTGTTCGTGCTGCAGGTCGTGCAACCCGGGTTGGCCGGTCTTATTGATGGATCGGTTTCCACACTTGCTCCTATTTTTGCAGCCGCTTTCGCAACTCACAGTTCACATGATGCCTTTTTGGTAGGAGTTGCCGCCTCGCTAGGGGCGGGTATCAGTATGGGCCTCACCGAGGCTATGTCAGATGATGGTGAAATTACTGGCCGCGGTCACCCGTGGCTGCGCGGCGTTGTCTGTGGTTTGATGACCACCATAGGCGGCTTAGGCCACACCCTGCCCTATTTGATCTCGGACTTCTGGAGTGCAACACTGGTTGCAGCAATTGTTGTTGCGCTTGAGCTGATATCCATCTCATGGATTCGTTGGAAGTACATGGAAACGCCCTTTGGCTCTGCCATTATCCAAGTTCTTTTTGGCGGAGCCTTGGTCCTTGCCACGGGCATTCTCATCGGTAGCTCCTAGAGCGTTTTCTTGACAAGAACGTGTTTCTTTCTCCCAGAGGACAGCTTGATATAGCCTTGTGTTGTAAAATCGTCAAGCGTCAAAACCTGCTGTCCATCATGGACAGTTTCGTCGTTGACTCTGGCTCCACCACCTTGAATCAGCCGCTTAGCCTCACCATTGCTTTCCACAAGACCAGACTGGCGGAAAAGATCGACAACGCAAACACCTGCCTTTAACACCTCTTCGCTCAAGCCCAAGACTGGGAGATCAGCCCCCACACCGCCTTGTTCAAACGTCTGACAAGCTGTTTCCGCAGCAAGTTTTGCTGCGGCTTCTCCATGCAGCATTTTAGTGGTTTCAAAGGCAAGAATCTTCTTGGCTTCGTTGATTTCTGCGTCCTTGAGAGATTCAAGTTTTTTAATTTCTTCAATCTGCAATGTGGTAAAAAGGCGCAGGAATTTCCCAACATCCGCATCCTCAGTGTTGCGCCAATACTGCCAGTAATCGTAGGGAGATGTCATATCGGCACGTAGCCAAACCGCCCCGCCTTCAGTCTTGCCCATTTTCTGCCCCGAAGCTGTGGTCAACAAAGGAACGGTCAAAACGAAAAGCTCTTTGCCTTTCTTCTTATGGGTCAGGTCCACACCGTTAATCATATTGCCCCATTGATCCGACCCGCCCATTTGCAAAATCGCGCCATAAGATTCGTAAAGATGGAGAAAATCGTACCCCTGCATAATCATGTAGTTGAACTCAAGAAAAGTTAGCGGCTGTTCACGATCGAGACGCAATTTTACCGAATCAAAGGAAAGCATCCGATTAATAGTGAAACACGTCCCATAATCACGCAAGAAGTCCATATAATTAAGGCCCAAAATCCAATCCGCATTGTTAACCATACGGGCGTCAAGCTGGCCATCTCCGTAACGGATATAAGACGAGAAATTCTGCTTGATACTAGCGATATTCTTTTCAATTTCTTCGCGAGTCAGGAGCGGACGGGTTTTGTCCTTAAAAGAGGGATCGCCAATCATCGCCGTTGCCCCGCCAACGAGGGTCAGGGGCCTATGCCCACATTCCTGAAACCAGTGCATCATCATCATGGACACCATGTGACCCACGTGCAAACTGGGACCCGTAGGATCATACCCACAATAGGCAACTTGCGGCCCTTCGCAAAGTTTGGCATCCAGCCCTTCAAAATTCGAACATTGGTGGATAAACCCACGTTCTTGCATAATGGTTAAAAAATCTGATTTGAAACTGTTCATTTTATTTTCCTTCCATACTGTGATAACAAAGGCATATGGGAATGCCAAGGGTTTACAACGCAATCGGCTTAATGTCAGGAACATCCTTGGATGGGGTGGACGTGGCATTACTGGAAACAAATGGGATTGATTATGTATTTCCAAAGGGTTTTTTCTACGCTCCGTATCCAGACAGCCTGAAACAACGCGTTCGTGCAAGCTTCGGTTTGCGGGAACAAACAGAAGAACTCTGCGCGGTCGAGCGGGACTTAACGCTTGCGCATCGTGATGCTGTTCTTGAATTTCTCAGGCAAGAAGACCTCGGCACAGAAGATATTGATCTGATTGGGTTTCACGGCCAGACCATTACCCACGATCCAGATCATGGTTTTACATGGCAAATTGGAGACGGTCCCCTGTTGGCTAGAGAGCTTGGGATAGATGTTGTCTATGATTTTAGAACCGCCGATGTCAAGGCGGGAGGGCAAGGAGCTCCCCTCTTGCCGCTTTATCACCGTGCCCGCGCCCTTTCTTCCAATCTTGTTCTACCGGTAGCTATTCTCAATATTGGCGGAGTTTCAAATGTGACGTGGCTGGGAGAAGAGGACATTCTTGCCTTTGATACCGGCCCGGGAAACGCCTTGATAGACGACCGCGTCCTAAAAGAAACGGGCGAAAAATTTGATCGCGATGGACTCTGGGCACGGCAAGGACAAACCGATTATGAGTGTCTCTCCAATTGGCTTTCTTATCCTTATTTCAGCCAAAAGCCCCCCAAATCTCTGGATCGGGGGGCGTGGGATGTGCAGTCCATCTCGAAACTTTCTTTTGTTGATGCGTTGGCAACGCTCACTTGTTTTACCATCGCCGCCAATGTAAAGGCTGGCGAGCACTTCCCCACCGCTCCGCTGGCGTGGTATGTGACTGGCGGGGGACGCAATAACACGGCTATCATGGAAGGCTTACAAAAGGCTCTAGGGGTTCCGGTTTTGCCAGTGGATACCCTTGGTTGGAATGGTGATGCCCTAGAGGCCGAGGGTTTTGCCTATCTGGCCGTGCGCAGCGTTATGGGGCTTCCTTTGTCTGTTCCCGGGACAACGAAAGTTCCTTGTCCCCAAACAGGAGGTATCCTTGCCCCCAAATGGGCTTAATACAATCCCCCTGTACCTGAGAGATTCTCACTTTCAGGGTTAGGTTGCAGCATTTCAGCAGCAGGCATTGGCTCACTGATAGGAGAAGCCCCCTCAGAAGGCGGCACAGAGTGCGCTGGAAGTTGAGGCCCATACGAATCGGGATCAGCCCCGTAATCCCGTGTGTTGTCGGGTTCGGTTCCTGAAAGATAAGGTTCCCAGATGGCATTCTCATCATCTGGTGTGGTGGGGTATCCACTGCGTGCATTAACTTGGACCATTCTAACCCCCGGGGGAACTCTGAAAGGAGTTGGAGGGACATCTTTGAGGGCCGTTTCCATGAACTCTTTGAAGACAGGAACCGCCAAGGACCCACCCGTCACTTTATCCCCCAAGCTCTTCGGTTCGTCATAGCCAAAGAAAACCCCAGCAACGAGATCAGGGGTAAACCCAATAAACCAAACGTCTTTGGAGTCATTGGTCGTACCAGTTTTTCCAGCAAGAGGCCGATCCAACGAGCTAAGGGATTTGGCTGTTCCCCGCTGAACAACGCCTTCCAAAATAGAAACCATCTGATAGGTGGTCCGGGGATCGCTGATTTGTTCGCGATTGTCAGGAACATCAGGAGTCGCCTGATTTTCCCAACGAACCAGAGGCCCACAGCCTAGACAATCCCGCGTATCGTTGTTTTGAATGGTTTCACCATAACGGTCCTGAACACGGTCAATAAACCTAGGAGTGATTTTCTTTCCGCCGTTATCAATCATGCCGTATCCGGCAACAAGCTGCAGCAAAGTTGTCTCAGTAGCTCCGAGTGCATTGGCAAGATGTGGCTCCATGTCGGGAGAAATGCCAAATCTTTTGGCGTAATCTACAACCGTATCAATCCCAATTTGCTGGGTCAGACGAATGGTCATGAGGTTGCGTGATTTCTCGACTCCAACACGCAAAGGTGTAGGGCCTAGAAAATCTCCCGAATAGTTCTCTGGTCTCCAAACGTTGCCAGCAGTATCCCTAAACTCCAAAGGAGAATCAACAATGATAGAAGAAGGAGTATACCCCTTATCCAAAGCCGCCAGATAAACAAACGGCTTAAAAGCCGAACCAGGTTGCCGCTTGGCTTGCGTGGCCCGATTGAATTCGCTGCGCTCCGCTTTCCATCCACCTTGAACCGCTAGCACCCGTCCAGTGTTAGGGTCCATCGCCACAATCGCCCCTTGGATAAGGGGAACTTGGCGCAGCAAATAGGACGGCTTATCGGCTTGAGGAGCATCAGCAACAACAGGTTCTTTTTCAACAAAGATAACATCCCCAACCCGTAGAGGGTTTTTCTGTGTCCATTTGACATCTTCAGGATTCAGTCGGGCGCGGCTGCCATCATCCAAGCCAATTTCAACCCGCTCAGGTTTACTATCCAGAACAAGAGCAATTTTCCAACGATCCAACATTCCGTCAGGATGTTCAAAATTAAGCAAAGCCGATTCCCAACTCGTTATGGACTCCAGAGTTGAAACAGGTCCACGCCAACCATGTTTCCGATCAAAAGTCATGAGACCATTCTGCAAAGCTGTTTCTGCGATGCTTTGGAGACGTGGATCAAGACTGGTACGAACAGAAAGACCACCCCGATAGAGTCCATCCTCTCCAAATTTTTCTTTGAGTTCACGCCGAACTTCCTCGGCAAAATAGGGGGCGTTCACAACATCATTATCTTGCGTGGATAGGGCCTGTAGCGGTGTGGCCTTGGCCATCTCAGCCTGTGATGTTGTAATATGCCCATCCTCAAGCATACGATCAATGACCCAATTTCTACGGTTTGTTGCAGCATCCCGTTTTTTAATGGGATCGTAATTATTTGGAGCTTTAGGAAGAGCTCCTAAAAAGGCAGCTTCGCTAATGTTTAGCTCGTTGAGAGGCTTGCCAAAATAATGAAGACTGGCTGCGGCTACTCCGTAAGAACGGCCCCCAAGAAAAATCTGGTTAAGATAAAGTTCCAGCAGGCGATCTTTCGGCAGAATTTTTTCCATGCGGTAGGCCAAAATGGCCTCACGAATTTTTCTTTCATAGGAACGTTCATTGCCAAGCAGGAAGTTTTTTGCAACCTGCTGGGTAATGGTTGAAGCCCCCATTTGTCGCTTTCCTGAACCACGGTTTCGCAAGTTCACAACCACAGCGCGAGCCACAGCGGTAACATCAACACCTTTATGATCGTAGAAGTTCTGGTCTTCTGCCGAGATAAACGCGTTTTTAACAAGATCGGGAATTTCAGCAATCGGGACAAAAATTCTCTTTTCCTGGGCAAATTCAGCTAAGAATCGGCCATCTCCGGCATGAACCCTCGTAACCACAGGAGGGCGGTAATCTTTGAGTTGGGAAAAATCTGGCAGGGACTGGCCGTATTTGTAAATCACGGCAGACATGAGGACGACAGCGGCAATGGCTCCTAAAAACCCGCAAGAAACCAAAAAAAGAAAAAAGTTGAGGAGCCGTTTCATAAACTCTTTATGGCATAAGACACGCAGCGGATAAAGTGCTAGAGGAAAGGAATGTTAAAGATAATTCCCTGTGACCATATTTTGCCTTTCGACCTTTTTACGGATGATTTTCCGATAAAGATTGACTTGGTTTATGCCAATCCAGACCATCCAGAGAACATTTTTGGGAAAGTCTATCACCCTCAAGCAAGATTATCTGGGCATATCGATTTGTTGAGAGTCACTTTGCTTGCAGCTATGAAGTTGTACACTCAACAGGGCTGGACACTGGTCCTCAAGGATTGTTTGCGACCAGTCGAGGCGCAAACCAGAATGATCGAAACACCACTTGTACAAGCCAATCCGCATTGGCTGGAGGAGCCGCGATTCCTTTCAAACCCTGGCGGAGGTGGCCATCCGCGAGGAATGGCCATAGATGTGGCTGCGCAAGATCACCGTGCCCAACACATTGATTTTGGAACAGCTTTCGATCATTTCTCCAGTGAAACCGATGCGCAGCATAATCCAGCTCACCGTCTCTTCCCACAAATGTCTGACGCGGTTCGCAGCAATCGAGCCATACTAGAATGCTCAATGGTGGAAGCAGCAAAGACTTTGGGTCTTCCCCTCTTACCTTTACCTCAAGAATGGTGGGATTTCAGGTTTCCAGCCAATTTTTCAGGAGAATACGCCCCGCTTAGAGATTCCGATCTCAGCCCCTCCTTGCGTATGACCTCACCTGAAGCAGACTCAAACGAAGAGGCAAGAAGAGACGTGGCCAAAAAAATCAAAAAGGAGATTAAGCGGCTTTGTTGAGCAAAGCAGATTCTTCGGTAATAGGCCCTTCGGCCCGTCCATGAATAAACTGGTCCACATAGGGGTTTCCCGAATGGTCAAGATCAGCAACTGGCCCTGACCAGACAATCCGGCCTTGATGGATCATGGCGATATAATCAGCTATCTTGCGGGCAGACGCCATATCATGGGTAATAGACAAAGCCGTTGCACCAATGTCTTTGACGCATTCCACAATTAAATTGTTAATAACGTCGGCCATAATCGGATCAAGTCCAGTGGTTGGTTCATCGAAAAAGATAATCTCGGGAGATGTGGCAATCGCTCGGGCCAATCCGACCCGCTTTTGCATTCCACCAGAGAGTTCGGCAGGAAGCAAACCGGCCACCGCAGCCCCAAGCCCAACGGCTTTGAGCTTTTCAAGGGCAATCTCTCTCGCCTCTTTTTTGGGCATATGCTTGCCGTGAATAAGGCCGAACGCAACATTTTCCCACACGGGAAGAGAATCAAACAACGCGCCGCCCTGAAACAACATCCCAAACTTTTTCATCAAATCATCTCGTTCGGATCCCTTTAACCCGCAGGTTTCAGCTCCATCAACCAGAATGGACCCACTGTCAGGGTGAATAAGACCCAGAATACATTTGAGCATAACGGACTTACCCGTTCCCGATCCGCCGATAATCACCATCGACTTTCCTTCGGGAATTGAAAGATCAACTCCTTGCAAAACCTTTTTAGGGCCGAAGGCTTTGACCAGCGTGGTGAGCTGAATCTTGGCAGGAGCCATCATGAAAAGAAAACCTGAGTTAAAATATAGTTGAAAATCAAAATCATGATAGAAGAGGAAACAACCGCGTTCGTCGTGGCCGCACCAACGCCTTGGGCGCCACGATCTGAATGATACCCATGATAACAGCCCATCAGTGTCACAAGAAAACCAAAAACGCTTGCCTTCACAAGGCCAGAAACAACATCCATGCGCTCAAGTACATCCCATGTTTGGGTGAGATAATTTGTAGGGCTGAAATCAAGGATATGGATGCTAACAACATACCCGCCATATACCCCAATAATATCGCCAATCAGAACCAAAACGGGCAACATCAACGTTCCAGCAATGACCCGAGGAACC
>JAEUKO010000048.1:0-16379 GCA_016794285.1 Alphaproteobacteria bacterium | reverse complement strand
GTCTCGGAAATCACGGAATCGAACGGCTCATCTTCTATGGCAACCGTGTGCGGAACCTCTCTCTCTTTGATGGATGCGGGCGTTCCTTTGACCAAACCTGTTGCTGGTATTGCAATGGGTCTTATCAAGGAAGGTGACAAATACGCTGTTCTGTCCGACATTCTGGGAGATGAAGATCACCTTGGCGACATGGACTTCAAAGTTGCGGGGACCGAAAGCGGGATTACCGCCTTGCAGATGGACATTAAAATCACCTCAATCACCGAAGAAATCATGCACATCGCTCTGGGCCAAGCTCAGAAAGGACGCTTGCATATCCTCGGGGAAATGGCCAAAGCCCTGACCCAGTCACGCGGAGAAATCAGCCAATACGCTCCACAAATGGCTGTTATCAACATTCCCACCGACAAAATTCGTGAAGTCATTGGGACGGGCGGGAAGGTCATTCGTGAAATCATCGAAAAAACCGGCACCAAGATTGACATTGAAGACGATGGAACAATCAAGATTGCCGCTGTTGATGGGGCTGCGATTGACGCTGCGATTGAAATTATTCGCGGTATTACCGATGAACCGGAAGTGAACAAAATCTATAACGGTAAAGTCGTTAAAATCATGGATTTTGGAGCTTTCGTCAACTTCATGGGAACACGCGATGGACTCGTTCATATTTCGGAACTTGCTGACCGCCGCGTGGGCAAAACCTCCGACGTTGTCAGCGAAGGGGACCAAGTCAAAGTCATGGTTCTTGGCTTTGATGATCGTGGCAAAATTAAACTTTCCATGAAACGCGTAGATCAAGAAACGGGCGAGCCTATTGCTGCAAAACCCCGCGATTCAGAGAACGAACAAGCTGCAGGATAATATATTCCTCTATCTATCTTTCCCTCCCCCTTACGGGGGAGGGTTTTTGATTTCAAAAGGAACCCAACATGGAAACAACTTGGACAATTCCAACTCCTGATGGACATACCATCTATGGAGTCAAAAACTCTTCTGGCTTAACGACCTCAAAAGCTATTTTTATTGTTCATGGACTGACAGGATATATGAACGAATATGCCCTCAAAAGAGCTGCCGATTATTTCGAAGAAACCTATGACGTGTACCGTTTTAATCTGTATGACGGGCAAGATAGCGGGAGAGACCTTATTGACTGTACCATCCAAACTCATGCCGATGATTTAAATACGGTTCTATCCCACTTCGGCTCCACCTACGAAAAGATTTTTCTTATCGGCCATAGCTATGGGGGGCCGAGTATTATGATGGCCAACCCTTCAGGAATATCTGCCGTTAGCTTATGGGATCCAAGCTTTGATTTGCGATTGATCCAAGAAATGTTCAAATCTGCCTACACTCCTTGCGGAGATATGTACATGGTCAATTGGGGAACCACCTACTTGATAGGAAAAGCCATGTATGAAGAGGCAGGACAATTGGATGAAAGCGCGTGTATTGAACTCTCCAAAAAATTCTTATCTCCGGTTCAGGTCATCTCAGCAGGAGATGGCTTTTTTGTCCAACAGCCTCTCTCTTGGCACTCCTTCGGTGATCCAAACAATATACGGGAATTTATTGCTGGTACCGTTCATTGCTTCTATGAAGGTAACACCTGCGATGAACTTTTGAAAAAAACACAAGATTGGTTTAATACATCATGTCTTTGAAAATTCCTTCGGTTATTGGCCACCGTGGCGCAGCAGCTTATGCGCCAGAAAACACACTCGATAGTATCCGAACCGCTGCCGATATGGGGGCGAAATGGGTTGAACTGGATGTTAAGCTTACCAAAGACTTTGTTCCCATTATTTTTCATGACGATGATCTGGACCGCACCACCAACGGACACGGCCCCGTGGCCAACACGAATTTTGAGGATATTCAAGACCTAGAAGCCGGAAGCTGGTTCTCGGAATCCTTTGCTGGAATTAAAATTCCTACATTGGAAGAAGCTATTGACGTTATTTTGCATCACAATCTCGGCGTAAACCTTGAAATAAAACCCTGCCCGGGGCGCGAGAAAGACACCGCCGAAGCTATGCTCGATCTTCTCTCGCAAATCTGGGACGATGCGGACCGCCTGCTTCTTTCCAGCTTTTCTTTTGTCTCCCTAGAAACCGCCTTGGATATGGCTCCTGAATGGGCCCGCGGCGTTTTGTTTGAAAGCGACCTGCCAGAGAACTGGAAAGACCTTGCGCAATATCTCGAAGCGACAACCATCAACATTGACGGACGAACCGTTAAACGCGAAACCGTAGAGGAAATAATCGACCTTGAGAAACGGGTCCTTGCCTATACGATCAACGATGTTCATCTGGCCAGACGGCTGCGCTCATGGGGCGTGGACAGCTTCTTCACGGATGATCTGGAAACCATTCATGACGGGCTGTTTAAGACCCATTAAACAACCAATCCTTTGGCGGCCAGAATAAGACCGACATAGACGATGTGGGTCAAATTATGGGCTTCTTGGTCAATGCCGAAAGCCCACCAGTATTTCCATGTATGCGGCGACCACTTCATGTATACGACCAGCAACCCTTTGGCGCGATCGACAATCGCATGGACCAGAATATCTACAAAAGCCATCCACCACAAAGAAGGAAGAAAAATTAGGAAAATAATGAGCGTCCCGACTCCGTGAATTGCAGCGTGGACCAACAGCGGAGGATAGCCTCCCCACCCGGGAACCGTCTTGCCCAGTGCCATCCACTTAGTCTGCAACAAATAATCGCAGCTCAGCTGCTTCAACCGAAAGCACAGGTAAAGGATAAAAAGAGAGAACAACGACATGGCAAGCCCATTTCAAAGAATTTTTGTTCCCTTTTTTGATACTCCTAAGGAACAAGGGGAACACTATCAACTTAGGATTAACGTCTTACTAATATTTTAGAGGCATGATGACACTGGAATATAAGTCTTCCCGTTGAATCATCGGTTACAGGAATCATGTTAGAAAACTTCAAGACCATTAAAAGCGGAGAAATCTTCATCCGTCAAGGAACCGAGGCTAAATCGGCCTACATCATTGAAAGCGGACAGGTTGAAGTTCAAATCCAAAAACAAGATGGAACCATTCAGGTTGTCGGAACCCGTGGACCTGGGTCTATCATTGGTGAGATGGCCTTAATTGACGATGCCCCGCGCACAGCAAGTGTTGTGGCCCTTGGCGATTGCCGCCTTTTGGAAATTACGCGGGATGATTTTTTGCGACGCCTGACCTCCAGCGACCAGATTATGCAAGCTGTTATGCGGGTTTTGATGACCCGTTACCGCGATACACTGACTCGCTCGGTGATTGTCTCTGACGATGTTGGATATCCTGATCCTGAGGCGCTCGAACGCCAGTTTCTTGAAGAAGCCCACACACTGGAGGGGCTTATCATGGAAAATGAGTTCAAGGAGGCCATGAGCAACGGCCAGCTTTCTTTGAACTACCAGCCAATTGTGTCTCTTTCCAGCGGTGAGATTGTTGGATTTGAAGCTCTGATGCGCTGGAATCATCCAGAAAAAGGATTTATTTCTCCGGCTGTTTTCATTCCGATGGCCGAACAATCCGGCCTGATTATCGAGGCCAGTAAATGGGCTTTGCGCGAGTCTTGCGTCCTGATTAAAAAGGTCAACTCCCTTCCTTCTACAACGACCCCCAAATATGTCAGCGTCAATTTCAGTTCCAAAGACATTGCCGAAGACAACTTTCTGGAAGGCATTCTGGCTACTCTCAAAGAAACCGGTGTTTCTCCGACCGAAATTCAGCTTGAAATTACCGAAAGCCTTTTGATGTCCCAACCAGAACGGGCCAAAACGACTTTGAACCAGTGCCGCGAACTTGGGCTCAAAATCGCTATTGATGACTTTGGAACGGGGTATTCTTCCCTGTCTTACCTGCATAATTACCCGATCAACGCTCTTAAAATCGATCAAGCCTTCATCCGGAATCTTCTCAAAGACCCGGGAAGTCTTGAACTTTGCAAATCCATCATTACACTTGGCGATAACTTGCATATGACAACCATAGCCGAAGGAATTGAAGGAAAAGAAGAAGGCCTCACGCTTCTTAAGCTTGGCTGCGATACGGCCCAAGGGTATTATTTCGCTAAACCTTTGCCAGAAAACGCCCTTTTCGAGCTTTTGGCCACGCAAAGCGACTTCAAGGCTAAACTGGCCTGATCTCCCGCAGGTTAACGATAGATCAACAAAATCGTGTTAGACTAATGAATTAGGTCAGGCGTATTTGCATGGCCTTTGTTATACTTTTGAACGATCGCTACAAAAAAAGACATCATACCAGATACCAAAACAAGAAGGGTGCCTTATAGAATGAGTGAGAAAAACGGAGCTTCAGTCGGAACAGTTGCCGAAATCAAGGGTCACGCCACGGTTGTCCATCTGGACGGAACTCAGGAGACCATGAGCAAAGGCCTGTCAGTCTTTGCGGGCGATATCATTGAAACCGATGCTGCAGGTGCCGTTAACATCACTTTCAACGATAACACCGTCTTTGCTGTTTCGAATAACGCCAAAATGACGATTGACGAGTTTGTCTATGACCCCAACAAAGACGGGGAAGGCCAAGCAGATGTTTCGGTTGTGCGGGGTGTTTTTGTGTACACCAGCGGCTTTGTTGGCAAAGAAGATCATAATGATGTCCATATCAAAACTCCCGTTGGCTCAATCGGGATCAGGGGAACAACCCTGACAGGGTATATCCCTGAAGAAGGCTCCCCTGACACTCCAAAAATCTCCCTGATTGAAGGAGCTATCGTTGTCCAGCCCAATAAGGGCGCAGAGATTTTCCTTGATGAATCGCGGGAAACTGTTCAACTGAACGCAGCAGGCACGCAAGCTGAAAATGTTGGGGTTATCACCCCGCAGCAGATGCTGGAAACCTTTAATGTTGTACGAACGGTTGCGCCGGCCCTCTTCACTCCTGTGACAGACGCAGCAGGAAATGGTCCTGCTGCCGCTCCTCAAAATTCGGGTGAAGCTGGGACAGAACCCCCTCAGGATACTCAAGCAACCCCAGCAGGAGAAGCAGGCGAGTCGTCCCCTCAGTCAGAAACTGTGCCTGCCACGGAATCCGCTCCTCCTCAACCCGTTTCGGGAGAAGTGCCTGTGCCTGAAGGGGCAGAGCCTCCTATGAAACTCTCTCTTCTGGAGCAGACTCTTGCACCGGACGCTCCACTAGATTCGTTTATGGCTCCGCTGGCCCCTCCTCCCAATTTTCTGGATTTTGGGATGATGGTCGGTCCGGCTCTTCCGCCGCCGCCGCCCCTATTCAAACCTTTCCTCCCTCCACTGGGCAGCGAACCTGTATTTCTTACTCCCATTAATCACGCCCCTATTGCAACGACGGGAGTTTTTACGGCTTTTGAGCAAGCTGGGCTTGAGGGTGGATTTCAAACGATGGATTCCTCACGCTTCTTCCGTGATCCTGATGGAAACCCATTGACCTATGTTATCACGGGCATCAACGACCCAAATGGCGTGATTCAAAACGCGTTCATTAATTCTAAGAATGAGATTGCCTTTCAGATCAAAAGCGTGATCTCTGCGGACAGTGACGTTCACATTTTTGTTGCCGCCAATGACGGAAAGCTCTCTAGCTCTAGCGTAGATTTTTCTTTTCATGTGTACGATTTGAATCCGGCCCCCGGAAGTTACACACTTGGAAACGATACAAACACGCTGTTCTCTGTTAGCAACTTCCGTTTCTCTATGAAGGCAGGGGACGATTCACTTTCGATTGACCCAAGCTCTAGCGGAAATGTTGTCTTCTCTGATTTGGGGGATGATACAGTTTATATTCAATCCAATAACAACAAGGTCTTTGGCGAAGAAGGAAATGACTTCCTTAAAATTTTTGGTGCCGGAACCGGAAACTTAATTTCCGGCGGCAGCGGACAAGACACTCTTCGCCTTGAAGCAACGGGAGCAGGTTCCCAAGCCTTTGGTGGTGACGGGAACGATGTTGTCATACTCGGCAATGCAGCCGCTATCAGCCAGATTAACAGCAATGACCTGTTGATTGATGCGGGATCCGGCTTTGACACTCTCTTACTTAGCGTTGCAGGAAACTTAAATCTTGCTTCGGTCAACATGAACACCTTGCACAGTATCGAAAGAATCTCGGGAATATCCGCATCCAGTGTGGTATCTCTGGACATCAAAGACATTATCGAACACACAGACGGCGGGTTTTTGTTCATCAAAGACGTAAATTCTCTGTCTGTCAGCAACGTCAATTCTCTGGCTAGTTTGTCGTTGAAAGAAACTGGCGTCAGCAATCCCTACGATGCGGCCGATGGAACGTCTTATAAACTCTACTCGAACGGAGCACAAAGCCTGTATGTTGACCAATCCATCACTACGGTCACAGGGTTGTAGAAGGGATTATTTGTTTTGAGCAATGTAAACACCATCCCATCCGGAAACGGGCGGGGTGGTTTTTGCATCAACAATCCGTTCACGCATAACAGCGTAGTATTTTCTTAGACCCGCCAGATCAATTGCCTCGCACGCCTCAATTTGGCGCAAAGCCCCTTCCCAATCTTGGGCGCGATACGCCTTCAAGAATTGAGAATGGGCAGTCTCTAACTCCATAAACTCCGGTGACTTCGTAGAATCTAGCAACGTATAAATCCGAACGGTTTTATCTTTTCCCTGCACGCGGAGCAAATCTAACTCTAGAGCAGCGAAGTCAGGGATCGCGGCATAGGTGTTTTCTCCAATCAGAATATCAACTCCGTAAGTCTTCGTCTGACCTTCAAGACGAGAGGCCAAGTTTACCGTATCCCCCAAGACTGAATACGCAAATCGTTGGCGAGAGCCCATGTTTCCTACCGCTCCTGCTCCCGAATTGATCCCTATGCCAGCCCGCAAATCAACCGAGGGTGTACCCTGCTGTTGCGCGATTTCTGCGCGTCTTTGGTTCAGGGGCTCCAACGCGCTTTTCATGGCCAGAGCCGCAAGGCACGCGTTGCGCTCATGATTTGGGTCATCAAGAGGGGCGTTCCAGAAAGCCATCATGGCATCGCCCATATATTTATCAATTGTGCCGCGATGAGCCATGACACGATCCGACATAGGGGTTAGAAAATCGTTCATCAACTGGATAAGTTCATCCGGACTCAACCGCTCGGCAATGCCGGTGAAACCTCGAATATCTGTAAACATCACCGTAATGGGCCTGATTTCTCCGCCCAAACGCAACCGCCCGGGATGTTTGGTCAGCTCTTGCATATATTCAGGGGAGATATAAAGACCAAAGGCTTGCTTGACGGCGCGGCGTTCAACCTCCGTCCGAATGTAAGTCAAAAGAGCCGAGAGGAAGAAAATCACCAAGATCGTGGCAGAAGGGTAAACCGGATCAATCAAAATCCCGCGATAGGCAAAAGCCCCAAAAGAGAAGAAATTGACGGCTATCACAATTAAAATAGTCACAAGACCAAGCAGCAACGCATTGACAAAAGGCGCAAGAATAATGGCCGACAAGGCAACAACTGCCGTAAAAATAAGCTCAGCAGCCCGCATCATTGAGAACCGCATCAGAAATCGGCCATCTATGATTTGTTCAATAATGTTGCGGTGAACATCAACCCCGGGAATCTCATTGCCAAGTGGCGTTGCCCGCACATCTTTAAGCCCTATCGAACTGGTCCCCACAATGACAATTTTTCCGGCTATTTTTGAAGGCTCAATAGAACGATCCAAAATTTTCCATGCCGGAATGTATTTGTCGGGGTCATAGGGGGAAAAATGAACATAGAAGTAACCAGCTTCATCGAAGGGAATTTTATACTCCCCTCGCTTAAGCAGAAAAGGATAAGAAAAGTAAGAAGCCTCGCTTGCCTTAATCGCCCTGACTTGATGGGGACTCTTAGGATCTCCGGCAATCCGGAGTGTCTCAAGAGAGAGAGATGGATAAATGGTTTCCGGCAATGCTTCGCCGCGAATATCGGTTCCTTTGACAACAAATAACAGGGGAACTCGACGGATCACGCCATCAAAATCGGGTCTTTGTCCAAAACTTCCGTTTCCAGCCGCCGCGCTTTCCAGTTTCAAAATATTGGTCGTCACGCCGGCCGTGTTATAGAGCGTGTTTTTGAAATTATCAGCCCCTTTGGCAAACATAATGGGTTTGGAAAGTACAGGCGCGTGACGCGTGGCCTCGGAAGAATCTGTCCAAACAAACCCTGTTACCACGTTCCCCGCATCAACAAATGCCTTAGCCAAAATATCGTCATGATCCGGCAATGTTTCCAAAGTTTCTTTAACATCAGGAGTCAACACGTCCTGAGGAATTTTTCGCAGAAGAACCGATGGCGAGGTCCGGTCTTCTTCAGCAAAGACAATGTCAAAGGCAACGGCCTTCGCTCCCATAGCTTTCAGACTGTCCACCAGAGCCGCCACATCGCTGCGTGGCCATGGCCACTGACCCAGCTTGTCATCCCGCAAAGAGGTTTCGTCAATATCGGCAATGACAACTTGATTGTTGCTTTCTCTAGGGTAGAACTGATTGAAAGAGTCAAAAGCCAGATACCGCAAGGCTCTCACCCAGTCATAGTCTCTTTCACGCACGTAAAGAGCCCCCAACAACAAAGAGAGCAAAAGAACGGTATGAAACAAGCGGTTGGCAAGAATTAGCTTAATCACTCAACGCTCCGTAAAAGCTCTATCTTTCAGACGCAAGAACGGTCTCATCAGATATTCGAGGATTGTTTTTTTTCCGGTAATGATGTTGACCTCGGCAACCATGCCAGAGGTAATCGGTAATGGATGTTCAGGGCTCCCCAGATAGCTTTTATGGGTACGGACTTCAATTTCGAAAAAAACATCTCCCTTTTGGCCGTTGACGCTACTGGCCCCGACCCGCGAGACTTCTCCGTCCAAATATCCGTAACGAGAGGAGTCATAGGCCGTCAGCTTTACTCTGGCCTTCTGACCGACTTTGAGGAACGCAATATCGCTCGGCAAAACCCGCGCCTGAACTTTCAACTCATCTCCGACCGGAACAATTTCTGCCAATTTCATCGCGGGCTCGACAACCCCGCCAACCGTTCTGATTGCAATGTTGTTGACGACCCCTTCAACCGGAGAACGGATTTCGGCACGATCCACACGGTCCCCCATGCCTTTGAGGCTTTCTTGCAGTCCGGCAAGTTCTGTCTCAACATCGTTCAATTCGCCCAAAGCTTGAGAACGGAACTTGTCTTCCTGATCTTCCTTCTGCTTTTTGGCCGCGCTAAGATCTGACTCGAGGCCAGACTTTTTCTCCTGCGCTGCCCGCAAAGACCCATCAGCATCATTAAGTTCACGGCGAAGACGTATTTCTTCAATTTGCGGCGCGGCTTTTTGCGCAACCATTTTAGAAGTAATTACCAGTTCTTTCTGAATCAGAGAAATATTCTGACTGTCCCGCGCTATCTGCGATTTTGTTTCTTCTATCTGCGCACTCACGCCCTCAATTTTATTTTCAATCATGTTGAGAGCATTCTGGTATTCTTCCTGACGCGAGAGAAAAAGATTTTTTTCATTCTCGGCAATGTTGCCCGACTTAGCTTTCATTTCGTCAGGAACAACAAAATCAGTTCCCTTGGCTTCCGCTTCGAGGCGGGCCTTGCGCAGTGTCAGTGAATAGAGTTTGGCTTCAGCCCCTTTTTCCTCAGACGCAAAGGCCACGTTTTTAAGACGCATCAAAACCTGATCCTTTTTGACCAGATCACCTTCCTTGACCAGCAATTCCTGAAGAATTCCGCCCTCTAGGGACTGAACGATTTGCGAATGTCGAGAGGGGACCACCTCACCGCTGCCCCGTGTGATTTCATCAACATGAGCAAAAAAAGCCCAGATAAAAAACAGAACAACCAGTCCACAAACTGTATTCAAAAACACCAAGGAGGCTTGACGCGGAGAAGAGAAAGAGATGGCATCAAGGTCATCCATAAACGCTGCGTCTTCGGAATAATTTGATTTCATTTGGGGACCTCGAATTTTCCTGATGAAAGAGCCGAGAGAACCTTGTCTCGCGTATCATCCATAAGCACGCGCCCACCTTCAATCAGGATCAACCGATCAACCAAAGACAATAAAGACGCACGGTGCGTGACAAGGATCAGACCTTGATCCTCAATTTCACTGCGGATCACACGGGCAAAATGTTCTTCGGTCTGCATATCCATGGCATTGGTTGGCTCATCGCAAACCAAAACTTTTGGCCTCATAAGAAAAGCACGGGCAAGAGCAATGCACTGTTTCTGCCCACCACTTAGGCCATCCCCGCGCTCTCCCACAGGAGCATCATATCCCAAAGGGTGTGCGGAAATAAAACTATGCGCTCCTGAGAGTTTAGAGCAACGAAGAATCTCTTCTTCACTGGCATGGGGAACGCTGGCCGTCAGATTGTCCCGAATTGTGCCTTGAAAAAGCGTCACATCCTGAGCCACATAAGCAATCTTGCGGCGTAAATCGGCTGGATCAATTTGCAAGTAATCGGTTCCATCAATCAGAATGCTTCCTGATTTTGGCTCATAGAGTTTAAGAAGCAATCTTGCAATGGTACTTTTGCCTGATCCAATCCGGCCAATAATCCCAACTTTCTCCCCGGGACGAATAGAAAAGCTGACTTCATCCAAAACTTTGCGGTCAGTTTGGGGATAGGAAAAACTGACGCGATCAAAACGAATATCTCCAGATAAATCGGGCCGATACAAAAAGTCTTTTCCCTCTGGCCGCTCTCTGGGGGAAGCCATGATTTTGCTCAGCGTGCGCAGGGAACCAAGAGTCTGATGATAACGACTGAGCAAATTGGCCACTTGAGTAATCGGCGAGAGAGCGCGGCCAGACAAGATAACACACGCAATCAAGGCCCCCATGGACAAAGCCCCATCCCGCACCAGATACATTCCGATGAGAACAATAAAAACGCTTGCCGCTTGTTGAATGAAGGTGGCAACATTGACACTCAAAGCCGAATAATGGCGGGACTTGAGCGAAGAAGATGCATTTTCGGCCACATGAGCTGCATACCGCGCCCGCACGCGCCCATCTGCACTCATGGATTTTATGGTTTCAAGGCCATAGATTGTCTCGACCAGAAGCCCATGTTTGGTTTCTGATGAACGAAGAGCTTTCTCAATATGTTTCTTGAGAGGAACTTGGATCAGAAAAGCCGCCAGAACCGACAAAGCCATAAGAGAGAGGACGGCAAGACCAACGCTCCCTCCAAAGACAAAAATCATGACCAAAAACAGAACGGCAAAAGGAAGATCAATCAAGGTCACCAACGTTGCCGAGGTTAAAAACTCGCGCACGGAATCAAACTCGCGCAGCATACTGGCATACGCGCCGCTGGAAGAAGGACGCGCCATCAGTTTCATATCTAGAATTTGATCAAAAAGCCCTCGCGCCAATCGAACATCAATGTTACGCCCCGCAAAATCAATGAAATAGCCGCGCAGAGTGCGGATGATAAAATCAACAACAAAGACGATCATCGCCCCAATGGCCAGAGCCCATCCGGTTTCAATCGCACTGTTTGGAATGACACGATCATAGACATTCATGATATAGACCGGAGAAACCAGCGCAAAAATATTGATAAGGAATGAAGCCAGTAAAACCTTACGATAAATTTTACGGTTCTCTAAAACCGCTTGCCAAAACCAGTGACGTGCGCCGCCTTCTTCATAGGCCAAGACCGGATCAATGAACGAGGATTTAGGCTTCACAAACAAGGCCTGCCCCGAATAATCGCGGGCCAATTCAGCAAGGGATAAAAGTTTTTCACTTCCGGTAGAGGGGTCCCATATCTTGACATTTTGCCCCTCAATCTCCAACAAAACGCAAGCTTGCCGATTGGTCAGCAACAAGACAACAGGAAGAACTGGTCCGACTATCTCCGCAAGAGGCCGCCCATTGATTAAACTTGCCTTAAGCCGCACACGGGAAGCGGCCTCAACAAAAAGTTCTGGCGAAAGCCCCTCCTTGGTATAAGGAAGGCCAGCAATCAAGGCGTCAGGAGATTTGGACCGCCCATGAAAAGCCATCAAGAACGACAAGCAAAGCAGAAGAGGATCGCTGCGGCCAGTGGAGTTATTTGACATGGCTGGATTGAGTGTTCAAAGCCAGTTTATTTTGCATTTGCCCTACGCTGCCCAAGACCGAATATTCAGCCGCCAGAGCCCGATATTCAGCATTCAACGCCTCCAATCGTGCATTGAGCACCTGATTTTCAGCTTGTAGCAATTGCAAAATACGGACTTTGCCTCCCTCAAACTGGGCATGATATGCACCAAGAAGATCTTCGTTGCTTTTAAGTCTCTGAAGAGAAATTTCCTTCTGCTGGTCTGTTGCCTCAAGATCGGCATAGGCTGTACGGATAGTTGCTTCAATACGACGTAAAAGCTCATCTTTATGAGCTTTGCTTCTTGCGCCATCTTCCTTGGCTTTATCAACCTTTGCAAACTCGGCCCCACCGGCAGACAAAGACCAGTTCAAGCGAACAAGGGCGCGGTTATCTTCCACCTCGCCCCCGATGACATCATCCAAATCTTTGTTATAAGCAGAAAGCTCTCCGGTCACGGTTGGGAACAGAGCCGAAGTCTGAGCCGAGGCCGTCAGGTTAGCCGCGTCTATTTCGCGTTCAGCCATTTTAATTTGCGGATGAGCTTTGGTTGCAAAAGAAATAGCCTCATCCACCGAAATAGGAAGATCAGGCCCAATAGAGTCAGGCTTGGTCATCGCGGCTTCTGGCATATGGCCTGTCAAACGAGAAAACTCAGCATCAGCCGAGCGAGCCTGCCCTTGGAAACCAGCGAGCAAACTGCGCAGCTCTAGACCCAAGCTACGAGCTTGTTCCAACTCGGCTTGATCGGCAGCCCCTTCTGTCACCATTTTTTGAATTTTGGATTCATAGCCGGACAAGGTTCCGCTGTAACCGTTGAGCACAGAAAGGCTTTCCCGAGTCCGCAGCACATTCAAATAAGCCAAAGCCGTTTGCAAAGCCAAAGACTCCTGCGCATCCTTCAACGCCTGCTCAGAAGCAGCCTCACGAGCTTTTGCCGCTCCGACAAGGCGCGGTGTTTTCAAACCGTCAAAAATCATTTGATTGATAGAGAGCGACCCTTCCCACATATTGGAATATCCGTCCCCCCGCGTAACGCTCAGACCACGACTGGTTGAATTGTTGCCATACACGCGCCCCGCTGCCGTTGAAGCCGATAAGGTAGGAAAATAATTCGACCGCTCAATCCGCAATTCGTCATGCGCCATCTTCTGCGCGGCGATAGCCTGTTCAAGCGTCGGGTTTTGAGCCAAAGCACCGCTCAAAGCCTCAGACAACGTTTCGGCATGAACTGGACTTGTCACAAAGAAGACAGGAAGCAAACAGCAAGACCCAACAAGAAAACGTAAAAAGCGAGATTGTGACACGGATGTATTCCCCCAAGGAACCGGAAAGAATTTGATTCTACACAAGAACCAAGCTTTCATCAAGGCAAAGCCTTATATGTTTTTTTCGTAACAATAAAGGCCCGTTTGTTTTTCCTTCTTCTGTGCTGAGCGAAATCGCGCTATACTACCTCGCACTGGAGTGACTTTGGTTATGTAACCAAGTTCCATTTTAGGACCTCATTTAAGGAGAAACTTGTACCATGTCAAAAACACGCGATACCAAAAAAGACGAGAAAAAAGCCCCTCAAAAGACGCTGGCTGAGAAACGCGCCGAAAAACGCGAAAAGAAATCCAGCTAGTCAGAATCTTTTTTTCGGCTGGTCACGGGTTAACGTAGACCATAGAGGATATTACGGTAAGGTGGAGCTTGTGACAGTTCCACCTTATTTTTATTCCCCCGAGATTAGGTCTTCCCATTGTTCAGAAGGACACATCCCGACCACACTGAACCCGCAATCCACATAATGGATTTCTCCCGTGACGGCTGAAGACATATCCGAGAGAAGATAAACCCCTGTGTTTCCGAGCTCTTCCAGCCCAACCGGACGACGCAGCGGCGCGGTCAAGGTATTGTACTTGAACGTTTTACGGGCAGACCCAATCGCCGATCCAGCCAGCGTGCGCATTGGCCCTGCTGAAATAGCATTGACACGGATATTTTGAGGACCAAGATCAGCCGCCAAATACCGAACCGAAGCTTCCAGTGCAGCTTTGGCCACTCCCATGACGTTATAATTCGGCATAACCTTCTGGGCTCCATGATAGGTCAAGGTCACAGCCGCCCCGCCCTGTTTCATTAAGGGGACAGCCCGCTTCATCACCGCCGTAAAGGAATAACAAGATACGTTCATGGTATGGAGAAAATTATCCATCGTTGTATCAAGGTAACGGCCTTTAAGCTCTTCCTTGTTGGAGTAAGCGAGGGAGTGAACAACGAAATCAAGTTCTCCCATTTGTTTTTCAATCTCGGCAAAGGAACGATCCAGATTGGCCATGTCAGAGACATCGCAATCCACCATTGTTTTGACACCAATTTCTTCGGCAAGAGGCTCCACGCGCTTTCTAAACGCATCGCCCTGATAGGTCAGAGCAAGCTGTGCGCCTTGTGCAGCGCAGGCCTGAGCAATTCCCCACGCGATGGAGTGGTCATTGGCGACCCCCATAATCAGGCCTTTTTTACCTTGCATCAATCCGGTCATTTTCTGCTTCCTACTCTTTGTATCCGGCAAAAGCCAATGTGCAGTTTGTCCCGCCAAATCCAAAGCTATTGGAGAGAATTGTTTTATGCTGAACGTTATCTATTCTCTCCCGCGCTATCGGCATATCTGCGGCTTCAGGATCTATGTTTTCAATGTTAATACTGGGCGCAATAAAATTGTGATTGAGCATGAGCAAGGAATAGATGGCCTCTTGTACGCCTGTTGCCCCTAGTGAGTGGCCTGTCATAGATTTGGTTGAACTGATTGCGGGAATTTTCTCGCCGCGCCCAGCGAAAACTTCACGAATTGCATAAATTTCCTTCGCATCCCCAACTGGCGTACTCGTCCCGTGGGTATTGATATACGTCACCGGAGACGTGCAGGTTTCAAGGGCCTGCTGCATACAGCGGGTGGCCCCTTCCCCATTGGGCGCAACCATATCAGCCCCATCGGACGTTGCCCCATACCCAACCAATTCGCCGTAAATTTTTGCGCCTCGCGCTTTGGCGTGTTCAAGTTCTTCAAGAACCAGAATTCCTCCGCCCCCAGCGATCACAAACCCATCACGATCTGCATCATAGGCGCGGGAAGCTTTCTCAGGCGTTTCATTATACTTGGACGACATGGCCCCCATGCCATCAAAGAGAACAGAGAGAGTCCAGTCCAGCTCTTCGCCGCCACCGGCAAACATGATGTCTTGCTTTCCCCATGCGATCATTTCTGCCGCATTGCCAATGCAGTGCGCCGAAGTCGAACACGCCGAAGAAATAGAATAGTTGATCCCCTTGATTTTGTGATTGGTGCACAAGGTTGCCGATGTGGTCGAAGACATACAGCGCGGAACCATAAACGGCCCAACTTTCTTGGGACCGCTCTCAAGCGTGATACGGGCCGCCTCAACCTGATTGCGCGTTGAGGGGCCACCAGACCCAACAATCGCCCCCGTGCGCGGGTTGCTGACTTGATCTTCGCCAAGTCCGGCGTCTTCTATTGCCTGTACCATAGACAGGTGAACATAAGCTGCCGCATCCCCCATGAAGCGAAACAAGCGACGATCAATAACCTCACTCAGATTGATTTTTGGCAAGCCATAAACCTGTGAGCGGAAACCTTTGGCCGCGTAATCTTCGGAAAAGGAAATGCCAGATTTTCCGGCCTTGAGAGATTCAAGAACCTCGTCCACAGAATTCCCAATGCACGAAACAATCCCCATACCCGTCACGACCACGCGACGCAGATCTTGCTTTAGAACCATCGAAAGTTCCTTTCTCTCTCTCGGATAAATTTAGTTAGAGGCTTCGCGGATTGTCAAACAAACCAACACGAAGGTCCTTTGCTTCATAAATAACTTTTCCATCGGCAATCACCTGTCCATCAGCAATTCCAAGAACGAGGGATCGGTTTATCACCCGCTTAATGTCAAGGCGATACGTCACAAGCTTGGTTTCCGGCAGAACCTGACCCGTGAATTTCAGTTCGCCAAGACCGAGCGCACGGCCCGAGCCCTTGGCCCCGGTCCAGCCGAGATAAAAGCCGAGAAGCTGCCAGAGCGCATCAAGCCCAAGACACCCGGGCATAACAGGGTCTCCTTCAAAATGGCAGGCGAAGAACCACAGATCCGGTTTAATATCGAATTCGGAAACCAGTTCACCCTTGCCGTGGGCTCCGCCCTCGGTTGAGACCTTCGTAATCCGGTCAAACATCAGCATGGGGGGAAGCGGCAAC
>JAEUKO010000047.1:0-16610 GCA_016794285.1 Alphaproteobacteria bacterium | reverse complement strand
ATTTCCTTCGACAAAGCCATAGTAACGGCCTTGAAAACTGATTTTCTGCAGAATGCTCGCCGCCATACGCAGTTCTTCACGGCCCTTCATGTCTTCGGAACCAACATTGAGCAAGCCAACCGTTGGGCTTTCATGCCCGCGCACCAGCTTGGAAAACGCGCTACCCAACACGGCAAATTGAACCAGCATCTCTGTGTCGCATTCAAGATTGGCCCCAAGATCAAGCATCACAATTTCGCCGCGCAGACTTGGAAAGACACTGGCAATCGCAGGACGCTCAACCCCGGGCAAGCATTTCAAAACCATCTTGGCCATAGCCATCAAGGCCCCTGTATTTCCACCCGAAACAACACAGCTTGCACGTTTTTCGGCAACAGCGTTAATGGCCAGCCGCATACTCGACTCGCGTCCACCGCGCAAGGCTTGGACAGGCTTTTCTTCGGGAGAGATGAATTTGTCGGTGTGACAAATGGTAGAGGCTTTGGCAAGCTCAGGGTAATCGGCCAATAGAGGAGAAATTTTTGCCTCATCCCCATAGATCAAAAATTTGAGTGTTCCCCGACTGCGCAAAGCAAGGGCCGCCCCGGGGATCACAGCATCAGGCCCTAAATCACCGCCCATAGCGTCGAGTGCAACGGTCAGTTGTCCTGACATATAATATCCTTAGTCCAAATTCCTGAGAGCAATGCGCGACTCCTCAAAGCGAAATCACGGGAAGGGGAGTATAGCTTGAAAAGAAAGAAAAATATACAGGCCACAAAGAACTGCGGCCTGCAAGAAACACGCCCCTGAAGAGGCCTATTCTGAAACCGCGAGAACCTGACGGCCTTTATACATACCGGTTTTCAGGTCAACGTGGTGACGACGCACAGGCTCACCCGTGGTTTTGTCTTCAACCCAGTTATGTGCTTCCAAAGCATGGTGAGCGCGGCGCATATCGCGAGCGGATTTTGAGGTTTTCTTCTTAGGAACGGCCATGATCGTGTGTCCAAATTAAGTTCTGTTAATGTATGAGGGTTGTCTTGTAACGAAGTTTCGCCCTCTATGCAAGGAATTTTCACCAACACCCCCTTAATTTAATCCATTTGACGAATTGGAACATATAGGGAACCATTTGATAAGACTATTCAAGCTTCTGTACCATGTCTGAGGTTTTTTGGGGAGCAAGACAGCCTCAAGGCTTGATTTTTTGGCATATTTACGCCAAATCGTTGAGAACAAACTACCTATAAACCCTCTGGAAAGAAGAGCCCCGCATGAAACCTGTTTCTGATCTTGCCCCTATTCATGTTATTGGCGGGGGGCTCGCCGGATCCGAGGCCGCATGGCAAATCGCCTCAATGGGCGTGCCAGTAGTGATTCATGAAATGCGGCCTTTGCAAAAAACCGATGCCCATAAAACCGAAGGGTTGGCAGAACTGGTTTGTTCCAACTCATTTCGCTCTGATGACAAGGATTATAATGCCGTTGGCCTGTTGCACGAGGAAATGCGCCGTTGCAGCTCGCTGATTTTGCGAGAGGGAGACAAAACGGCAGTCCCAGCAGGGGGAGCCTTGGCGGTGGACCGCGACCAATTTTCAGAAAATGTCACCAAAGCTCTCGCCTCCCACCCGCTTGTGACCATCGAGCGCGGAGAAATCGGGGGGCTGCCCCCGCAAGAATGGGACAATGTGATTATTGCGACAGGTCCCCTCACCTCCTCTCCCTTGGCCGAAGCGATTCAATCGCTCACAGGCGAAGGACAACTGGCCTTTTTCGATGCGATTGCCCCCATCGTTCACCGTGAGAGCATCAACATGGAGATTGCATGGTATCAATCCCGCTACGATAAAGAAGGCCCAGCAGGAACGGGAAAAGATTACATCAACTGCCCCATGACCAAAGACGAGTATCTGAGTTTTATCGAGGCCTTGCTCGCCGCCGAAAAAACCGAATTCAAGGACTGGGAAAAAAACACGCCTTATTTCGAAGGGTGTATGCCGATTGAAGTCATGGCCTCTCGTGGAGTGGATACTCTGCGCTATGGTCCCATGAAGCCTGTCGGATTGCACGACCCGCGCAAAAATATTCGCCCTTATGCCGTGGTTCAATTGCGTCAGGACAACGCTCTTGGCACGCTTTACAATATTGTGGGTTTTCAAACCAAAATGAAATATGGCCCTCAAGCAGACGTCCTGCGAATGATCCCTGGCCTAGAGGGTGCGGAATTTGCCCGCCTTGGTGGACTTCACCGCAATACATTTCTCAATTCCCCTCGCGTGCTGGATCACCGTTTGCGCCTTAAGGCTCAACCACGGCTGCGCTTTGCCGGACAAATCACTGGCTGCGAAGGGTATGTGGAGAGTGCCGCAGTTGGGCTTATCGCCGGACGGATTGCGGCCAGCGAACGCCTTGGCCTTCATGAAATGGAAATGCCTCCTGCAACAACCGCGATTGGCTCAATCATCTCGCATATTACAGGGGGAGCAAATGACGAAACCTTCCAGCCTATGAATGTGAACTTTGGACTTTTTCCCGAAATCGAAACCAAAGACAAGGGGCGCGAGCGGAAGAAAGCCCTTTCTCGCCGATCCTTACAGGATCTCGACCAATGGCTGGGCAGATTTGGTCCCCTATTGCCATTTGAACAGAAATCTATCAAGGTAGGGACGTAATTTTCGACCATCGCCTTAAAAATTCGTCATCCCGTTGGCGCGTCACGCAGGGACGCTGGCACAAACGGGATCTGGAATCTTGCGCAGCTTCGCTGCACGCATAATGCCAGCCCCCCGCCTGAAGCGGGGGTGACGATTGGGGGGGGATGGCCATTGTGTAAATAATTTTGTAACCATCTATAAAGGAGATTTCTTATCATGTCTTTTTCGCTTCCTGAACTTCCCTACGCCAAAGACGCTCTGGTCCCTTATATGTCCGCTGAAACTTTTGACTTTCATCACGGCAAACACCATCTTGCTTACATCAACAAAGCCAATGAACTGGCAGCGGGGACAGAGTTTGACTCTTTGAGCGTGGAACAAGCCACAATCGCTGTCAAGAAAGCTGGCAACCAAAAACTGTTCAACCAAATCGGCCAGATTTATAATCACAATTTTTTCTGGCTCTCCATGAAACCAAATGGGGGAGGAAATAAACTTCCCTCACAGCTTGAGAAGAAAATAGCCGAAGACATAGGCGGGTTTGATGCATTAAGAGCCGCATTGATTGACAAAGGAACGACTCAATTCGGGTCAGGTTGGGTTTGGCTGGTAGCAGACAACGCGACTGGAAAACTCGAAGTTCTGAATTCCGCCAATGCCGAAACCCCCTTGACCGATGGCAAAACGCCCCTGCTGACTTGCGATGTGTGGGAACACGCCTATTACATAGATTACCGCAACGCTCGCCCGAAATTCTTGGAAGCGTGGATTGACCATCTCGCCAACTGGGATTTTGCCGCCGCCAATCTAGAAAAACTGCGCTAAACGCAGGCAGAGCGTTTATAAAAAAACAATCCTATTTGTCCGAAACGATGGTAAATTCACCCTCGCCCTTCATGACCTTGGCAAAATTGCCCTTCTCGCGGATTGAGAAAACCATCACGGGAATTTTATTTTCACCAGCCAGAGAGATCGCTGTTGCGTCCATAACCTTCAGCCCTTTGGTCAAAATATCCATATAGGTCAGATGGTCGTATTTTTTGGCCGTAGGGTCTTTGTGCGGGTCCGCCGTATAGATTCCGTTGACCTTCGTTCCTTTGGCAATCAAGTCACAATTCATCTCTGACGCACGGAGCGAAGCTCCTGTGTCCGAAGTAAAATAAGGGTTGCCGGTTCCTGCCGCAAAGATCACAACACGGCCTTTTTCCATGTGGCGCATGGCTTTGCGGCGAATATATGGTTCGCAAACCTGATCCATTTGGATGGCCGATTGCACACGAGTTTTCACTCCAATTTTTTCAAGCGCGTTTTGCATACACAGCGCATTGATAACAATCCCCAGCATCCCCATATGGTCCGCCGTTGTCCGGTCCATTCCCGCCGATGCCCCCGAAACCCCGCGAAAGATATTACCAGCCCCTACAACAATACAAACCTCGATGCCCATATCCACGACTTCTTTGACATCTTCCGCAAGGCTCGCCACGGTCTCGGGATCAAGACCAAACTCCTTGCTTCCCATGAGGGCTTCGCCGGACATTTTAAGAAGAACACGTTTATATTTCGGCTTAAATTCAGCTTTAATCGCGGGCATGGCTGTCATCTTTCATCCTTCTTTGGCTGTGTGCGTTTGTTATACCAACGAAAGCCGAAAAAGCAAGAAAAACAGGGAAAAAACGAAATTCTTCCCAATAAAAAACCCGATGCTTCCATCGGGTTTTCTCAAAATCTTCGAAAAAAGAGAAGTTAACCGTTTGCCACAGCCGCAACTTCGGCTGCAAAATCGGTTTCTTCTTTTTCAATGCCATCGCCCAGAACATAACGGACATAGCCCGCCAGTTTAACTGGGGAACCAAGTTCTTTGGAAGATTTTTCCATCAAAGCCGAAATTCTGGTTTCGCCGTCCATGATGAAAACCTGTTCCATCAGGCAAACTTCCTCATAGAATTTCCGCATACGGCCTTCGAGCATTTTTTCAATGATGTCGTCAGGCTTACCGGAAGCTTTCGCCGTTTCGCGTTGAACATTTCTCTCGCGTTCAGCCGCTGCGGAATCAACCGAGGAGACATCAAGATATTCAGGATTTGCCGCAGCTACATGCATAGCCAGTTGTTTGCCAAGCTGTTGCAGTTTTTCTGCAGGAAGGTCAGATTCCAGAGCAACCATCACCCCGATCTTACCCAAATTCGGAGCAATCGCGCTGTGAACGTAGGTTGCAATAAAACCGCTAGAAACGCTCAAGTTTTTCGAGCGGCGCAGATTCATATTCTCGCCAACCGTTGCAATCAAGTCGGTCAGGGTTTCTTTTACAGACTTACCGCCTTCATAGGCAGCTTCCGCCAAATGCTCAACCCCATCAGCAATCCCAAGGGCAATTTGAGCAGCCTTCGCCGAAAAGTCTTGGAAACTCTGGTTCCGAGCCACAAAATCTGTCTCGGCATTCACCTCAACCATTGCGGCACGTTTACCGTCTGGGCTAGCCGCCACAGCAATCAAGCCTTCAGCCGCTGTCCGGCCAGATTTTTTCGCCGCTTTTGAGAGGCCCTTCTTCCGAAGCCAGTCAACAGCCGCTTCCATTTCCCCGCCACACTCAACCAAAGCGTGCTTTGCATCCATCATGCCTGCGCCGGTTTTTTCGCGCAAATCCTTGACCATCGAAGCCGTAATATCAGCCATTTCAAATCTCTCTTAAATATCTATAGGTTCCACAAAAAGAGACCCCCCGCCCCGTTTGACAGGAGCAAGGGGGACCCCGAAAAAAGTTAGGCCGTTGCGGCTGCTTTGGCTCCAGGAGCGGCTTCGTTAGCTGCAACCGGAAGCTCAACCGCAGCAACGGATTCAGACGCACCAATGTCTTTGCCAGAGGCTCCAAGTTCAGCTTGGATCCCGTCAAGAATTGCCGAAGAAACAAGGTCGCAATACAAGTCAATGGCCCGCAAGGCATCGTCATTCCCAGGAATGGGGAAATTTACGCCATCAGGATTGCTGTTGCTATCGATAATTGCAATCACGGGAATACCAAGTTTGTTGGCTTCTTGGATAGCGATCTCTTCTTTGTTGGTGTCAATCACAAACAAAGCGTCTGGTTGACCACCCATATCTTTAATCCCGCCGATGGATTTTTCCAATTTTTCCATCTCGCGGCGGAGCATCAACTCCTCTTTCTTGGTGTAACCAGATTTCTCGCGGGAAAAGATCATTTCCAATTCTTTCAAACGAGCAATCGACAACGCAACGGTTTTCCAGTTGGTCATCATACCACCCAGCCAACGGTGGTTAACATAGTATTGGCCTGAGCGTTTGGCTGATTCAGCAATTTTTTCTTGAGCTTGGCGTTTTGTGCCAACAAAAAGAACACGGCCCCCGCCTGCCACGATGTCGCGAATGATGCGGAGTGATTGATCCAGCATTGGAACAGTTTGTTGCAAATCAAGGATATGCACGCCGTTCCTCACACCGAAGATGAAGGGGCGCATTTTAGGATTCCAACGGCGGGTGTGGTGTCCAAAGTGAACGCCAGCTTCCAAAAGTTGACGCATAGAAAATTCGGGCATAGCCATAGTTTATAATCTCCTTATCCGGTTGTGCCTCTACAGGGGTGTTATGGCGAAACCTTCCGCCACACCGGTTGGCCGAGAGGGCCGTCCCTGTATGTGAATTGCTGCGGACTTTAGTGAGTCTTTCCCCAAGATGCAAGGTTTTTTCTTGGCCTTGCCCCCCTTTACTTCGCCAAGGAACGCAAGCTATCTATCCTACAGAAAAACATTTAACATATTGCATTAGACCTATTACAAAAGCCCTCGGCCACGTCATTCCCTGAATTTTTTGATAGAAAAATTCTAAGGGAATCCAGAAATATCAGTCTGTTATGGATCGCCCTAGAATTTGTCTTCCGCCAAATTCGGGCGATGACGAACTTTTGCAACAGGTCTATTACGCCTCGGAAACGGAGATCATCCCGGGAACCCGAAACAGGTTCTCCCGCAGTTCCGGCGAAAAGCTGTAAAAGCCAGAAAGCCTGATCTCAACCTCGCGAGCCGAATTTTCTGTCGGAACAACCAAAACAACACGAGACCGCCCACTACCCGCGTTTTGCAATACCTCTTTCAGTTGTGAAACCCCCGAAGCATCTCGCAAGGCCAATTTTAATTCAGTGACTTTGTCCACCAAAGACTCATCCAAAAGCTTAATATCTTGAACGGTCAGGCGGATTTGGTCTTCTTTGTATTCCACATCCGCCGTCAGCAACAGCGCGTTTCCAGCTTCGAGCAACGCTCGCGACCTTTGCAGCGTCTCCGAGAATACCATGACTTCATAAACACCTGAAGAATCCGACATGGACAAAAAGGCAAACTTGTTGCCGCTTTTGGCCGACATTTTTTCGGTTTTTTTGATAAGAACTCCGGCAATCTGGACCCGCGCCGAAGAGCGCATCAATAATAGAGAATCTAAGTCGCCATAAGCCAGAATATGCAGCCGTTCAAGCTGTGCCCGCTTGGTATCAAGTGGGTGGGCGGATAAATAAAAACCAATCGCCTGAAATTCGTAAGACAATTTCTCAAGCGGGCTCCACTCCACCACTTGCGGCAAATGATGAAGAGCAAGGTCCTTGGCCGCAGTCTGCTCCATCGCAAATAAGCTACTCTGGTTGCTTTTTCTCTCTTCCGCCAAAGCCGCCGCATAATGAACCAAGGATTCGGCTCCAACAAATAGCTGCGCCCGATTGGCATGAATGGAATCCAATCCCCCTGCGGCCACCAAGTTTTCAAATTGTTTTTTATTCAGTGTTTTTGAATCCATCCGTTTGAGAAAATCTTCAAGACTCGCAAAGGGCCCATTACGGCGACGATCTTCCACCAAGACATCCATCGCCTGCGTCCCAACCCCCTTAATCGCCGCCAAGGCGTAGCGAATGGCCGAGCCCTCAACAGAAAATTCGACTTCGGATTTGTTAACATCCGGAGGCAAAAGAGAAATATCCATTTTACTCAGAGCTTGGCGGAAAACCGCTAGCTTATCCGTGTTCCCCATATCAAGTGTCATGGTGGCCGCCATAAACTCAACTGGATAATTCGCCTTCAGCCATGCCGTTTGATAGGCGACAAGAGCATAAGCCGCTGCGTGAGACTTGTTGAATCCGTACCCCGCAAATTTTTCGATTTGTTCAAAAATAGCGGTTGCTTGTTCGGCATCAACCCCTGAAGTTTTTGCCGCCCCTTCAACAAACAGGGCCCGCTGGGCATCCATCTCTTCCTTGATTTTCTTACCCATCGCCCGCCGCAACAAGTCAGCCCCGCCAAGCGTGTATCCCGAAAGGATTTGCGCCGCTTGCATGACCTGTTCCTGATAAACCATGATCCCGTAAGTTTCTTCCAACATGGGACGCAACTTCGGATGAAGATAGTCGGCTTCTTCTTTCCCGTCTTTTACACTGATATATTTCGGGATGTTATCCATTGGGCCCGGGCGATATAAAGCCACCAAAGCAATAATATCTTCGAATCGGTTTGGTTTCATCTTCCGCAAGACATCGCGCATTCCCGAACTTTCCAGCTGGAACACAGCAACGCTTTGCCCTGCCGACAACATTTCGTAGGTCTTGGCATCGTCCAAGGGAATTTTGAGAATATCAATCTGCGTTCCCCGCGCCGCGATCATTTCAACAGCCTTGAGAATGACCGTCAAAGTTTTCAGCCCGAGAAAATCATATTTGACCAGCCCCGCCTGTTCGACATATTTCATGTTGAACTGCGTAGCGGGAACATCGGAACGCGGATCACGATAGAGCGGAACCAGTTGCTGCAACGGACGATCCCCTATCACTACCCCCGCAGCGTGCGTGGACGCATGACGATATAACCCTTCGAGCTGCAAGGCGATGGTTAGCAGCCGGTCTATCTGCTCGTCTTCCCGCTTGGCTTGAAGTTCAGGGTCGGCTTCCAACGCTTCGGCAAGGGTGACGGGACTAGCTGGATTATTGGGGATCATCTTTGAAATACGGTCCACCTGACTATAGGGCATTTGCAAAACCCGCCCGACATCCCGCACCACTGCCCGCGCTTGAAGCTTTCCGAAGGTGATGATCTGCGCCACATGGTCATGACCATAACGGCTTTGCACATAGTGGATAACTTCGTCTCGGCGGTCCTGACAGAAATCCACGTCAAAATCCGGCATAGAAACCCGCTCTGGATTCAAAAACCGTTCAAAAAGAAGACCAAAGCGAATAGGGTCAAGGTCTGTAATCTTCAAAGACCACGCAACCAAGGACCCTGCCCCCGACCCCCGCCCGGGCCCAACGGGAATGTTATGGTTCTTCGCCCATTTAATAAAATCAGACACGATCAGGAAGTATCCCGGAAACCCCATATCAGCAATCGTATTCAGTTCAAACTCAAGTCGATCACGGTAGGTTTTTTCTAACCCCTCTCTTTCTTCGGAAGAGAGTCTTTCGTCAGCAAAGACAAAATTTTCAAGCCGCCATTTCAGACCTTCTCGTGCTTGCGCCCTCAATTCCTCTTCTTCGCTTCGTCCGCTCTCCGTTTGGAAGGGGGGGAGAATGGGATTGACAACTTTCAAGAAATAATGGCACCGCTGCGCAACAACAAGGGTATTCTGGATTGCCTCCGGCAAGTCCGAAAAAAGATCAACCATCTCAGCAGGCGTGCGGAAATAATGTTCCCGCGTAACCTTGCGGCGATCACTTTCCGTGACATAGCGGCCTTCCGCAATACACAACAACGCATCGTGAGCGTCATACAAATCAGGTGTAGAAAAATAAATATCATTGGTCGCAAGCAAAGGAATATCGTAACGATAGGCCAGCTCTATAAGACCATTCTCCGAACTCTCTTCTTCTGGCGTTCCATGCCGCTGGATCTCCATATAAAAGCGATCAGAAAAAATCCGTTTCAAATCTTGGGTGAGACGGTCAGCCTCTTCTAATCGATTGTGCAGAACCGCTTGGCCAGCAGGCCCCTTTACACCACCCGAAAGACAAATAAGTCCAGCATGATGAGTCTCTAAATCTTCCCAGTTTATCTTGGGCTTCGAAAGTCCATCAGACGTCAGATAGGATTGACTGATAAGAACTGAGAGATTCAAATAACCTTCTGCCGATTGAACCAGCAGTACCAATTGATGCTCTTCAGAGCCAATAAGAATTTGGGCCCCCAGAATGGGCTGTAACCCCGCCTTAGCCGCTTCTAAAGAAAACTCCATGGCTCCGAACAAATTTCCCGTATCGGTCATGGCAAGAGCTGGCATTTTCATTGCCCGCGCTTTTTTTACCAAGGTTTTAACGGGAATCGCACCCTCGGCCAAGGAATATGCCGAATGAGTGTGAAGGTGAATGAATTCGGCTCCCATATCAGTAAGCCCTGAGCTGTCCTTGTTTCATTTCAAGGATGCGGTCCATGCGGCTTGCCAATTCCATGTTGTGAGTGGCAATCACCGCGCCAATCCCCGCCGAGCGGACACGATCAATCAAGAGATCGAAAACATCTCCCGAGGTTTTTGGATCAAGATTTCCGGTTGGCTCATCCGCCAAGAGCAACTTGGCTTCATTGGCAAGTGACCGTGCAATAGCAACCCGCTGCTGCTCCCCACCAGACAACCGCCCGGGTCGATGAGAAAGACGGTGAGCAAGCCCCATTGTGGTGAGCAAAGAAGTAGCCCTCTCCTTGGCTTCCGACTTTGATACCCCTTTGATGATTTGCGGCAACATGACGTTTTCAAGAGCCGAAAATTCTGGTTGCAAAAAGTGAAACTGGTACACAAAGCCAACGTAATGACGGCGCAACAAGGTTCTATCTTCGTCACCAAGCGAAGAAACATCCCGTCCAGCCATTTCAATTTTCCCAGATGTCGGCTGGTCAAGCAAACCGATAAGCTGAAGCAATGTTGACTTCCCTGCCCCAGAAGGCCCCACCAAGGCAACAATCTCGCCAGCTTTGATTTCAAGGTTAATATCCTTGAAAATTGTTAAGTCCTCTTCGGCTTGATGATAAACCTTGGCCAACCCTTCGGCTTTAAGGAGAATCTTACTCATATCTGAGGGCCTCCACCGGATCAAGACGCGAGGCCCGCCATGCGGGGTATAATGTTGCCACAGTAGAAATTGCCAAGGCCATCGCCGTTACACCAAGAACTTCCATCCAATCAATTTCGGCTGGAAGTTTTGAGAGAAAATAAATTTCCTGCGAGAAAAGCTCAGTCCCCGTCAAGCCTTGCAGCCACTGCCGGATAGATTCAATATTCAGCGCAAACGAGATTCCCAAGACTGCTCCCGCAGCAGTTCCCGCCATTCCCACACTAGCACCCGTTAGAATAAAAATTTTTAGAATGCTTGATCTGTAAGCACCCATTGTTCGCATGATAGCAATGTCGCGGCCTTTATCCTTCACCAACATCATCATGCTTGAGATAATGTTAAACGCGGCCACAATGATAATCAGCGTCAAAATCAGGAACATAACATTCCGCTCGACCTGAATAGCTGTGAAGAAACTGGAATTGGAATCGCGCCAATCGTAAACACCAGCCTGTCCTTTGGTAACCACGGACAAAGCCCCTTTGATCTGATCTACCTTGGCGGGATTGCTGCTGATAACCTCTAGCATACTCACAGTGTTGGGGGCGTATTGAAAAAATCGCTGCGCACTATCAAGCGGCATAAAAACAAAACCATTATTGTATTCATACATCCCCACATCAAAAATCATGGCAATGGTATATTGCAAAGTCCGAGGAATAGTCCCAAACGGACTTGCCCGCCCTTTGGGTGCCATCAACGTCAAGCTATCCCCAACTTTCAAACCGTACCGATCCGCCATTTTAACCCCAATGGCCACAGTATTATCGTGAAAATCCTTGATATTACCCTCTTTGATCGAGGTAGAAAGAATGGGTTTGGTTTCCATGTACTGCGCCGTAAACCCGCGCACTACCGCACCGGAAGACGCGCCCTCCACGGTTACCAAAGCCTGACTTTCCACAACCGGCGCGACAGAAACAACTCCGTCAACCTGTGCTATTTTATCCGCCAGCTCTTCATAGCCAACAAGCGGCCCGCCCTGAACATAGACATTCAAATGTCCGTTCAGGCCAAGAATGCGCCCAATCAATTCCGAACGAAATCCGTTCATCACCGACATGACGATAATCAAGGTTGCCACGCCCAGCATAATTCCCAAAAAGGAAAACGCCGCAATGAAAGAGACAAAGCCCTCTACCTTGCGTGCCCGCAAGTACCGAAAAGCCACCATGGTTTCAAACGCTGAAAACATTCTTAGTACGATTTTCCAATCAGGACTTTTTGCCCCTCATCTTCAAACGGCAAACACCGAGAAGAGAGAGAGTTATCTTTTTTGACGGCTTCATAAGACTGGTCTTGCAACAAAGCCACTGGAGCTTTCACATAGCCTTGCGTGCCCGATGCATAGAACTCTTTGATCTCAGCAACGGTTTTTACGTCCTGAACTCTGGAACGAGAGGAATCAAAAGCCCGTTTGTAAAGGGTTTGGTGAATATCTTCGAGAACAGAAGAAACTTGCCCCACAAATTCGTCAACCGTAACCGTCTTCTTAGAGTCACGGCCAAGATCGCGCCGCACGAAGGTCAGGCTGTTGGATTCCATCTCTCTTGCCCCTATTTCGATACGCACTGGCACACCGCGTTTGATAGCCCCCCACATCTTATCAGGAGCCCGCGCATCCGAAGAATCAACATGAACACGAACCCCCTTCTCTTTGAGCTGAGCAGCCACTTTTGCCGCAAACTCAATAAGAGCCCCTGCCGCAGAGTCATCTTTGACAATCGGAATAATCACGACTTGCTGTGGAGCCAATTTCGGTGGCAGAACCAGCCCATCGTCATCACTATGGGTCATGATAAGCCCCCCCATTGAACGCGTTGAAAGCCCCCATGAGGTTGTCCATGCGTGATGCTCTTGACCATCGCGGCCCTGAAATTTGATCCCGCAAGAATGCGCAAAATTTTGTCCCAAGAAATGCGAGGTGCAGGCTTGTAACGCTTTTCCATCTTGCATCATGGCTTCTACTGCGTAAGTGCGCAAAGCCCCCGGGAATCTTTCATCCGCCGTTTTTTCACCCGTAAAGCCCGGAATGGCAAAAAACTCTTCGTAAAGAGAGTTATAAACGTCCAGCATTTTCCGCGCATCTTTTTCAGCCTCAACAGCAGTTTCAAAGGCGTTATGCCCTTCCTGCCAAAGGAATTCAGACGTGCGAAGAAAAAGGCGTGTCCGCATTTCCCACCGCATGACATTGCACCACTGATTAAGTAGCAAAGGCAGGTCACGGTAGGACTGAATCCAGTTGGACATGGAATCGCCGATAATCGTTTCCGATGTTGGACGAATAATCAGAGGTTCTTCCAATTCGGAATCTGCCGCTGGAACAAGCCCACCATCTTTTCCTTTTTCAAGGCGATGGTGCGTAACGATGGCACATTCTTTGGCAAAACCATCAACGTGTTCAGCTTCCCGACTGATAAAGCTAAGAGGAATCAGCAAAGGAAAATAGGCGTTTTGCACTCCTTCAGCCTTGATCTTGTCATCAAGGGCCCGTTGGATATATTCCCAAATGGCATAGCCGTAGGGTTTAATAACCATACATCCCCGTACAGGTGAGTTTTCCGCAAGCCCCGCAGCCTTTATGACTTCCTGATACCAGTCAGGAAAGTTTTCGCTGCGCGTTGGAGAAATCGCTGTTTTAGGAGCAGCAACTTTGGCTGCTTGTGCCGATTGAGACATTTTTTCGTTTACCTGTGTTAACGCGAGACGTTGACCGTTTTCCGTGGAATATCAAACGATGACTTCGGAGGTTTCGGGCTTTCCGTCATGGACGGAGCCACAGCCCCGGGAATAGGAACATCTGGAGAAATCAGGGTATTTTCAGGCGCAGGAGCCGTCAAGGTCGGGGCAGTTCCCTCCCCCATTATCGGTTGGTCTGCAGGATCAAGCGGAGCAGGCGCGGGAATAATTGCCTCAGGATGAGACGGGCTTTTGCCTGCGCAAAGCGTGGTAACCTTCGGCGTCAAATCTTGGCCGTTATATTCAACCTTGCCGCCTTTGTACAAACGCAAATTTCCGACAACGCCTTTCATCTCGGCCCCCTCTGGAAGAGGCTGGCTAAGTTTTTCCGCCAAATTCACCGTCAAGGGAACTTCTATATAATCTGGCACAGTCATCGCCGGACTCGCAGCAGCAGGCAAATCTGCCGGAGCAACAGGCTTCCCATTCACATCCACCCCGGGGGTGTAAGCTGCCCCTGCGCCATTATGAGCAACATATAATTGCCCACACAACATATTCTCAACAGCGATTGATCCACTCTGACCATCGGTTGGATCTTTCGCCTGAGCCACGCCGGACACAAGAGCCAATCCACAAACCGCTAAAAATAATTTTGAAAAGCGCATTTTATCTATCTCCATCAGGTTACACTTCAACTTATGACATACAGGCCATTCCGTCCACAAAGATAAGAGTTAATCTAAACTCTTATCAAATGGACAGAAACCTTTGGTTTAAAACCAAAAATCTGGTTTAAGAGGCGACGAACAGCCACGCGAACATCTTCTTCAATACGAGCTGTATCGTTGACCCCCTCCTCTTTCAGGTCGAGCAAGGTGTCCTCAATCTCCTGACGAACATCGCCGACAATATCCAACTCCCCTGCGTCATCCTCATCAATTAACCCCATCAAGGTGACGCTTGGATCCATCAGTAAATCTCCACGAGGAGACAGGGCCACAGTAATATGAGCCGCGCCCGTAAACTGAAGCTTCCGGCGTTCAGAAAGCCCCCTATGATCCGCACGCACAATGCGTTGAGGCTCTACCGCAAGCAATCCGGTTTTAACATGGTCCACCACCGCCGGTGTGTCGGGAGCCAAACGAATAACCGCCCCGTTATTCGGAACGATTGTTTGTTTGATACCAATTGACGTGGCCAAAGCAGCCTGCGCATCAAGCATCAGTCGCTCCCCATGAACGGGGATAACCACCTGAGGCCGCAACCAGTTCATCATATCCGTCACTTCATCCCGATAAGGGTGACCCGATATATGAATTTTATATGTCACGCTCTCTGGATCAATCACAGTAACCTTCGAGGCACTCAGATTATTTTTAACCACATTGATGTCTTTTTCATTCCCGGGGATTGCCCGCGAGGAAAAAACAACCGTATCGCCGCTTCCCAATTTCAAGCCTGGCCATTCCCCTCTGGCAATTCTTGGCAGAGCGGCAAGAGCCTCCCCTTGCGAACCCGTTACAATATAGGTCACGCGATCAGGAGAAAGCATATCCAAATCTTCCACAGCAACAAATTCGGGAACATCACGCAGCATCCCACATGATCTTGCCGAGGCTACCATCCGGTGCAAAGACCTCCCCAACAAACAAACTTTCCGCCCCGCCTTCTTTGCCGCCAAAGAAATGCTGTGAATTCTGCCCACATTCGAAGCAAAAATTGTAATAGCCACCCGTCCTTTAATTTCTGAAAACAATTGTTCCAGACCCGCCTGAACCGTTGTCTCACTGCCCCCTCGCCCGGGAACTAAACAGTTTGTGGAGTCCCCGATATACGCCAAAACCCCACGCTCCCCAACTGACTTGAAAGCCTCCTCATCGGTGGGACGACCAATCACAGGGGTTGGGTCACGGTTCCAGTCTCCGCTGTGAACCACTGTTCCATATTTTGTTTCAATCGCCGTTGAAACCGCCTGTGGGATCGAATGAGAGACATTCAGAAACTGAAGTTTGAAAGGGTCAAGACTCAGAGTTTGTCCCGATTCAATCTCGATAATTTTAGCCCCCTTGCAATTGGGGAAATCATCAAATTTGGCGCGAAGAACCGCAGCTGTAAACTTCGTACAATAAATGGGGCAACGCAAGCGAGGCCAGAGATAAGGAACAGCCCCAACATGATCTTCATGTGCATGGGTAATAACCAAGGCAACCAGATCATCTCGCCGATCTTCGATAAAGTCTGGGTCCGGCAAAAGAATATCAACATTGGGAAAGCGATGGTCGGCAAAGCCTATGCCACAGTCAAAGGCAATCCATTTTCCATCGCAAGCATAGAGGTTGAAATTCACCCCAAACTGCTCGCTTCCCCCCAAAGGGACAAAATAAAAACCGGACTGAAAATTAGATTGATCTGTATGCGTCATGATGGAATGAGCTTATTGGTTTTTGAGGGTAAGGTAAATGCTCAACCGCCATCTTTCATGCCTTCAGGAGAAAAAAACCTCTCCAGAGCGTATCACCCGCACGCCTTTTTGTCCTTCTATACGAATACGCAGCGCGCCATCATTCTCTAACCCCTCAAAAATCCCCTCAAAACATTCATGAGGAAGCCGCACCCTGATTTTCTCGCCAAGCCCTTTGGCGCGAAAAAGCCAATCTGCACGCAAAGCAGAAAACCCCTCGGTTTCCATCTTACTCATCTGATAGGAGAGAGACACCAAAAACCTTTCCAGAAAATCTTCCGGCAAAGGCGGAAGGGACATAAGATCGCGCAAGGAAATTGCCCCGTCTGGAGCCTCCGCCAGATTAACCCCGACCCCTATCACGAGGAGCTTTGCCTCGCCCTCCGCATCGCTTTCGCTTTCAATCAGAATCCCCGCCACTTTTTTTGAGTTCAGCAGAACATCATTTGGCCATTTGTGTTCGATCTTACAATTTTCGGGCAGATATTCTTCCAACACATCGGACAACGCCACAGCAGCCAAGAAAGAAAACTGCCCTGCCTGATTGAGGGGCATATCAGGATGGACAGCAAAAGAACCGAAAAAATTTCCACTAAGACCAACCCAGACATTTCCCAAACGCCCACGACCAGAAACTTGCCGCTTGGTCACAACCACAAGAGGAATAAGGTCAGGAGAATCTCGAGCCAGATCAAACGCCTTATCCTGCGTGCTAGGAAGCTCTTCGAAAAAGTGACGG
>JAEUKO010000046.1:0-16686 GCA_016794285.1 Alphaproteobacteria bacterium | reverse complement strand
AAGAAGTGAAATTAAGAGCAAAAGTACTAGCAGCCATGGCACACCCCAAGAGACAAAATGGTTATCGTTTGTGAGCTTCTTAATTGAGCTTCTTAAACGCGCATCCGCTTTTTACCACAGATTCTTTTATTTATGCAAATAAATATTTTTCTAGTGAGAAGCCACTCTAAGGAGCTGTCTTGTCATCGTGAGGGGAAATGTCTTCACCACGGGTAATTTGGTCGTGGTCCGCCAAGGTTTCGGCATAGATATTGCGGCGCGCTTTGGCTTTCGAAGCTCCGAAGCAAATCCATGTCCATGCCCCGAAAGACAAAGAGACCATTAGCAAAATAATGGCCCATGTATTGGTCATTGAGCCAATATCAAATTGGCGGTTTTCAACTTCATCGCTGACGCAAGAGGAAATCTCACGGCCATTAATGTCTAGAAACGCCTGATCGGGGGCAAGTTCAACATGGATACGGTTTCCTGAAATTGGGTCATTAAATTTCAGGGCATCGGTGGTTTGTAGCCATGTTCCGATTTGGACTTGCTTGCATCCTTCCAGCAAGTCGGCTTCCATTGAATCAGGAAGGGCTTTGGCCATCACAACGGCAAAATCCTCAACGGGGGTTTCGTAACGGCCCTTCAGATTATCTAAACGGCCAATCTGGTATTGGCCAGATCCCCACGTCCCTACAGCTGCGGCCAGAGTCATGAGGGAGGCCAATAACCAAAGTTTCCACCTCCCCGCAGGGGTAGAGTCACTCAGTTTGATAGATGGAATCGGAATGGACCACATACCTAATGGCTGTAGCACAAAGAACAAAGGCATAGAATAGGCTTGCAACAGCTTTTTATAAATATTATGAGGCTCTTGTGGAAAACAACACGCAAAGGGGAAAAAACATGGACAATAAGATAGGAAAAGCTGCTCTGATTGATGGAAAAGCCGTTGCCGCTCGCCTGATGGAAGGGCTTGCTGCTCAAGTGGCGTCTCGCCTCCAAAAGCCCGGGCTCGCTGTTATTCTGGTCGGAGAAGACCCCGCTAGTGCGGTTTATGTGAATGGAAAAATAAAAACCTGTGAGAAAGTCGGCATCGCTTCGTTTGAATACAAATTGCCCGATACGGCCACGAACCAAGAAATTGCAACCTTGATTGACCGCCTGAATGCAGATGCTGCGGTCCACGGTATTCTTCTTCAACTTCCCCTTCCGGACCATCTTGATGCAGATGGCTTGATTCAAAGAATACTGCCCGAAAAGGATGTAGATGGGCTGACCCTTCTCAATATCGGCAAGTTGGTTGCTGGAGAGGAGGGGATGGTTCCTTGCACGCCCCAAGGATCGCTGATCCTACTCAAAGAAACTCTTGGAGATTTGACGGGGCTGCACGCAGTGGTGATTGGGAGATCTTTGCTCTTTGGCAAACCGATGGCTCAGTTGTTATTGCGTGAAAATTGCACAGTGACACAGGCTCATTCAAAATCTCGCAATCTTCCTGAGCTATGCCGTCTTGCCGATATTGTTATTGCGGCGGTGGGTCGCCCCAAACTGGTTAAAGGGGACTGGATTAAGGCGGGAGCTACGGTCATTGATGTGGGAATTAACCGTCTCGAGGATGGGAAGCTTTGCGGCGATGTGGATTTTGAGGAGGCTGCCAAATCAGCGGCGCATATTACACCTGTTCCGGGGGGTGTGGGCCCAATGACGATTGCCTGTTTAATGCTCAACACGTTAAAGGCGGCGGAGAAAGAAGTTCAGTAAAAAAAACCCACCGATTGGCGGGTTTTTCAAAACTTGGCTTAATTTCTTACTGCAACTGGACCACTTGTCCTTGGACCACATCAACGCCCTGACCGTCTGGAAGGGTGTAGTGTCCCGTTGGGGCAAGATGAATCTGTGCGCCGTTCGGGGTAATCACAGGTTGGTATGCGAGTAGTCCTTCTCCTTCCGGATTTGCAACGATTATAACTTTAGAAGCCATATCGCTAACCGGTGGGGGCGACGAGCCATCCGTTCCAGCAGCGGCACTGCCAGCGTTTGTCAGGGTTAGCAAAACGGCAAGTAAACCACATAATTTTTTCATTTTTCAAACCTCCTCTGGCGGAAGAGAAACACCTCCGCGAACATCACCTAGCCTCCCGCAAGACCAACCTTAATCTGGAAGACTTAACATATTTAATTTTAGCCGATTGTTTATTAACATAATGATAATTTGTTGTTTTCTGATGGGTTTTTTTGACAAAAAAAACCCGCCGATTGGCGGGTCTTTTCAAAATATCACCGAGAGGTGATTATTTTTTTTCTTCTTTAACCAGTTTGCCACCGGCAACTTTGATTTTGGTGCCATCAGCGAGTTCGTGTTCGCCATCAGGTGCAGGGGTTTTTGCGCCGTCTTCAGCAACGGTGAAAACATTTTCGCCTTCGATAACGGCTTTGGTGCCATCTTTCAAGGTGACTTCTTTAACTTCAGCAGCAGGAGCTACGGCAGGAGCAGCGGCAGCGTCAGCAGCTACAGCAGGAGCAGCAGCTTTTTCATGTTCGTTGGCCGAAGCAGCAACAGGGGTCAGAGCGATCAAGGCAATAGCCAAGGCGGTCAGTTTGTTCATTTATAATTCCTCCAAGGAAAAGGGATGATTGAGAAGTGAAAGAACGTCTTTCAGGCAATAGATAAGGATCAAACTTCCTCAAAAATCAACCCATTTTTTCTCATTTTTTCAAGAAAATTTTGAGCAAGCCTTGTTATTTTTCAGAAGGTTGCGAGTTATGACTCTCTGCGATAATTGGGGGCTTCGCTTGTGATGGTTACATCGTGAACATGGCTTTCCCGATACCCTGCCGAGGTCATACGAATGAATTCGGCTTTTTCTTGCATCAGGGGAATCGTTGAACATCCTGTGTATCCCATGGAGGCACGCAGTCCCCCCACCATCTGGTGTATTACGCTGGCAATGGGGCCTTTATAGGGAACGCGGCCTTCAATTCCTTCGGGAACCAGTTTTCCTGTTTCACTCACGCCTCCTTGGAAATAACGGTCTGCCGAACCGCCCACCATTGCTCCCACTGAACCCATGCCGCGATAAGATTTGTAGGAACGTCCTTGATAAAGAATGACTTCGCCCGGGGCTTCATCGGTTCCGGCAAACATACTGCCCATCATTGCGCAATCAGCTCCGGCTGCAATAGCTTTGGCCAAGTCTCCTGAATATTTGATCCCGCCATCGGCAATCACCGGAATTTTCTGGGAATGGCAGATTTCTGCCACACTCATAATCGCAGAGAGTTGAGGAACTCCAACCCCTGCCACAACCCGTGTTGTGCAGATTGAGCCTGGCCCAATACCAACTTTGACGGCATCCGCTCCTGCATCAATCAAGGCTCGTGCTGCATCGCCTGTTGCAATATTTCCCGCAATGACCTGCACGCGGTCGCCACAAGATTTTTTAATTCGAGCCACCATGTTCAGGACGCCTTGGGAATGGCCATGCGCGGTATCAACTACTACGACATCCAGTTCAGCATCGGCCAAAACCAAGGCTCTTTCATATCCGTTGACTTCACCTGTTCCAACCGCGGCCCCTACGAGCAAGCGGCCTTTACTGTCCTTGGCTGCCAAGGGGTAAGTCTGTGATTTTTCAATATCTTTAACTGTCACAAGGCCAATGCAGCGGTCGTCATTGTCCACGACTAACAGTTTTTCGATCCGATTTTTGTGCAGCAATTGTTTTGCGCCAGCCTTATCAACCGAGTTGTAAACTTTGATCAAATTTTCTGAGGTCATCAATTCTCGTACAGGCTGCAAAGGGTTTTCGGCAAAACGAACATCGCGGTTGGTTAGGATTCCTACCAGTTTTCCGTTCTCTTCCGTTACTGGAACTCCCGAAATACTGTAACGGCCCATTGTTTCCAAAGCTTCGGCTAAGGTAGCGTCGGGACGAATCGTGATCGGATTGACCACCATCCCTGATTCATAACGTTTGACGCGCCGAACCTCTTCTGCCTGTCGATCTGGCGTCAGATTGCGGTGAATAACTCCTAACCCACCGTTTTGCGCCATTGCGATTGCCATATACGACTCAGTGACCGTATCCATGGCCGCTGAAAGAAGAGGAATACTGAGGGAAATGTTGCGCGTTAACTGGGTGTTTGTCGAAACCTCAGCTGGTTGCACGTTTGAGGCTGCCGGCAAAAGAAGGACGTCATCAAAAGTGAGGCCTTCACGGATTTTTTCTTGAATCAGCATAACGCAAACTCCCTTGAGGTCTGTGAGTGGAATTTGCAGGGGAGGTATAAACCAACCGCCAAGAAAGTAAAGCAGATTGTAGGTAGGTTATAAAATAATAGGGAAATTAATGTTTCGATAAAAGATTAACCAAAAATTTGTATTTTTTGCTGGACAGCGAGGGCGGGACTCGGTACAAACCGATACTTCGTCAGGAAACAGAGATGTTTTCTGCGTGCTTTATTTGCGGACCCGAAGAGAAACCGCAACCACTCTGGAATGGCTTTAAGCTCTCCGAACCGCAGAACCGCAGCGGATTCAGGAGCATAAAGCGGGTGATGTGGTTGGATTTTTTTTCAAAACAGAACTGATGCAATCAGACTATTTTTTAAGGGCCTAGGAATGAAAAAAACAGCGACTGCCAAGAAATCCATTTCCCTCAATCCTTCTGCCATCGTTGAAAGTTTTACCGGACGCAAGCGGATTCGCCGCTCATTCGGAAAAATCCGTGAAGTTGCGGCGATGCCGAATCTGATTGAGGTTCAAAAAGATTCCTACGAACAATTCTTGCAAATGCATATTCCGGCAGATGATCGGAAAATGCAGGGTTTGCAGGAGGTTCTTTCTTCTGTGTTTCCGATCAAGGATTTCTCGGACAAGGCTGAAATTGATTTCGTGCGGTACGAGTTTGAAACGCCAAAGTACGATGTAGATGAATGCTATGCGCGGGGCATGACCTATGCCGCTCCTTTGCGGGTGACGCTGCGCTTGTCGGTCTTTGATGTTGATGAGGAAACGGGCTTGCGCTCAATCCGTGATATCAAGGAACAAGACGTGTATATGGTAGATATGCCTCTCATGACGCGCAACGGGACGTTTATTGTCAACGGGACCGAGCGGGTCATTGTTTCGCAAATGCACCGGTCCCCGGGCGTTTTCTTCGATCATGACGGTGGCAAAACCCACTCCTCGGGCAAGTATCTTTTTGCTGCGCGGATTATTCCTTATCGGGGCTCGTGGCTTGATTTTGAATTTGATGCCAAAGATGTTTTGAATGTGCGGATTGACCGTCGCCGTAAATTGCCAGTGACGACGTTTTTGCGGGCTCTCTATAGTGCAGAAACTGAAGAATATATTTTGGAATGCCAGAAAAAAGACAAGCCGATTGACCCTTTGCTGATTCAGGGAATGAGCAACGAGGAAATCCTCAGTACTTTCTACAAAATCATTCACTACACCCATGATAAAAAAGGTTGGAAAACTTCATTTGACGCGGATCGTTTGCGTGGTGTCAAGCTGGTCTATGATCTAGTTGATGCCAAAAGCGGAAAAGTTGTGTCTGATGCCGGAACCAAAATGACTCCGCGTCTTGCGCGCAAGTTAATGGACGATGGTCTCAAGGACGTGTTGGTTCAAGTGGAAGAGCTGGTTGGTTCTTACCTTGCAACCGATGTTCTGGACCCTAAAACCGGCTTGGTTTTGTTTGAAGCAGGTCATGAGCTAACTGGCGATGATGTTGAAAAAATTCTTGAAGAGGGCGGCTCTGACCTGCCAATTCTGGCGATTGATCACATCAATGTCGGGCCTTATCTGCGGACCACGATGCTTGCGGATAAATGCGACACCCGCGAAGAGGCCTTGATTGATATTTACCGTGTGATGCGTCCGGGCGAACCTCCAACAGTTGAATCGGCAGAAGCCTTATTTCACTCGCTGTTCTTTGATCCCGAACGGTATGATCTTTCGGCGGTTGGTCGTGTGAAAATGAATGCACGGCTTGATCTCAAGACAGACGATCAACTGCGCGTTTTGCGCAAAGAAGATATTCTCTCGATCCTGAAATATCTTCATGAACTCAAAGATGGTCGTGGTGAAGTCGATGATATTGACAACCTCGGCAACCGCCGTGTTCGCTCGGTGGGTGAGTTGATGGAAAACCAAGTTCGTCTTGGTTTGCTGCGGATGGAAAGAGCCATTCGGGAGCGGATGTCTTCAGTCGATATTGACAACTATATGCCGCATGATTTGATTAACTCTAAACCGGCTCAGGCGGCTGTTCGTGAATTTTTTGGCTCCAGCCAATTGTCACAATTTATGGACCAAACCAACCCACTCTCGGAAATTACGCACAAACGGCGTCTTTCTGCGCTCGGCCCTGGCGGGTTGACTCGGGAACGTGCGGGCTTTGAGGTTCGTGACGTGCACCCAACCCATTATGGACGGATCTGCCCAATTGAAACGCCTGAAGGTCCGAACATTGGTCTGATTAACTCTCTTGCAACTTTTGCGCGGGTGAATCAGTACGGCTTTATTGAGAGTCCGTACCGCAAGGTTTCCAGTGGTAAAGTGACGGATGAAGTCGTCTATATGTCGGCCATGGAAGAAGCCAAATATACCATCGCACAGGCTAACTCTCCTTTGAGTGAAGAGGGTGGGTTTGTCGATGATTTGGTATCTTGCCGTAAAGCGGGTGAAAACCTGATGTCTCATCCTGCAGCGATTGAATACATTGACGTTTCTCCGAAACAGATTGTATCGGTTGCGGCGGCCCTTATTCCGTTCCTTGAAAACGATGATGCGAACCGGGCCTTGATGGGCTCGAACATGCAGCGTCAAGCGGTTCCTTTGTTGCGCACGGATGCGCCTCTGGTGGGGACGGGGATGGAACTCACGGTTGCTCTTGACTCGGGGGCTGCTGTGGCTGCTCGCCGCGCTGGGACAGTGGTTGAGGTGGATGCAACTCGTATCGTTATTCGCGCAACAGAAGAACTGCGTGCGGATGAGCCGATTGTTGACATCTATAAAATGATGAAATTCCAACGTTCGAACCAATCAACCTGCATTAACCAACGGCCTTTGGTGAAAGTTGGCGATGTCATCAAAACGGGTGACATTATTGCGGATGGTCCGTCAACTCAGTTGGGAGAACTGGCTTTGGGGCGGAATGTTCTTGTCGCCTTCATGCCATGGAACGGCTACAACTTCGAAGATTCGATCCTGCTTTCGGAACGGATTGTTGCGGATGACGTTTTCACATCGATCCATATCGAGGAATTCGAAGTAATGGCTCGGGATACCAAATTGGGTCCTGAAGAAATTACCCGCGACATTCCAAATGTTGGTGAAGAAGCCCTCAAACACCTTGATGAGTCCGGTATTGTTCATATCGGGGCCGAAGTCGGACCTGGTGATATTCTGGTCGGTAAGGTCACACCGAAAGGTGAAAGCCCAATGACTCCAGAAGAAAAACTTCTGCGGGCGATTTTTGGTGAAAAAGCGGCAGACGTTAAAGACTCTTCGCTGCGCTTGCCTCCTGGAACGGCTGGGACTGTGGTTGAAGTTCGTGTCTTCAACCGTCGTGGAATTGACAAAGATTCTCGGGCTCTCTCGATTGAGCGGTCCGAAATTGAACGTCTGGCCAAGGACCGCGATGACGAACGCAAAATCATCGAATCTGGTTTTTATAGCCGCTTAGGTGAATTGCTGGTCGGTCAAGTTGTTTCAAGTGTCCCGAAAGGGGTGAGTTCCTTGAAAAAAGGTGAAAAACTCTCCCAGTCTGATCTTGAATCAGTCGAGCGTCGCGGTTTGTGGCGTCAAATTGGTGTCGAGAATGAAGCGGTCATGGCGGAAATTGAAACCATCGGTAAAACCTTTGACGATGCCGTTGATAACCTCAAAGATCGTTTTGAGAACAAAGTTGAAAAACTTCAACGTGGGGACGAATTGCCTCCGGGTGTCATGAAAATGGTCAAAGTTTTCGTGGCCATTAAACGGAAAACTCAGCCAGGTGATAAAATGGCGGGTCGTCATGGAAACAAGGGGGTTGTTTCGCGGATTATGAAACGCGAAGATATGCCATACTTGGAAGATGGGACGCCGGTTGATGTTGTTCTCAATCCTCTTGGGGTTCCTTCGCGGATGAATGTGGGTCAGATTCTTGAAACCCATTTGGGTTGGGCTTCTGCCTCTTTGGGGCGTCAGATTGGTCAATTGATTGACGGATTTGCGGACCGGAAGAATCCATCTGGCTCGGAATTCGCGCAGCTTAAAGACAAACTGAAAAATGTCTATGGCGAAAGCGAATACAACGAGAAAGTGACCTTGCTGAACGATAAGCAAGCCCTCGAGATGGCTAACAACCTGCGTGGCGGCGTGCCGATGGCGACCCCTGTTTTCGATGGGGCAGAAGAATCGGATATTACCGGTCTTTTGGAACAAGCTGGTCTTCACCGTTCCGGTCAAGTTACTTTGATCGATGGGCGGACCGGTGAGAAGTTCCATCGTCAAGTGACGGTTGGGTATATGTATATGCTCAAGCTTCACCACTTGGTTGATGACAAAATCCATGCGCGGTCGATTGGTCCGTACTCTCTGGTTACGCAGCAACCTTTGGGCGGTAAAGCTCAATTCGGTGGTCAGCGGTTTGGGGAGATGGAGGTCTGGGCTCTGCAAGCTTACGGTGCGGCCTATACGCTTCAGGAACTCCTGACGATTAAGTCGGATGACGTGGCGGGCCGTTCGAAAGTCTACGAAGCGATTGTCAGAGGCGAAGACAATTTCGAAATTGGCGTTCCAGAGTCCTTCAATGTTTTGACCAAGGAACTCAAAGCCCTCGGTCTTAATGTCGAGATGACCCAATCCGAAGAAGATTAAGTTTGGAGCGCGGGGATAGCTCAAGCTTTCCCCGCTCTACCGTCTGCCTCGTAACCGATTACCATTGAAACCGTTATAGCGGAGTACACAAGAATGAACGAACTGATGAATCTCTTTGGACAACCTACCGGAATGCAAAGCTTTGATGCAATCCGGATCTCGGTAGCCAGCCCTGAACAAATTCTCTCTTGGTCTTTTGGTGAAGTCAAAAAACCGGAAACAATCAACTATCGGACGTTCAAGCCTGAACGCGATGGGTTGTTCTGTGCTCGTATTTTTGGCCCTGTTAAGGATTACGAATGTTTGTGCGGCAAGTACAAACGGATGAAATACAAAGGGATCATCTGCGAAAAATGTGGTGTTGAAGTCACGTTGACCAAGGTTCGCCGCGAGCGCATGGGCCACATTCAACTGGCCTCGCCAGTTGCTCATATCTGGTTCTTGAAGTCTTTGCCTTCTCGTATTGGCTTGATGCTTGATATTACCTTGAAAGACCTTGAACGGATTCTCTACTTCGAAAACTATGTTGTGATTGACCCGGGTCTTACCCCGCTCAAGCCATTCCAGCTTCTTTCCGAAGAAGAGTTCATGAATGCCCAAGACGAATACGGCGATGATAATTTCCGTGCCGGAATCGGGGCGGAAGCTATGAAAGAAATTCTTTCGGCAATTAACCTTGAAACGGAAAAAGTCAAAACCGAAGAAGATCTACGCGATTGTTCCTCGGAAACCAAACGTAAGAAGCTGGTGAAACGCCTTAAACTCATTGACGCATTTATTACGTCGGGGACGCGGCCAGAGTGGATGATTATGGATGTGGTTCCGGTTTTGCCGCCTGAGCTTCGTCCTTTGGTTCCTTTGGATGGGGGGCGGTTTGCGACCTCGGATCTGAACGATCTTTATCGCCGTGTTATTAACCGGAACAACCGTTTGAAACGCTTGATGGAATTGCGGGCTCCAGACATTATTGTCCGGAACGAAAAACGGATGTTGCAAGAAGCCGTTGATGCTCTCTTTGACAATGGGCGTCGTGGGCGTGTCATTACAGGAGCAAACAAACGTCCTCTCAAATCCCTTTCGGATATGCTCAAAGGGAAACAGGGGCGGTTCCGTCAGAACTTGCTTGGAAAACGGGTCGATTACTCGGGGCGTTCCGTTATTGTTGTGGGGCCGGAACTGAAGCTCCATCAATGTGGTTTGCCGAAGAAAATGGCTCTGGAACTCTTCAAACCCTTTATTTATCACAAACTTGAGCTCTACGGTTTGGCAACAACGGTTAAAGCCGCCAAGAAGATGGTCGAACGCGAGCGTCCGGAAGTTTGGGATATTTTAGAGGAAGTGATTCGGGAACACCCTGTCCTCTTGAACCGTGCGCCAACGCTGCACCGTTTGGGGATTCAGGCTTTTGAGCCAACCCTTATTGAAGGGAAGGCAATTCAACTTCACCCCCTCGTTTGTACCGCTTTTAATGCGGACTTTGATGGGGACCAAATGGCCGTCCATGTGCCTCTTTCGATTGAGGCTCAACTGGAAAGCCGCGTTTTGATGATGTCTACCAACAACATTCTGTCTCCGGCCTCGGGCAAACCAATTATTGTCCCAACGCAGGATATTGTTTTGGGTCTCTATTACCTCTCGATTGTGCAAGATAAACAACCTGGAGAAGGTATGACCTTTCGTGATCTGGGCGAAATTCAGCACGCTCTGGAAAGCAAAGTTGTTACGTTGCATTCGAAAATCAAATGCCGTTACAAAACAGTGGATTCCAATGGAGAGCCTGTTACGCTGGTGATTGATTCAACGCCTGGGCGGATGTTGATGGCGGACTTGTTGCCACGGAACAAAAACGTCCCAGTTTCGGTGCTTAATACGACGTTGACCAAAAAAGAAGTCTCGAACCTTATCGATACGGTTTACCGTCATTGCGGCCAGAAAGAGACGGTTATTTTCTGTGATCGCATGATGAAACTCGGGTTCCGTTATGCCTGTATTTCGGGGATTTCCTTTGGGAAAGACGATTTGATTATTCCTCAAGCCAAAGCTCAGTTTGTTGCGGATGCTGAAGGGAAAGTCAAAGAATACGAACAGCAATATATGGACGGTCTGATTACCAAGGGCGAGAAATACAACAAGGTTGTTGATATTTGGTCGCGGTGTACCGATGACGTGGCGGATGCGATGATGAAAGGGATTTCCAACCTTTCAACAGGCACGCCGAATGCTGTTTACATGATGGCTCATTCTGGGGCGCGGGGTTCTGCGGCTCAAATTCGCCAGTTGGCAGGGATGCGGGGCTTGATGGCCAAACCTTCGGGGGAAATCATCGAAACGCCGATTATCTCCAACTTTAAGGAAGGCCTTTCGGTTCTCGAATACTTTAACTCGACCCACGGGGCGAGGAAAGGTTTGGCGGATACGGCTCTGAAAACGGCGAACTCTGGGTACCTGACGCGCCGTTTGGTGGATGTGGCTCAAGATGCCGTGATTTACGAAGACGATTGCGGCTCGACCCGTGGGATTACCTTGCGGGCAGTGATGAGCGGCGCGGATGTTGTGGTTTCGCTGGCGGAACGCATTCTGGGGCGCAGTGCATCGCTTGACATTGTCAACCCATTGAACGGGGAAGTTATTGTCGGGGCAGGCCAGTTGATTGACGAAGTCAAGGCTGAGCAAATTGAAACGGCGGGAATCGATTCGGTTCTGGTTCGCTCGGTTTTAACCTGCGATACACAAATCGGAGTTTGCGCTCGTTGCTATGGGCGGGATCTGGCACGTGGGACGTCGGTCAACATTGGTGAAGCGGTCGGCGTGATGGCGGCTCAATCCATTGGGGAACCCGGAACGCAGCTAACCATGCGGACCTTCCACATTGGTGGGGCGGCTCAGAAAGGGGCTGAAAAATCTTCGGTGGAAGCAACTATTTCGGCAACGGTTGAAATCAAGCACCATAACGTGGTTAAGAACTCTTCCGGTGTGAATATCGTGATGGGCCGCAATACCGAAATCGTCTTGAAGGATGCCAAAGGGGCCGAGAAAGCCATTCACCGTTTGCCATACGGGGCGCGTTTGCTCATTGAAGATGGCGCGAAGGTTAAGCCAGGCGACAAGATGGCTGAATGGGATCCGTTCACCATGCCAATCATTACCGAAAAAGACGGGGTGGCCCATTATTTTGATATGGTCGAAGGTTTGTCCATCTCGGAAAAAATGGATGAAGCCACAGGGATTTCTTCCAAAGTGGTGATTGACTGGCGGTCCCAGCCTCGTGGCGGAGACTTGAAACCTCGCTTATCTTTGCTGGATAAGAAAGGCGCGATTATCTCTCTGCCAAATGGCTTGCCGGCTAACTATTACATGTCGGTTGATGCCATTCTCTCGGTTGAGAGTGGGCAAGAAGTCAAGGCAGGGGATATTATTGCGCGTATTCCGCGTGAGACTTCCAAAACGCGTGACATTACCGGTGGTTTGCCTCGTGTGGCTGAGTTGTTCGAAGCTCGTCGTCCGAAGGATGCTGCAATTATTTCGGAAATCGAAGGTCAGGTTGAATTTGGCAAGGACTACAAAGCCAAACGTCGCTTGGTGGTTCGTCCAGCCGAGAAAGATCAAGAGCCTAGAGAGTACCTCATTCCCAAGGGGCGCCACCTTGCGGTCACTGAAGGTGACTATGTGCGTAAGGGTGATCGTCTGCTCGATGGGGCAATGGTTCCTCACGACATTCTGGATGTTATGGGGGTTGAGGCCTTGGCCGACTACCTCATTAACGAAATTCAAGATGTTTACCGTTTGCAGGGCGTGAAAATCAACGACAAACACATCGAAGTGATTGTGCGCCAAATGTTGCAAAAAATGGAAGTTCTCGAAGTTGGTGATACAACCTATCTGGTTGGCGAACACGTCGAACGGGATGAGTTCGAGATTGAACGTCAGAAGTACTTAGCTGATGGGAAGCGTCCTCCGGTTGGGCGGCCAATTTTGCAAGGGATCACAAAAGCGTCTCTGCAAACTCGGTCCTTTATTTCGGCGGCTTCTTTCCAAGAAACGACTCGCGTTTTGACTGAGGCGGCGTGCCAGGGCAAATCTGATATCCTGAAAGGACTCAAAGAAAACGTGATTGTGGGTCGTCTGATTCCTGCGGGGACGGGGGCCTACGTCAATCAACTTAAGAAAATGGCCTCTTCTCGCGATAAACTGGCGGTGGCAGCTCAGCAGCAATCTGCGGCAGAAAGCACAGCCATTGAGGCGGATCATGACGTGATTGAGGTTCTAGAACTGAAATCTGGCACCTAAAGGACTTGGACTTGCGTTCGAAAAGATTGAAATCCGGCCCTTTCGAGGGCCGTTTTTTTATGCCCAATGCAGGGAGATTGATGCAGCAAAGTTGTAAAAAACTAACTTATTGAGATGACTCAAAAAAACTTAAAAAAGTGTAAAATAACCGTTGACACCTTCGCTCAAGATAACCTATAGTCCGCGAACTTGTTTTGGATGCATCGGCTGTAACCTTCGGAAAACACCTGAAGTTCAGGGAAAATAAAGAGGTTAAACGCGGTACTAAAAATCCCTTAGGGGATGTCCGTGTGAGATAAATATGTTCGAGGAACGATTTTATGTCCTTGACTCTCTATCTCTGTCGCGGTACGACGCACACTGTCCACAACAATTTTGAAATTTGAAGAAGGATTAAGGGCACCAGCTAATGCCAACAATTCAACAGCTTATCCGTAACCCGCGGGAAAAACAGGTCAAAAGTAAGAAGAACCGGGCTCTGAAACAGAACCCTCAGGTGCGTGGCGTTTGTACGCGCGTTTACACCACAACCCCTAAAAAGCCTAACTCGGCTTTGCGGAAGGTTGCTAAGGTTCGTTTGACCACAGGGTCTGAGGTCATCTGTTACATTCGTGGGGAAGGTCACAACCTGCAAGAGCACTCAGTGGTTCTTGTTCATGGCGGTCGGGTTAAGGATTTGCCGGGGGTTCGTTATCGTATTGTTCGTGGCGCGCTGGATACGCAGGGCGTTAAAAATCGTAAGCAATCGCGCTCTTGCTATGGCGCGAAGAAGCCTAAGTAATTTAAAGAGGACCTTGAAGAAATGTCTCGTCGTCATACTGCAAAAAAACGTGAAGTTCTGCCGGATCCTAAGTTTGGGGATGTGGTTCTTTCGAAATTCATTAACATCATCATGACCAGAGGAAAAAAATCTGTTGCGGAGAGCATTGTTTATGATGCAATCGCAATGATTGAAAAAAAATCACTCGGTGATCTCGACATGAATCCTGACCTTGCTAAGAAAAGCAAAGGTTTGGCTGTTATGATTATGGCTCTCAACAAAGTTCGTCCACAGATCGAGGTTCGTTCTCGTCGGGTTGGTGGGGCTAACTACCAAGTTCCCGTTGAGGTTCGTGCTGATCGTGGTGCGGCTTTGGCTATGCGCTGGCTCCGTGACTTTGCTCGTAAGCGTGGTGAGAATACCATGGCCGAGCGTCTTGCTGCGGAAGCCTTGGAAGCTGCGAACGACCGTGGATCAGCAATCAAAAAACGGGATGACACGCATAAGATGGCGGAAGCCAACCGTGCGTTTGCGCATTATCGCTGGTAGAAGTTTAGAAAACAGGAACAAAAAATGGCCCGCGAGTATCCCCTTCAAAACTATCGTAACTTTGGCATCATGGCGCACATTGATGCTGGGAAGACGACGACCACCGAACGTGTTCTGTACTACACCGGAAAATCTCACAAGATTGGTGAAGTGCATGATGGTGCGGCGACGATGGACTGGATGGAGCAGGAACAAGAGCGCGGGATTACCATTACCTCGGCGGCGACCACGACCTTCTGGAAAGGTCCTGATAATGGAGTTGCTCCGGGTGAGATGTTCCGCATGAATATCATTGATACTCCGGGTCACGTTGACTTCACTATTGAAGTCGAGCGGTCTTTGCGGGTTCTTGATGGTGCGGTTTGCCTGCTTGATGGAAACCAAGGGGTTGAGCCCCAAACCGAGACGGTTTGGCGTCAGGGTGACAAATATCATGTGCCTCGTATTATTTTTGCCAATAAAATGGACAAAATCGGTGCTAACTTCTACGATTGCGTTGAGTCCGTTAAAAAGCGTCTTGGTATTGATGCGCTGGTATTGACCTTGCCGATTGGTGAAGAAAGTGAATTCATTGGGATCGTTGATCTGATCAAAATGAAGGCGATTATCTGGAATTCGGATAACCTTGGCGCAACATTCGAGGAAAAAGAAATTCCCGACGATCTCAAGGAGAAAGCCAAAAAATATCGCGACCGTTTGGTTGAGCAGGCCGTTGAGATGGATGATGCGGCGATGGAAGCCTATTTGGAAGGCAAAGAAATTGATGTTCCGACGCTGAAGAAATGTATCCGCAAAGGGACCATTGCTTTCAAGTTGATTCCGATGATGTGTGGTTCGGCGTTCAAAAACAAAGGCGTGCAGCCGATGTTGGATGCCGTTGTTGACTATCTGCCTTCTCCGGTTGATGTGGGCAATGTCAAGGGCAAAAAAGTTGATTCTGACGAAGATGATGTTCGTCTTTGTAAAGAAGATGAGCCGTTCTCGGCTTTGGCGTTCAAAATCATGAATGATCCATTTGTAGGCTCTTTGACATTTGCGCGTATCTATTCGGGTAAGCTTGATGCTGGGTCTTACGTTTTGAACTCGGTAAAAGACAAGAAAGAACGGATTGGTCGGATGCTTTTGATGCACGCCAATAACCGTGAAGAAATCAAAGAAGCTCATGCGGGTGATATTGTTGCTCTGGTTGGATTGAAAGATACAACAACGGGCGATACGCTCTGCGACTCTGATAAGCCGATTGTTCTGGAGCGCATGGAATTTCCTGAGCCAGTTATTGAGATTGCGGTTGAACCAAAATCCAAGGCAGATCAGGAAAAAATGGGCTTGGCTTTGCAACGTCTTGCTGCCGAAGATCCGTCTTTCCGTGTTTCGGTGGATCACGAATCTGGTCAAACGATCATGAAAGGGATGGGTGAGCTTCACCTTGAAATCCTGATTGACCGGATGCGTCGTGAATTCAAGGTCGAAGCAAATGTTGGGGCTCCTCAGGTGGCTTACCGCGAGACAATTGCGCGGGCTTCTGAAATTGATTATACCCACAAGAAGCAATCAGGTGGTTCGGGGCAATATGCTCGTGTGGTTATGGTTTTCGAACCTCAAGAGCCAGGGATGGGCTACGAATTTACCTCTGAAATTGTGGGAGGTGCTGTTCCCAAAGAGTATATTCCTGGCGTTGAAAAAGGTCTTAAGGGGGCTCAAGAAACGGGGATTATTGCAGGGTTCCCTGTTGTTGACTTCAAGGTCCGCTTGATTGATGGGGCGTTCCATGATGTTGACTCTTCGGCTCTGGCTTTTGAAATTGCAGCGCGGGCTGCATTTAAGGAAGGGATGCAAAAATCTGGTCCCGTTCTGCTTGAACCGATTATGAAGGTTGAGGTTGTAACACCAGAGGAATACATGGGTGATGTCATTGGCGATTTGAACTCTCGTCGTGGTCAGATCAGCAGCATGGATGATCGCGGCAATGCCAAGGTTATTGCGGCAATGGTTCCCCTTTCGAATATGTTTGGTTACATCAACAACCTGCGCTCTATGTCCCAAGGGCGGGCGCAATATACGATGGTCTTTGATCACTACGATCCAGTTCCACCGAATGTTGTTGAAGAAGTTAAAAAGAAACTGGCTGCTTAATCTAAATTCTGAAGAGAAAAGGATATAAAAATGGGCAAGGAAAAATTTGAGCGGAACAAGCCGCACTGTAACATTGGAACGATTGGTCACGTTGACCACG
>JAEUKO010000045.1:6873-16894 GCA_016794285.1 Alphaproteobacteria bacterium | reverse complement strand
TCTGACAAACCAATAAGGGTTTTAATACCAGTTACCAAAGGGTTACCATGCAAGTTAATCTCATTCCGGCGGCTGAGAAGGACAGGGAATTTTTTCGAAAGGCCCATCATCTAGCTTACCGAGATGTCATTGAACCCATGTTTGGTTGGGATGAGAAAAAACAGGATCATTATGCCGATATCGATTTTAACGATAGGAATCCGCACCTTATTCAGCAGGAAGATAATTCCGTTGGGGTTATTGGCTGGCAAGAACATGAAGATCACATATGGTTCGGACCAATCTTCGTGCTGCCAGAATTTCAGAATAGAGGTGTCGGAAGCTTTCTTGTAAAGAAATTCATGGAGGAAGCAGAGGCGAAAAACATTGCATTACGGCTTCAAACGCTAAAAATGAACGAGGGTGCCAAAAAGCTTTATGAACGTCTTGGCTTCAGAGTCCTATCTTCCAACGAGATACATTGGCAAATGGAATACAAATCTGTTGCAAAATAACATCCGAAGTAACCCTCTCCTCCTCTCCGCCATAGAGTTTTTCGAACTATTCTTCTAATTCTTCTTGACTTTTGTCAATTTTTATAGGATTAATATCCTAATAAACGCCACAGCTACGCCTGCGGCGTTTTTTATTGCCCGAATGCCAAAGGATATAGTTAAGCCTATAATTACTTATTCGTCATCCCGTTGGCGTGTCCCGCAGGGACACTGGCACAAACGGGATCCAGAATCTTGTGCAGCTTCGCTGCACTCACATACCAGGTCCCTGATCTGCGGTCAGCTTCGCTTCCCTTGTCTGGGATGACAATTGTATAAATAATTATAAACTTAGCTATAAATAGCCTTGCCGCTTAAAATAGCTGTGACAAAACCCACTGCTGTTACATTTTTCCAACCTGTCGCGCCCAATACCACCGAGGAAAATTATACCGGTTGGCAGAAAGAGGCGTTTGACACCATCAAAAAGAATGAGAAAACTTACTACTACCCCTATCTCGACTCAATGGGGATTGTAACCATTGGTACAGGCATCAATGTGGATAATAAGGCAGAATTTATGAAGCTGGATTTACGCATAGGTACCCCTAATGGAAGACTAGCAACACAAGCCGAGAAAGAGGCCGGATATAGTCATCTAAAAAACTTTGCCAAACAGGAAATTGCTAGAGCCTCAAAAGACAGTAAAAATCCGGTCAATAAAACGGCATATTTTTATATGACAGATACAAATCTTCGCCTTAGTATTCTTGCGGAAAAGGAACTGTATAACCGGAAATTTAAACAAGCCTTATTAAACGATGTTCCAAAGGCGTTTCCTAAACTTTCCAGTTTTCCTGACCCCGCCAAAATCGTGATAACAGACATGATGTTCAATATGGGCGCAACGCGGTTTACTAAAGAAAAATGGAGCAATTTTTACGGCGCTGTCAATAAACATGACTGGTCAACTGCAGCGAAAGAGAGTCATAGAAATTCAGGAGATAAAGAGCGTAACGATTGGACTCACAACACGTTGAAAAGCGTAGAAAAATAACACCAATTCCGTTACTATGCCGACATGAGATATTTTCTTGCAATCATCATTCTCTTTACTTCATCAGCCACATTTGCGGCAAATGATCAGAAAAATGCCTGTTTTCTAGAGAATAAAGTTTTCTGCGGGGATTGGAAAACATGGCAAGGGTTGAGCGTTTTTAAAATAAAAATTACCGGAAGAGATATTTGGTTTGAGGGCTTTACTCATATGAAATGCACCCCGGTTGATGAGGCGGTAAGAGACGTTCGTCCTTACAGTATTCTACTGTGCTCCTACACCGTAAGGGGAAAAAAGTACACTAGCTACGAAATGTTTTCCTATATGGATTATGGGTACAAAACGAGCCCAGATGATGATGCGGCTGCAGTATTCCATTCATCGGCAGACAATATCCCCACTCTCTTTCAAGACTACATTGCTGATGATAAAAAAGAAGAATACATGAGGCGATTTGCTGATGGCTACCTTCAGCGAGAACGGATAGGTCGATAACGCCAAAATCGTGATAACGGATATGATGTTTAATATGGGCGCAACGCGATTTACTAAAGAGAAATGGAAGGAGTTCTTTGGTGCAGTAAATACAGGAGATTGGATAAAAGCAGCAAAGGAAAGTCATAGAAGTTCTGGGGATAAAAAACGTAACGATTGGGCTTTGAAGAAATTGTCCAGCATTAAGAGGAATGGTATTAATCAATAGTTTTTCTGTAGCGCGACAGCCGCTCGTTATCGTAACCTATGTTTGGGTAAAGATCATTTTTTTCACATTTGGAATCGTCCTTAGTAACGCTAGAGTTACAATAACCAATGAATAAATCTTGAATTTTGCTCTTTGTTGCGTGTGATACAACTTGTAAACTTGGAGACTCCAAACTTCTTTTGATGTTATAGTCGGAAAGGTAAAACATATGGAATTCTGTTATCTCCCTTTTAGACCAATCCTCATCGTAATAAGTGCACTGCAGAATTGAATACGGATGCAGTTTATCAGAAAATTCATCAATAATGGCACAATCCTCAACGGCAATATTGTCAGATGATAGTAATTTATTACCTAACATAGTGATCTTAAATCCATCATTATCTTGCCACTCCCCGCAAAAGACTTTGTTTTTGAGGGTGCATTCGGGTTTGGGCAGGGCCTTCCTCTCTTCTGCAACAGCAAGGGGAGCGCAAAGGCACATCAAACAGAACATAACAAGGGTGAAGAAAAGTCTCATAGTTTGATTGTATATCACGAGAATACTGAGTGCCAGAGCGCCTTTCTCTGCCATTATTTTTCCAACCGTTTTTGGACTGGTGCGGAAAAGGGATGAAAGTACTCAATAACTTCAACATCTTCCAAAATGGACTCTGTACTGGTATGGAGATTTTCAGGTAATAGCTTTTGTTAAGATTGTTAGGGGAATGAAACAGGTCTAATATAACTTTGGATTGGGCTCTGACGGTATAAAAATGATGCGGATGACAACTCTTCTTGTAGGATTGGTATTGTTGAGTAGCACAGTGGTGGCGGACGACCTATCCACAAATATTAAATCTATTATGGCTACTGCAGACACTCCAGAAAAACTGGCCGCACTCACTCTGCGAGAAGGGGATAAGTCCGATAACCTGACCAATAATATTCGTGCCAATGCGTGCATGCAGATGCGCGACTCACTCGGTGAGTCTGCCTACAAATTAGCGGCACTCGCGGTTAAGGACAGGTTGCTGCAAGCATGGCCAAGCTATGGCGAGCATGCGCAAAAATATTGTGCATACTTTCTAATAGCACTCGATCTTTCGCCCAAGGATGAAGCCCCCTTGTTGGCGAGTGCCATCGAAGTCTTTGAGTATCGGTTGAACAACCCGAATGAATTACTTGAATTTCGTGACATTCTGCAGCGTCTGGGGCGCGCGGGTGAATATCTGGATGCAAGCGAAACAGTGCGCAAATTGCTCTATAGTAAAATTAACAACCCCAATGTGCGACGGTCCATCCCTGCGCTTGAGGGGATAGTTGAGGCGGCAGGTGCGTTGCTCCCATCCATCAGTGGCAAGAGCTTTCCGTTGCTTCTGCAAGCTCGAAAGAGATTCGATGAGAGCCTAGAAGAGCAGCGCCAGCAGGAGCTGCAATATTCTGACTCTAGCACGATTTTCGATGCAAATAGCGAAGCCGATATAGCGGCCTTCACAAAAAAGTTTGACGCGGTGATTTGTGCGCAGCCGACCCCTGTTCCAGCCGAGAAGTGGAGTTATTATCTGCCCGATGGTGATTATCCATCCGCTCCGGATGCTAAAGAGATAACCACACAAATTTTCTGTCCTGTGGAGGGTTTGTAATGCTTCGTCTTCTTTTCCTTGCATTTCTTCTATGCATACCGTTTGACGCAAGAGCGAACTGCGCGTTCCAGCCAATGCCGGATACAGAAATTCATGTGCTGGATAGTGTCGCAGCGCGCCATGTGCGGGATGGTGCGCTGTCGGGCTGCCTCCTAAAGCTAGAGGCTACTGGGGGGGTGATGCAGGCCTACACGCCCTATGATTTTATCTGTGAGCTGCCAAAGGATGAACAACTCAAAGTCTCCTTTGGGCAAAGCTGCTGTGATACGGGAGACGATGGAGATTTCACTTGCGGCGTGAAGCCAAATAACCCTTTAGCACTTAGCTATGGTCGGGTTAGCCTGTCCATTGTCCCGAGTGCGCCAGACCGGAGGGCCATCCCAAATCTTGTGAACATGCTCGAGAAAGAGACATGGGGATCAGACCAGCTTGTTGATCATATTCTCCAATATCATAAGGCTTTCCCAGCGGAGATTTCCGCGCTGCGTCCGGAGTTTGAGCGTGTTCGCAGCGCAGTCACCGAGGCCGCCAAGGTCGACAAGAATACACCTAACATGAATAAAGTTGGAGCCCTAGCTCGCCTCATGCGCGAGCTTTATGGAGGTACAATCAATTCGGATGAGTTACTCGAAGCCGATGTCACGATTTTTACTAGCGGCCTCTATTCCGTGACCGATGCTCAGCGCGCGGCACTCGCACGCATCACTAGGGCAAAAAACCTCACAGCAGAACAATTTGCGCTTCTCGTTGAGCACCTACATAACACCGCTGATGTGGATCAAGGAATTGTTCTCGAAGCACTTGGTCATTTTCCTCAATATCTGCCGCGCCACTTCCGTCAAATCCACTACTTTTTGCCCAATGAAAACTATTACGGGACTAACCCCAAACCAGAGCAGACTGCACTGCGCGAAGGTTTGCTGGCAGAGTGGAGGAGGTTGGTTTGCTTGGCATATCCACCGCATGAAGGCGAAGCCTTTCGTCAAATCGTATTTACACAGAGCAATTATGGGTCCGATCCGCTGTTGGTGACCTGCTCGGCGGATGCAAAGTAACGCCATGATGTTGTAAGATTACCCCATAACTTTCTATAATCGAAAAAGAAAGCGGCGGGGATTGTTATTTCTGTTTCTTGGACTATCCGCTTGCTTTATAAGCTTTTTCTATGGTTGCAAAAATTGGCACTGTGGCGTTTCGCGGCATTGATGTTCTGGACATTGATGTCGAGGTTCAATTGGCCAGCGGACTTCCCGCTTTTACCATTGTGGGGTTGCCAGATAAAGCGGTTGCGGAGAGCAAAGAACGCGTGCGGGCGGCTCTTCACGGCTTGGGCTTGTCCCTTCCTGCCAAACGGTTGACGGTTAACTTGGCTCCGGCTGATGTCAACAAAGAGGGCAGTCATTACGACCTGCCTATCGCGCTTGGCTTGCTGACAGCGATGGAGGTTCTTCCATCCGATGCTCTTGAAGGGTATCTCGCGCTTGGAGAATTGGGGCTGGATGGAAGCTTGAGAAGCGTAACGGGAGCATTGCCTGCCGCTATGCGGGCGCAAAGTCGTGATTTTGGCTTGATCTGTCCTTTTGATGTCGGTGCAGAAGCGGCATGGGCAGGAGATTTGCCTATTCTGGCTCCGCGCCATTTATTGCAATTGATAAACCATATCAAAGGCGTACAGGTTTTAACCCGCCCTGTGGCGGCTTTGCCAGAGCAAAAGGGAGCCGCGCCACGAGACCTTGGGGAAGTAAAAGGGCAGGAAAGTGCGAAACGCGCCCTCGAAATTGCCGCCGCCGGAGGGCATAATCTTTTGATGTTGGGCCCCCCGGGGTCGGGAAAATCCATGCTGGCTTCGTGTTTGCCCGGGCTTTTGCCCCCGCTCTCTCCGGCAGAAGCTCTTGAAACGTCGATTATTCATTCACTGGCTGGAACATTGCCCGAAGGTGGCTTGCTCTGCGCCCGCCCTTACCGCGACCCTCACCATTCGGCTTCCCAACCGGCCTTGATCGGGGGAGGAACCCGCGCTCGCCCGGGGGAAATTTCTCTGGCTCATAACGGCGTATTGTTTCTTGATGAACTACCTGAATTTCCACGCGCAACACTGGAATCTCTCCGGCAACCTCTCGAAACTGGGGAAACCTTGGTTGCGCGGGTGAACTACCATGTCACCTATCCGGCAAGGTTTCAATTGGTGGCCGCGATGAACCCGTGCCGTTGCGGTTATTTCGGAGTAGCGGATCAGGAATGCACCAAGGCTCCCCGCTGTGCCGAAGAATACCAATCACGCTTATCTGGTCCGCTATTGGATCGTATCGACCTGCAAGTTGACGTTCCGCCCATTTCCATTGAAGAACTGCAACGGGCAGAACCTTCCGAACCCTCGGCCGTGGTGGCCGCTCGCGTGATGGCGGCGAGATCCCTTCAAAAACAAAGGTTTGACCGTCTAGGGGCCCCGCCGTCCATGCGTTGTAATGCCGATGCGCAAGGGGCTGTTCTTGATTCTCTATCTGAGATGTCTCCCTCTGCCAAATCTTTGCTGTCACAAGCGGCAGATCGCTTAAAACTCTCGGCAAGGTCTTGGTTTAGAACGCTGCGGGTGGCCCGAACCATCGCCGATCTCGGGGGAGCGGAAGATGAACCCTTGCAAACACCCCATATCAGTGAGGCTTTGAGCTATCGGCGGCTGCGACTGACTGACCTCTGATAAAATAAATGTTTCCAGAAAGTTTATTTTCTGTTAAGACTTCTACGTTACCATAAGAATGTAAAAGTAAAAATAGGTTTATTAGGTTTATGACCGTAGGATTCACAACCGCAGCTAGGGAGTATGATGGGGGCTCTATCGGGGCCGTATCCTCCGTGGCCAATGGCGCGGGAATTGATCTGTCGGCAACTTTCAAACCCCATGCTGCTGGGGATAAGGTTGGTGCAGCAGATGCCGCATATGACCAAGCAGCTATAAAGCTTAGACTAGCTGGGGAGGTTCATCGTACGATCTCTGGAGCCCTTGAACAGAAACAAGATGGGGGCAAATGGTCAGGTCATGGAATGGCCGCCAGTAAGCCGTCCTTGAAAGCTGAACTTTTGGCGGGAGCTGCGGGTGCGGCTATTTTTGCGGTTAGTCCAACTGCGGGCGTCGCCTATATGGCGGCTGGAGCGGTTGCGGGTGCTATGGCGTTTGTTCAAAACGCGATGTCGATGGGAGATGGGGCGGTTGGAGCTCACGCAGGGGTGCAACACGCCGCCATTAACCCGGGAAAAAGCGCGTTTGGTTCCTTAACCAAAGAAAGAGGCAAAGACCCGATTCTCTCGGGATATACAGATTCTATGGGCTCAAGCTGGGGAGAAGGTGGTTTGGCCGTGACAAATCAACCGGCCCAAACGCCCCGTCCGGGCCATGCCATTAACCCAAGAATGCAGGCTGCTGCCGATATTGTTGTGGATCAGCTGGGAGAGAAAAAAATCCGAGAACAACTTTCTGGCGCAAGCCATGCTGAACTCAGGTTAGCACAGCAAGCTGCCGCCGCTGAGAAAGATTGGAGCTTCAAATCCACGCGCAAGGTTGAGGCCCCGTCATTCGGGTAGTCTCTAAAATGTTCCGTTCTCGTCAGGTTCACTCGCTTGATCTCCTGTGGTGATCGGAGCAATACCAAAGGCTAGCGAGGACAAATCCTCGGTGGTTTGTTGGTTTTCTTTTTCAAGCTTGCGGTACTGGTGCAAAATAATCGGAATAGAGCTGAGATAAACCACAGAAACAGCTGTTAAGGTAACCCACGGCGCGTGGATCAAGGCTGCGATATAAAGCCCCACCAATGCCATGACTGGCACAGTCATGCGCGAGGGGACTTTGAGATATTTCAGTGAGAAAGTTGGAATCCGGCTAACCATCATGGCCGAAATAAAAATGGCCCAAATGGCAATGATGGGGGTAGCAAAAGAAAATGCCTTTGCTGTATCGGCTCCAATTAAGAACCAGATATAAACCGGAAGCAGGGAAAGAATCGCACCGGCTGGAGTTGGAATACCTGAAAAATAGCGTTTTTTCCAAAGGGGCGTTTCGTCGGCGCGTTTGGCCATGACATTAAAACGGGCAAGGCGCAGCGCGGCAGCCATTGGGATGGCAATAACTGCAATCCATCCGAGGCGGCCAGCCTCATCAAGAGCCCAGCCATACAGGATAAGGGCAGGCGCAACCCCAAAAGACAGAAAGTCAGAAAGACTATCGAGTTCTGCACCAAATTCGCTGGAGGCTTTAAGAGCCCGCGCAATAGCTCCATCCAGAACGTCAAATACTCCGGCAACCAGCATCATCATAATGGCTTTGTCGAAATCTCCGTTAATGGCACTTTGGATGCTGGTCATGCCTGAGATAAGGGCCATCAAAGTAATCGTATTCGGAATAATTCTCTGCAATCCCACCATTTGGGGAGCAGAAGAAGGAGGAAGAGACGAGTCCATAGAATGCTTTCCTTTTTGAATAGGAGTTAGATGCTTTCCGCTTCGCGAGCAGGTTCTTGAGAGGTCAGGTCCGCCAAAATAGTTTCACCACCAACGGCCCGCTGACCAACGCAAACCATAGGCGAAACCCCTTTGGGCAAGTAAATATCCATTCGGCTGCCGAAACGGATAAGCCCGTAGCGTTCTCCGGTTTTTACCTCATCCCCCTCTTTCAGGTCACAAATAATCCGGCGGGCAACAAGCCCAGCAATCTGGACAAAAGCAAAATCGGTTCCATTTTCAAGAGAAAGAAGAGCAGAGCATCTCTCGTTTTGCATACTGGCACGATCATCTCCGGCATTCAAAAAGAGCCCTGGTTTATAGACGATTTTTTTGATTTTCCCCGAAACCGGAATACGGTTGACGTGCACATCGAACACACTCAGAAAAATGCTGATGCGCGTAAAATCTCCATCCTCTTCTTCGCTGTCGTTATCCGCATTTGTGCGCAGCTCTTTGGGAAGCTGACAAGCTTCGGTAATCAAGGTGACACGGCCATCCGCAGGAGAGACAATAAGGCCTTGACGTTTGGGAACGCTGCGCACGGGGTCACGAAAAAAGTAGAGACACCAGAGCGTTAAGACCAATCCAAGAAGCCCAAGCCCTTCGGAAACCATTGCAAGAAAGATAGAGACAACGGCAAAGCCTATAATAAAAGGCCAGCCTGCTTTGTGGGTGGGAACAAAAACAGTTTGTCGAATGGTCTCTTTTAGATCGTGGAGAGTTTTTTCAACTACTTCATTGCTCATTTTCAAATTCCGTTTGTTATCTGCCGTTGATTTCGTTGCCCGAAGTCTGTATGGAATTGAGGCCGGACGCAACATCTTTCCGGACCCAACTAGACCAGAAAGTACTCTTCATATGACTCAAATAAAATCAGTTTGTGTATATTGCGGTGCATCACAAAGCTCCAACCCTCGTTTCAATGCGCCGACTGATGCGCTGGGAGCGGCTTTGGCCAAGGCTGGCATAACGCTTGTCTATGGCGGAGGGAGCCCGGGACTCATGGGGCGGGTTGCCAATGCGGCTTTGGCTGAAGGCGGCAAGGTCATTGGGGTTATCCCTGAGCATATTCTGAAAATAGAAGTGCGCCACAACAGTTTAACGGAATTATACGTTGTCCCGAGTATGCATATTCGCAAACAGATGATGGCCGAACGTGCGGATGCGTTTGTTATTTTTCCAGGGGGGATCGGTACGCTTGAAGAAGCTTTTGAGATTCTGACATGGAGGTTTTTAGGAATCCATGACAAACCGGTTGTTGTGGCCAATATTGATGGGTATTGGGATCCATTTCTCCATCTTTTCGATCATATGGGAAAAGAAGGATTCACCCGTCAAGAACACCGCGATACTTTTGTCGTTGCCAATAGTGTTGATGAAGTTATGGCTATACTGAAAACGCCGATTGAAAGTACAGAACCAGTTCAGGTGGATAAAATCTAGTATCCTAACTTTTTGTTAGCAATTTTTGGCTTAGGATCAAAAAGCCAGTTCTTCCTGGCTCAATAGAATTTTTTCGAAAAGCGTGAGGCGTGCCCTATGAGTTTCATCAACGAGAAAGAAAGAGAACTAACTCGCCGGATTTCTGGACAAGCCCTTGCGCGTATTGACGAAGGAGGGTTGTTGCCGACTCCGGAAAATTACGAAATGTGGTTTGCTTACTATTCGC
>JAEUKO010000045.1:0-6863 GCA_016794285.1 Alphaproteobacteria bacterium | reverse complement strand
GATTTGGTAAAAGTCATTGATGGCCTGATCGATGCAAGGCAGCCTATTTCAGAATATATCTGCCAAGAACTCTATCAGAGATTCCTCAGCGATATTCGCAACGAGGAAGCGGTGCGCCGCGCAGGAGAGCAGGTCCAGTCCACGATAGACGATGTGGCCAACATGGTCAGTGGTGTTCGCAGTGCGACAGAAAACTATGGAATGACTTTGGATGAAGTCAACACCCGCATTACTCAAGCGAAAGATGCCAAAGAAGTACAAGACGCGGTTCAGATAGCGTCCAAGAAAACAAAGTCTATGATTGAGCAAAACCGAGAACTTGAGGATAAGTTGCGTGAATCCAATAAAGTTATGGATGAATTGAAGCGAGATCTTGAGCATACCCGCCGTGAAGCCATGACTGATGGTCTAACAGGGCTTGCAAACCGGAAATGTTTTGATGAAGAGCTTGACCGCACGTTGCAAGACGCCAATCATCGTCACGGAATGTTTACTTTGTTGATGCTTGATATTGATTATTTCAAATCCTTCAACGATAATTTTGGACACCAAGTGGGGGACCAAGTCCTTCGTCTTGTCGCACGGACACTAAAAGATGGCCTGAAGGGCAAGGACTTTGCTGCGCGTTACGGGGGCGAGGAATTTGCTATTATTCTGCCTGACACAGATTTATCTGGCGCGATTATCGTTGGAAATGCGCTTAGAAAAGCCGTTGCAGGGAAAGATGTCATAAACCGAAGCACAGGCAAGGTTTTGGGACGGATTACGATGTCGGTAGGAGTTGCGGAATTCTCGAAGGAAAAAACGTCAGAAGAGCTCATTGAGAGAGCAGACGGGGCCCTTTATACAGCGAAACATAATGGCCGAAACCAAGTTGCTGCCGCTCCTGCAGGAAATCGGTCCTAAAGCATCCGAGGATATTTGCTGAACGCACCCTAGTATCCTGACGGATTTTCAGGTACAATTCCCGTTCGAAGCATTCCTTACCGAAGATATTTAGGATCTAATTTTATGCGCAAATCTATTACCATCCTAATCGTTGTTATCGCCGCTGCGGCTCTTTTTACTCTCTTTGAGTTAGCGCGATTCGAGGCTGATCGCCCTGAGCCTTTTGTGTTTGCTGAACCAAAACTTCCAGAAGGAACCACACCCGATCAGATTGTCAACGCCCCGACTGAAGCAGAAAACGACCTGACTCCAGAACAAAGGCAACAAAAAGCAATGGCGGTTTCTCAGTTGGAATCGGCTCTGGCTCTTTACAAGGGATACGAAAGAGACGTGCCTCCACAAGCGGCTGCGACAGTTTCCGCTTTGTCTCAAATGGTTCTAGAAGGAAAATTGCCTGGTCAGTTTTTGAGCATTAAAGGAACGGCCTCTGCTACGCGTGTTTTTGAGCCTCTCAAACTTTCTCCTCAAAACAGCCAAACTGAAGAAGAAAACGTGGACTCTTCTATAAGCAAAATGTCTTGTTTGGATAAAACTCCCCCGGGGGCCATTCTCATTGGGAACGAAAAAGACAATGAACTGACCTGCGACCTACTAGGACTTGATCTTGCATCTCGCCCCGCCGAGGATCGTTTGCTTTTAGGAGGGCCCGGAAACGATAGAATTCAAGACGCGGTTGGCAATCGGTTGATTAACGGGGGATCGGGGGACGACCAGATAAGCATTGGTTCTGGGAGAACACTTATCTTTCTTGAAGCGGGGTGGGGAAAAGACACCTTGACCGTTGATTGTGCGGGAGCAGAGGTCTTGCCGAATGAGATTCCGCCCGGCTCTCCTATCCCTTGGACCTATAAGTATTCGAACTTTATTGTTCTCGGTCCGGGGATTAATGCTGCAGATGTCACATGGGATGGTTTGGCTCTCACCAACGCCTCAACAGGGGACACGTTAGCGGTCACTCAAAACTGCTTTAATGTTGTCTCCCTTTCTCAATAAGGCTGGCCAAAGATCGGATAAAGAGGAACGCTCCGAAAAAGCTTGCGGTGACGTAGGTCGGCGGGCGATTGGGGCCCCTTGCTTTTTGGGCAGAGAAGTCTTTATTGTAGAGCCTTATAGCTAAAGGCTATAATTACTTACTCGTCATCCCGTGGGCGCGTCCTGTAGGACGCTAGCACGAACGGGATCTGGATTTTGTGCAGCTTTGCTGCACTCAACGTACCAGATCCCCGACCTGCGGTCAGCTTCGCTTCCCTTGTCGGGGATGACAACTGTATAAATAATTATAAACTTGAAAGATGCTCCCTGATGACTCTTCCCCAAACCCACAATACTTCTTCTTTACCTCCTTACCTGCAAGGGCTTAATCCTGTTCAGTTAGAAGCCGCCACATCTCTTGAGGGACCCGTTCTGATTTTGGCGGGAGCGGGGACGGGAAAAACCCGTGTTTTGACAACGCGATTGGCGCATCTTCTCATAAGTGGAAAAGCTTACCCATCGCAAATTTTAGCGGTCACATTTACCAACAAAGCCGCTTTGGAGATGAAAGAGCGGGTTTCAAAGCTACTCGGCGGTCAGCCAGTTGAAGGGTGGTGGTTGGGAACTTTCCACGCCATCGCCGCCCGTATGCTCCGCCGTCATGCGGATTTGGTTGGCCTGACCCCTCAATTCAGTATTCTGGATTCGGATGACCAGCTCCGCTTGCTGAAACAAATTTTGGAAGCGCAGAACGTTGATAGCAAGAAATGGCCGGCCAAGCTGGTTCTCAGTGTGATTGAACGCTGGAAAGATCGGGGACTCCGGCCCGATGATCTCGGTCCTAAAGATGCGGGGGAGGTTGCCGATGGCAAGATGCTTTCTGTCTATCAAACGTATCAAAACCGCTTGAAAACTATCAATGCCTGCGATTTTGGCGATTTAATGCTGCATATGATCGGTATTCTGCGTTCCCCTCAAAACAGCCATATCTTGGCTGAGTATCACAAGAAGTTCCGCTATATTCTGGTTGATGAATACCAAGATACAAATGTGGTTCAATATTTATGGCTACGCTTGCTTGCGCAAGGAAGCGGGAACTTGTGTTGCGTGGGGGATGATGACCAATCCATTTATGGATGGAGAGGTGCTGAAGTCGGAAATATCCTGCGTTTTGAGAAAGATTTTCCCGGGTGCAAAACAATCCGGCTTGAACAGAACTACCGCTCGACAGGCCATATTCTGGCCGCCGCCAGCGGAGTAATCGCCAACAATGCGGGACGATTGGGCAAGACCTTGTGGTGTGCGGGGGATTCGGGCGAAAAAATCTTGCTGCGGGGACTCTGGGACGGTGAAGCTGAGGCACGATGGGTTGCCGAAGAAATTGAACAATTGCAGCAAAAAAGATGGAACTTGCGTCAAGTGGCCGTGTTGGTGCGAGCAGGATTCCAGATGCGTGAATTCGAAGAGCGGTTCTTGCAACTTGGGTTGCCGTATCGGGTCTTTGGAGGTCCTCGTTTCTACGAACGGCAAGAAATCAGAGATGCCTTGGCCTATTTTCGGGTTGTGGTTCAAAATGCCGATGATTTGGCGTTTGAGCGGATTATCAACCTTCCCAAACGCGGAATTGGAGAGAGCACAATCCAAACGCTCTACGCGCTCTCACGGCCAAGGGGAATGAGTCTTTTTCAAGCCTGCGCCGAGCTGTGCGAAACGGATGAATTGCGGCCAAAAATTCGCACGACTTTACAAAATTTGCTGCAAGATTTTGCAAGGTGGGGATCTTTGTTGCCAACGATGAAGCACACCGATCTGGCAGCGCAGATTCTCGATCAGTCTGGCTATATGGCTATGTGGCAAGCAGACAAATCTCCAGAAGCAGCCGGGCGAGTGGAGAACCTAAAAGAGTTGGTCGCGGGCATGGAAGAATTTGAAAGTCTTCCAGCCTTTTTGGAACACGTGGCCCTTGTCATGGAAACCCAGAACGCTGCGATTGATGAGGATTATGTATCCTTAATGACTCTTCACGGGGCCAAAGGGCTAGAGTTTGATGCGGTTTTCCTCCCGGGATGGGAAGAAGGCCTTTTCCCCTCGCAACGAACAATGGATGAAACTGGTCTTTCTGGACTCGAAGAAGAACGCCGTCTTGCCTATGTCGGATTGACGCGAGCTCGCAAGAGAGCTTTTGTGTCCTACGCCGCCAACCGACGAATGTACGGCAACTGGATGAACGCCATTCCGTCTCGTTTTGTGGACGAACTGCCTGAAGCCCATGTTGAAGTAGCCGCAGAGATTGGTTTGTATAACCCGGGACGATCTGTTCATTGGGATTCTTCAGGATTTACGCCCAAACGGGTTGCCCCTGAGGTTCTTTCCCCTCCTCCCATACGAATGGCTTCGGGAAACCCTCACGGGTTTAAGGTGGGAAGTGCGATTTCTCACGAAAAGTTCGGGACAGGTAAGGTTGTTCATATTGTTGGTAACAAACTGGACATTAAGTTTAAGGACGGAACAACCAAGCGGGTTATTGACAGTTTTGTGAAACGGGAAGACTGATTTTGCTCTTTTGTATCAAGGGTTCAGTTAGTATAGTCAGAACCAGATATTTTAAGGAGTTCCCAGATGTCTTTATCTTTACCCCTCCACGGCCAAGTGGTCACTGTCTTTGGCGGAACTGGTTTTGTCGGGCGGTATGTCGTATCGCGGCTCGCCGCAGCAGGAGCCTCGGTTCGCGTGGTCACAAGACACCCCCAGCGCGCTTATTTCTTGAAAACTCACGGCAGTGTTGGGCAAATCGTGGGGATTCGCGGAGAGTACGGATCTGCGGCGCAAATGGAAAGATTGGTTTCTGGCTCTGACATTGTTGTGAACTGTCTTGGCATCTTGTTTGAAAAAGGGAAAAACACCTTTGCACGATTGCATACCGAATATCCGGCATGGATTGGCCAAGCCTGTGCTGCCGCCAAAGTGCGGACCTTGATTCATATATCGGCATTGGGAATTAACCAATCGGCCTCAAGATACGCCAAAAGCAAACTTTCTGGAGAAGAAGCTCTTCATAAGGCGTTTCCATCAGCGACTATTTTGCGTCCCAGTGTTATTTTTGGTCCCGAGGATAATTTCTTCAACCAGTTCGCCCGTCTGTCCCGCCTATTGCCATTCCTTCCATTATTTGGAGGGGGCAAGACTAAGTTCCAACCCGTTTATGTAGGCGATGTTGCAGAAGCCGTCTTTGAAGCAACCGTTCAAGAAGAAGCACGCGGACGCATTTATGAATTGGCTGGACCAGAGATTTTGACTTTCCGTCAGGTGTACGAACAGATTTTTTCTATTACCAAAACACCGAAATTTTTACTGCCCATACCGTGGGGGCTGGCACGGGCACAGGCCGCAATTTTTTCTTTGTTTCCCAAACCCCTTTTGACCAGTGACCAGCTTATCAGTTTGCAAACAGATAACGTGGTAACAAAAGGATCCCTGACTCTTTCTGATCTGGGCCTTGTGCCAACGGCTCTTCATTCTATATTACCCGGGTATCTGTCTCGTTACATTCCCGGGGGAGAATCTGCTTTGAAAAAGGATTCATCAAACATGAAAAAATATCTGGCTCTTTTTCTGATAGGAGTGGGCTTGTGTTGGACAAACTCTCCTGCGCTTGCTGCCGGAAAAGAGGGAATTGCCGCAGTGGTTAATCAGGATGTCGTAACAAAATCCGATCTGATGGCGCGACATGATCTGATTGCTGCTTCAACGGGTCTGCCGCGTACACCAGAATTAATGGCAAAATTGCGCCCCCAGATTGTAGATATGCTGATTGAAGAAGAAATAAAAATGCAAGAAGCAAATCGTCTGAAAATTGAAGTCACCAAAGAGGAAATTGCCCAAGGCTTCAAATCCATTGCGGACCAGAATAAGGTGTCCCCGCAAGATTTCCGCAAAATGCTTGAATCAAGCGGGATTCGCGTTGGAACAATGGAAGATCAAATCCGCGCTCAAATTGCATGGACAAAAGTGGTGCAAAGAAAGATTCGCCCCCAAATTGAAGTGAGTGATGCAGATGTAGACTCCGAACTTGAACAACTGCGTGCCAATATTGGCAAACCTCAATACAAAATTTCCGAGATATTTTTGCCTCTTATGGAGGGAAAGAAGCCTGCCGAAATTCAGTCATTCGCAGAAAAACTGGTCTCCCAGTTGCAAAAAAAACCTGAAGCTTTTGGCAAAGTTGCCCAGCAGTTCTCCGCAGCACCTGGTGCAGCACAAGGTGGCGCGGTGGGATGGGTCATTGGGGGCCAAATGCCAACCGAAGTTGATGCTGTCTTGCCCAGCTTGTCGCCTCGGAGTATTTCGAATCCCATTAAAACCCAAAGCGGCTTTTATATTATTTTCCTGCAAGAAAAGCGTGAAATTACCGAGGCTCTTCTTCCTTCTCGGGAAGACATTATGCAGCGAGTCGGAGGGATGCGGCTTGACAGGGCCCAGCGTCGTTATCTGATGGATCTGCGCAGTTCTGCTTTTGTTGAAAAGCGGGATTAGGGTAGTGGATTCCCCTCCTTTCCTTCCCCCCTTGCGTGAGGTTATTCGGGACCACGGTCTCAGGGCAGAAAAATCCCTCGGGCAGAATTTTCTTCTCGATCAAAATTTGACGGATAAAATTGTTCGCCTCTCCGGTGAAATTTTACCCGAAACAACGTTGTTAGAAATTGGTCCCGGGCCAGGAGGGTTAACGCGCAGCCTGTTGCAAACACCCGCCAAAAAGATTGTTGCTATTGAGTTTGATGCGCGGGCAGTCCTTGCCCTTTCTTCTCTTTCTCAAGCCTATTCTGGACGCCTGCAAGTGATAGAAGGGGATGCTCTGGCTGTTGATTTTCTGGAAGTGACATCTCCGCCTAGGGCCGTTCTGGCCAACCTTCCCTATAATATCAGCACAGTTTTGTTGTTGAAAT
>JAEUKO010000044.1:0-17152 GCA_016794285.1 Alphaproteobacteria bacterium | reverse complement strand
CAGCCACGTCAACCGATACATCAACTTGTTTTTGTAGTCCGGATAGTGCGGCGGCATCTACCACGTGCTCTGCTTTCCACGGAAATCCAAACTTGGTGGGTTCGGTCACATGGACCAAAACGGCCACCTGCCCAGGTCCTACCATTACCTGCGGTGCCGCGACATACACCAGCGCAACAGCAGCCACCTGCCCGGGTCTTAGCACGGCAGGATGTTCTTGCCCTGTTAACCCCACCCCATACAAATACCAAAGCTGCCCTGCAGGATTTATCCGCGATACAGATGCGAATCTCGGCCCTGTTGTGGCGGCCATATTCAACTCCACCTCTCAGCCTGCCGATAAGGGGATCTACATTCCTGTAACAAGGAATCCAGGAACCTGCACCGACACAGATGGAGCTCCGGTTGACCACTGTGTTTGTAACACAACTCCAACTTATGCGGAAACGCCGACTCCTTGTGCGAACCCTGTCTGCGATCAGCCCGACACGGGGACCGAGACATTCGTAACCTCTATCCCGACAAGCATAACCGTTGGAAAAGGAAGTGATGTTTACGAAACAACCTATGACATTGCAACCTGTACAGCGAATGCTAGCACAAAAGTGAAAACAGGAACGTGCGGACCCAAACCTTTCAAATGGGTTGGTGTGCCAACAGGGACCTTCGCTGCCGCGTACCCTCCTAGCCCCAAATGGCTTGGCCAGTCATGCGGCTGTACTGACTTTACCGATACAGTTCCTGTGGCTTCAACCAAGTTGTGCTTTGATATGACGGACCCAACCAAGCAAAGATACAAATGTAAATGCCAATAGCCCCTCTCTCCTGAACGGAGAGAAGAGGAAGGGACTTTCTTACTCAAGGTCCTTTCCTCTCTCCGAGGTTGGGGCTAGTCAGGTCGAATGTATAAAAAACCCGACGGTCAGGAGAAATGCTTCCGTCAAGACGGGGAGTTTGGACGTCTTGAAACGCCCCCTCAATTGGTTCGGCCCCAAGTTGTTTTACAGCGGCAGCTTGGTTGAAACTGTTCACACTCGTACGAAGAATGATTTTCTCGTACCCTGCCCGTCTGTTGGTTCCTAAAAGCAGGCGTTTCATTTCTCGGGAAATCCCTTGCCGCCGACACTCAAGGAGAACAGCATCTTCGGCAAAGTAAGCTGTACGAGAAACATCAACATCAAGGTAAGAAGGTATGACCTGCGCAACTTCTTGTTTTTGATCCAAGGGAATCGAAGCCACAAAAGCTACCGGAACATCTGGCCTCCCTGCCCGTAACGACTGCGCTGTAAAGACTATGCCTTGTTTTTGCAAAATATCCTCAAAATAGCCCCTCACCTCTTGGGACGTAAACTTTTCAAGGTAAGGAGGCTCCGCAAAAACAGAGCAATACAGATCAAACAAGCCAAACTGGCCAACTTGAGCAAGCTCCTTCTGAGTTTTAATCCACGCAAGGCGAAGCCCCATTCTTTCTCCCGCCTCAAACATTTTCACACTGACCCACGAGTTTATCGCAGGTGAATTTCTTATTTGGTCGGCTTGTATTTTATCTAGGTTCATCTCGAGTTTTTCCTTCTCGTCTTCTTGTTTGTTGGCTCTTTGTTTTACCTTGCTGTGTTAACACGATAATACATTGACACTAGAAAAACTAAGTTTGTCAAGAATTTTTCCTTCTTTCGTGTTCTGTGTCTGAGGTTTTTTCGCAGCTTTGTTTTTAGAAGGCTTTGTGCAAAAATACGGTGAGGAGGTAAACCCCATGAAGAAAAAAGAGGAAAACAGCTTATACACTGCATTTCTTCAACTTCACTCTGAAGAGGAGGTCGCTCGTTTTATGGCTGATTTATGCACCCCCGGGGAGCTTGACAATTTTGTTGAGCGGTGGGATATTGCCCGCCTTTTGGACACAGGAGAAATGGCTTATCGCGATATAGCTGCCAAAACAGGCGCGAGTACCACAACAGTAGCACGCGTTGCGCGTTTCCTGCGTCAAGAACCTCACCAAGGATATACTCTGGTTCTTGATCGAATCAGGAAACCCTTCACCAAAAGTTAGAAAGAACACCCGATGATTCCCGCCCGCCCTTTTTATATGCTCCGCCACGGCCAAAGCGAAGCAAACATGGCCGATGTCATTGCCGGACGTGGGGTTGATTCTCCCCTCACCGCGCAAGGTCGGAACGAAGCTGAAACTGTCAGGAGCACTCTCTCCCAACTTGGATATTCCACCCCAAGTCATTGTTCATAGCTCGTTATCGCGGGCACGCGACACGGCACATATTCTCAACAAATCCCTTGGTCTTCCTACCCTAGAGGACCCAAACTTGTGCGAATTTGACGCAGGAGATCTTGAAGGCTCGCCCTACCCTGTGTTTCGGGATTTTGTTTCAAGGGGAGAGGATCCCCCCGGAGGAGAAACCCACATCGCCTTCCGTGAACGCATCCGCAGCGCCCTCGGTCTAGCAGTTTCCCAAAACCCGTCTCCTGTTCTGGTTGTCTCTCACGGCGGCGTCTTTCGAGCCTTCGGTGAAATCTATCAATTCCCCTTACGCGGGATTAATAACTGTACCCTTTACGAATTCGAGCCCTTAACAAACTCCCACGGGATACCTTGGCGCATTTGGTACTACGATGCCAGCGGCAACAAGGCAGAACATATTACACAAGTACAACCCATTTGATTCCCTAGGGTTCTTTATGTTTTTTTCTTCGAAGTTTTGAAAAAATAAAGGCCACACTCCGAGCACGAATGTGGCCTTTGGCATTATTATCGGCAAATTGTTACAGAATTATTGCGTCGCACCGCCCGAGACTTTTGGATGGTTTTTACGCCACTCTTCGCGGCGTTTCTCACGCCGTTCTTGCCGACTCTCTATTCTTTCCTTAACAGCTTCCTTACGCTCTTCAACCTTTTCCTGATGGGCCTCTTTTGCTGCTTCTATTTTTTCCTGACGATCTTCCTTACGCTCTTCAACTTTTTCCTGATGAGCCTCTTTTGCTGCTTCTATTTTTTCCTGACGATCTTCCTTACGCTCTTCAACCTTTTCCTGATGAGCCTCTTTTGCTGCTTCTATTTTTTCATGATGGGCGGCACGATGCTCCCCGTCCTTGGCAAAAGCCGGAGCAGAAAGTGTAAGAGCCAAAGAACTGGTCAATAACATCAGGGTTTTATAAGTCATCGTGTGTATCTCCATTTTTACTTGGTGTTTGTTTAATTGCCTCAGCGAATAAAACGGCAGAAAAAGGGGAAATCCCCCGCTTAAGCTAAAGAAACTCTGTTAAAGGTAAGTTAAGGGTAAGCAACACCCAAAAACTCCAGCTGCCAAAGAATTTCTTTCTCGCTCAAAGGATAATCTGTCCCGCCACGGGGATAAATGAGTTCATTAGAGGGAATGCGCGACAATTCCTTTTCCATACGAAAAGCTGTCCGCATCGATAGGCCAGCCTTCCAACACAGCGCAATAAGAGGTTTAGGCGTGTTCATAGCAATAACTTTTTCGACCGTTACCCGCGAGGTTTTCGCCAAAAAAGCCAGAGAAAGAATCACAAACTCACGGTCCTGAACCGCCAAAGCATCGGTGAGCAAATCGTCTCCCAACTGCCCCCTTGCCGCGAGTTTGCGAACCCGTTCTTCCGGTGACAATTGTCCTTGCTCTTTTTCATCCATGAATTCCAGACGTCGCACAACAATGGTTGATATTTCTTCCATGACATCAGCATCAAAATCTGTCCGTTCCAGCAGTAGATTCTTGATCGATAAGTCCACAAACCCAGCAAGTTCCCGCGCAAGATCAGGCGAAAGGTTTTTGCGCACGGCAATCGGTTTTTGCCATGCGGTAATTTTTTTAGCTTTCTCGACAATATCGCCCATTGTTTTCTGACTGATATTTGCCCCGCCGTTATTCATGAGGATTGTCCCAGCCGGAGCATTGTCCGTATCAATAATCCCTTGAGAGACTGGCTCGCTAACCTCTGGCCGCGCAGCAATTGCCTCTACTGCCCATCCTTCTGGATGAGATTTAAGAATATCCAGCAAATCTTCGTCTGATAACGCCAGACAAAACTTCAGAATGGGTTCAGAAACTTCCCGCTCAATATCCCTTGCCAGTTGTCCAACCACCTGTGCCGGAGCAAACACATGATCTTTGAGAACAGACGACAAAGCCAGACGAATTTTAAGAACCTCATCAAGAGCAAGAACCCCCAAGGACTGAACCACAAACGCATATAACTGACTCTGTTTGTCCTTGGACAGATCCGGCAACAAGTTCATTAACCGCAAAGCCAAGGTCAACCGTACATCTTGATCTTGGTCTTGGGAAAGGATGGAACTCGCCTGAACTGGCGTTGATTTGTTATTGGCAACCGCCGCCCGCACAGCAGGATCAGGGTCGTTTTGTGCCATATAATAAAGAATTTCCTGATGGGTTTTGCTATCCTTGGCCAAGGACATCCGGTCTTTGATATTTTCGGAATTGGCTTTGGCCCGTTCTTGAGCGTAACGCCTCTCATCGCGGGGAGCATTCCCTGCAGATTGGCTAGATTCCTCCCCAAAAATTTTCTTCCAGAACGACATGGTTTCTTTTAACACAATATGACGTTTGAAAAAAGTCTATGCCTTCGTCACCTGATTTAGGTAGGCGGGACTTTGCATTTCCAAAAGACGACTGACTGTCCGCTGAAATTCAAAAGCGTGGTCGTGACCAACATAAAGCCGATGGGGCGGCTCCTCCGCCGTTATTACCAAATTGCGATGGGTGTCGTACAAAACATCCACGAGCGTCATCAAACGTTTGGCTTCATTTCGCCGATCATAAGCCAAGCGCGGAACATTCTCTAGAAAGATGGTGTGATACCGTTTGGCAATCGCCAAATAATCCTCCGCCCCGAGGGGCCGTTCACACAATTGAGCAAAGCTGAAACGAGCAATTCCCTTAACCATGACAGGAACTTCAATAGTCCGCCCCTTGACTTCTATCAGTCCCGGGCTTGGTTCCGCCCCTTCGGACAAAGTTAAAAAAAGGTCCTCAGCACGAGCAAAGTTTTCCGGTGAAAATGGAGAAAAATAGACCGACATCTCACGCAGTTTTCGAGCGCGGTAGTCTATCGGGCTATCAAGAGCAATAACCTCAAGACATTGTTTAATCAGTTCAATAAAGGGAACAAACCTGTCCCGCTGCAACCCGCCTTGGTAAAGATCATCGGGAGCCCAGTTGCTAGTCAGTACCAAGGTCACACCTTCTTTAAGCAAGGCGGTAAAAAGTCGGCCCAGTAACATGGCATCCGCCACATCCGTTACATGGAATTCATCAAAACACAGAACACGGGAACGATTGGAAATAACCTCGGCCAAGGCGGGCAAAGCAGCATCCATATCTTCGCTCACCCCCTCTTGCGTCCGGCGGCGATGAATAAAATCGTGGACCTCGATCATGAACTGGTGAAAGTGAACCCGTCTTTTTTTAATGCCAAACGGAATCGAGTCATGAAAAATATCCATGAGCATCGACTTTCCACGCCCAACCGGACCATACAGATAGATCCCTCTGGGTGGCAGTTGACGTCCTCCGAAGAATGGGATTTTTTGCCGCCAACTTTCACGGTCTCTCTCATAGACAATCACCTCAGCTTGAAGACGGGTGAGTTCCCCCGCAGCCCATTCTTGCAAAGGGTCTGGGTCTATTTGTCCTGACGCAAGACGTTCACGGTAAAGATCAATTGGTGTTGTCATCGGTCTTAGGTTTCTGCATATAGCGAATAACAAGGATAGAAATTTCATAAAGAGCGATCATCGGCAAAGCCAACGAGAACTGGCTGAGGACATCGGGCGGCGTAATAAAGGCCGAGATAATAAAGATAATGACAATCGCGTATCGCCGCTTTCTTTGCAGCCAATCTACTGTAATCACCTCTGCCCGCGCAAGCAAAGCCAAAACAATTGGCAACTGAAAGGCAAGGCCAAATGCGAAAATCAAAACCATGACCAGATCCAGATAATCGCCCACCCGAGCTTCGAGCATGATAGGTAGCACGGTTTGGTCCTTGGTACTTTGAAAACTCAAAAAGAATTTCCAAGCGAGAGGCAGGACAACGTAGTAAACCACGGCTCCCCCCATAAAAAACAAAACGGGTGAGGCCACCAAAAAAGGAAGGGCCGATTTTTTCTCACTAGCATAAAGCCCGGGGGATACAAACCTCCAAATTTGCCCTGCAATAAAGGGAAAGGTAAGAAACCCTCCGGCAAATAATGAAACTTTGAGGTAAGTAAAAAACGCTTCGGTCAGGTTGGTATAAATCAACCGCTGGGTATCGCTTGGACCCATGGCCTCGGCCAGAGGACGAACCAGAAATCCGTAAATATCCTCAACAAAAAAATAACAAGCCCCTGTCCCTGCCAGCAGAGCCACCACACCCCACATCAGCCGCATACGAAGCTCGGCGATATGATCCAAAAAAGGTTGGGAAGAAGGGTCAAGAGTCATGTTTTTTCCCTCCTTGCTCCTCTTTTTCTTTTTTTCTTTCCTGATCTTTTTCTTCTTCCTCTTCAGTATCTTCTTCAAGATTTCCGAGAAAATCAGAGGGAACCATTCTGGTTGGATTCTTGATGTCCTTCAAATCAGCCTGATCCATGAAATCATCAAATTGTTTTGAAAGAGCGTATTTCATATACTGAAGGCGGCGAACGAGCCGACCGAAGCCGTAAAGAACTTCCGGCAATTGTTTGGGACCAACCGCCAGAATTGTAACAATCACGACCACCAGTAATTCTGACCAACTGAAATCAAGCACGGCGGAGTGCGCCTTTCACAAAATTGCTATTCCTGTTTGTCGGCAGGCGGGAGTGTTTTGGAAGAATCTTGTTTTTCGTCCTTCATGCCTTTTTTGAAAGCTTTAATTCCCTCGGCCACGTCACCCATAAGCCTCGGCAAACGTCCTGCCCCAAAAAACACAAAGATAACTAGCGCAACAACGAGAAGATGCCAAAGCGACATTATAAATTTTCCTCTTCTTCATCTGAATCAATTTGGGTGATGATGTCCAAAACCTCATCATCGGCGGGAGTTGCCTCCTCGCTTTTTTCTTCTGCGCCATTCTCGTTCGCACCGAACAAATCAGCCGCCCCGGGAATGGTATCAATGGCCGGACGAGTGTCCAAAAGACCTGAAGCGCGAAGCTCCTGAACCCCTGGCAAATCACTCAAGCTTGAAACGCCAAACTCATCAAGAAACGTGTTTGTCGTCATCCATGTAACCGGACGCCCGGGAGTTTCGCGACGACGCCCGGGCTTAATCCATCCGGCTTCCAGCAAGACATCCAGTGTTCCTTTGTTGGTAGCAACCCCACGAATATTCTCGACCTCGGCGCGTGTGACTGGCTGGTGGTATGCGATGATAGAAAGAGTTTCAAGCGCGGCTCGCGAGAGTTTCTTTTCTTCTTTCTTGGCCAAAGCAAGGTAAGGTCCAACATCCTCCGCTGTCCGAAAAGCCCAGACATCTTCAAGACGAACCAGATTCACGCCGCGCCCCGCATACTCGGTTTGCAGTTCAAGCAACATTCCCCCAACATCTGCCGAAGCCGGCAGGCGAGATTGAATACTTCTCAGCGAGACAGGCTCTGGCGAGGCAAACAGCAAAGCCTCAATCACCCGTTTTTGTTGAGCCGGATCATCAAGAGCCATCAGGGGAGATGAGTCAACAGCAGGCTCAGCATCCGCTACTTCTGGAAGTTCGGGCTCTGCTTCGTCTTCTATAAGATCATCATCCATCGTCAAGGCTTCAAGAGAGGGTGTCATTTTTGTCTGTACCTTCGTTAGAATCATCGGAAAGTGTCTCTATTGGCTCACGATCAACAGAGCGCAAATAAATGGGACGGAACAAAGCGTCTTGGCGTAACTCCACCTTGCCTTGCTTGGCCAATTCCAAGGAAGCCGTGAACAAGGAAGCCATAGACGAGCGGTTGTAAAGCTGGTTGGTATTGTTTTCAGGAAGGAAACTATTCAACGTTGTCCAAATACTGCTCACGCCACTTCTGGGTAGTTTTCCCAGCATCCGCACCATTCTTTCCAGCGCATCTTCCATCGACATAACCGGAAAGGTAATGGGCTTATAATAGCTGCTGGTTTTACGCTGAGTAATATCGCCATAAGCTTTGAGAAGTTGATACAGATCAACTGCGTATTTGTCCGGCTGGGCAGATTCAAATTTCTCACGGACACCGCGAGGGTATACTGTGAGATTGAGCCGCATCCGCTGAGCAAGTTTTTGTGCCCCCGCCTGTATCCCCTCTAAGCGGCGCAGTTGAAAGGCCAAAGCCTCTGCCATCATTTCCGCAGAAGGCTCCTCTTCGCTAGCTTCTTGCCTAGGCAGCAGCAACCGCGACTTGAGATAAGCCAGCCATGCGGCCATCACCAAATATTCCGCCGCAATATCAAGAGAGAGAGCCGCCGCCCGATCAATAAACGCAAGGTATTGACGTGCCAGCTGTAGAATAGAAATTTGAGTTAGATCAACTTTTTGATCTCGCGCCAGTTGAAGCAAAACATCAATCGGCCCCTCGAAAGTTTCGAGCCGCAGGAGCAACGCCTCAGTAGGAAGGGTTGCAAGTTCCGCATTCTCCACGCCGCCCCCTTCCCCATCCGGCCTGCGGGGGGCATCCTCAATAAAGGCAAGGTTTGCGTCTGCGCTCATATCTGTCCTTTTTGTAATCCTGCGATCAGGAGAGGCCCTTTGCAGAGACAATCTCTAACGAGGCCATCCACCGCCGCCACCCCTCAGCCGAGAGGGGCGGAAGCTGCGCCGCCATTTTTTCCATCACATCAAGCTTAGCCCAACAATACAAAGCAAGATCACAGCCCGCTTGCAAGGATTCTCTCGCTCTTTGTTCGATTGGACCATAGTTTTCCAGAGCTTTCATATCCAGATCATCGGAAAAAAGCAGCCCATCAAATCCAATCATCCCCCGAATTATTTTATTTATGACAATTTTTGAGACCGAAGCAGGGTGCTCAGGATCAATTTGGGAGTAAATCACATGGGCCGCCATCCCCCATAACCCAGCGGCAAACGGCTTCTGACAAATCTCCCGAAAGGGCAAAAAATCGCTGTCCGCTAGTTGATCCGCTGTCTCTGTGACCACAGGAAGCTGATGATGACTGTCCACCGCTGCCCGCCCATGCCCGGGGAGGTGCTTAATGACGGGAAAAACCCCCTCGCTCAAGAAAGACTGACAAACAAGCGAGGCCGCTTCGACCACAATGTCAGGCCGGTTCGAAAAGGCTCGATCTCCAATCACTGTATGAGTTACAGAAGTCAGAACATCCATAACCGGAGCGCAATTCACATCAAGACCATTCGCTCTGAGCATTCGGGCCATCCCCCGCATATCCTCAGAAAGAGTCTCTCTGGCTTTCTCCTCGTTGTCCTCAATGGCTTGGCCGTACTGTCTGGCCGATGGAAATTCTGGCCAGTGCGGAGCCTTTAACCGCGCCACCCGTCCACCTTCTTGGTCAATCAGAACAGGACAGTTCCACCCCACCGCCTCCCGCAGCTCTTCAGTTAACACCTTGAGCTGCGCAGGGGTTTTACAGTTGCGGCCAAAAAGGATGAATCCAAAAGGCTGCGCAGCAGAAAAAAGTGTTTTCTCCGCGTGAGTTAAGACCTCCCCCTCAACCGAAAAAACAGCAGCCAAAGGCAAGGGACGATCTACAAACGGATTAGCGTTTGGCAACGAGACACCCGCCAGATTTTTTGGCATTGATCGCCGCGCACGCTTCACGGGCCGCCGAAGTTGCCAAAGGCCCAGCCTGAATCCGGTAAAAAACTCCCTTTGGCGTATCCGCTTTTTGAATCCGCAAAGGTAAGGTCGCCAGAGATGGGTGCAGTTTTTGAAGTTTTGGCCACTGCGCCTTGGCATCCGCCTCAGTTTTCACGGCCCCAAGCTGAATGTAAGAAGCCCCGCTTTCTTCTCCTTTGGCTTCTGGCTTGGCAAGAGTCGTTGGCTTGGCCGTAGCCTCTTTCACTTTTACAGATTCTGGTTTTTTGTCCACCATGTCTTCAACCGCAGGAGCATTTTCCCCTTTTGCTTCAGGGGCCGGAATGATTTCAGACTCAGACTCCGAAGTCACCGGAGCCTCTCTTTCCACAAAAACTTCACCTTTTTTGACAGGCTGTTCAGCGTCTTCCAGAATATTTTCAACCTGTCTGGCAGAGTCTCCTTCTGTCCCTTTCAGATTCTCAAACACGGTGCTGTCTTTATTGGGAACATCCATGCCGCCACGATCTTCAGGTTCAACTTTATACGCCCCCCCTTCCGCCAAAATGACTGGAACTTCGGCCTCATCGACTTTGGAATCTCCCGACCAAACTATCGAAACGATAATGACCAGAACCAAAACAACCACAGCCGCACACACAGCGGCGAGCAACCGCGCTTTTGGAAAAGTCTTCATGTTTTTTCCTTGTCTATTCAATAAATTATCAATGAAACCTTCTTCGTCAAATTCATCACGATTGCTCATGGCCATTCCTTTCTCACTTTAAGTCCCAATATAAATCAAACAGGCGTTCATGCTCGCGGATTGCATACCGATCTGTCATGCCCGCAATGTAATCCGCAACAACCCGCGCCCGCGCAGTTTCATCCGTCTTTCCCCCCACCACTGCAACACGATTCTGCCATGTCTCAGGCAAGAGCATATACTGATCCATGAAGGCATTAAAGAGGTCAGGAATAATTCGGCTTACCTTGAGCCATATCCGCTCCAGTGTGTAATGATGATACATTCTCCGCGAGAGAAAATCTCTCATCTCCTGAACATCCCTATCCATCTCTGGAGAAAACGATACGATCTGTTTCCCCGCAAGACGCGCTTCTGCAGGCGATGAAATGTTCATATTTTTCAACTGGCTGCGGCTGAAAGTTAAAACATCATCCACCATCGCCCCGATCATGTCTCGCACCACTTCGGCAACCAAGATCTCTTCGCGCAAAGCCGGATAGGTTTTTTGAACGGTCTCAATGACCCGCCCAATCAAGGACAAATCCGACAAATCCTTGAGCGTGAAAAACCCCGCCCGCAAACCATCTTCCACATCATGGTTGTTATAGGCAATATCATCGGCAATTCCAGCAACTTGCGCCTCAATCGAGGCAAAGCTAGACAGATCAAGATCCATCTTTTGGTTAAATTCAAACAAGGTTGTATGAAGCACGTCCGGCCCAGCTCTTTGCCCAAGTTTCAAACACGGACCATTATGCTTGGCCACGCCTTCCAAGGTTTCCCATGTCAGGTTGAGGCCATTCCACAACGGATATTTCTGTTCCAAGGTGGTGAGGATTCGCAAAGACTGATCGTTGTGACTAAACCCGCCCAGACCTTCCATACATTTCTTGAGAACCTCTTCCCCCATATGGGCAAAAGGGGTATGTCCCAAATCATGGGCCAGAGCAACGCCTTCGGCCAAATCTTCATTGACCATCATGGCCCGCGCCAAGGTTCTAGCAATTTGTGAAACCTCAATCGTGTGTGAGAGTCTGGTCCGATAGTGATCTCCCTCGTGATAGACGAACACCTGTGTTTTGTACTTCAAGCGACGAAAGGCTGAGGTATGGATGATTCGATCACGATCTCGCTGAAAAGCCGTTCGGTACTGGCTCTCTGGCTCCTCAACCAAACGCCCCCGCGTCTGGTCGGGACGACAGGCAAAAGAGGCAAGCGGCAAAGCACAATAATTATAAGCAGGAAGGTCTTGTGACATAGAAGCAGCATAGCGACTCTGGAAAAGATGAGCAATCCATCCTCTCATAAAAAATTGAGGTGGATTTTTTCACAAATAAAGCAATATTAGCAATATGACAGACCAGACTATCACCTTGACCAGTGCCGCCTTTGCCCGCATTGAAGAAATGCGCGAGAACAAAGGATCTTCTCAACTCCGGCTGCGGATTGCCGTTGAGGGGGGGGGCTGTTCTGGGTTTCAATATATCTTCTCATGGGATGACACCCAAACCGAAGGCGATCAAGTTTTTGACGATGCCATAATCACGGACTCCGTCTCACTTCCCTTTTTGCTTGGCTCAACGCTTGATTACACGACCAATTTAATGGGCGAAAAGTTCCACATAACCAATCCCAATGCGTCCTCGGGATGCAGTTGCGGAAGCTCTTTCGGAATGTGAGCATAAACACGACATGAAACTAGCCTCATGGAACGTCAATTCGATTAAGGCCCGTCTGCCCATTGTTACGGACTGGGTAGAAACCCATGCGCCGGATGTCTTGTTTTTACAGGAACTAAAAGGGGAAGAATTTCCCGTCCTTGCCTTTCAGGAACTTGGCTACCAATCATTATTCGTCAGCCAGAAAGCCTATAATGGCGTGGCTATTCTGAGCAAAACCGCCGCCACGCCGATTCTCACCCGTCTTTCGGGGGACGAAACCGACGAACAAGCAAGGTATCTCGAAGCTGATTGGAATCATTTGCGCCTGATCAACATCTATCTGCCCAATGGCAACCCGATTGACGGGGACAAATTCACCTATAAGCTCAAATGGATGGACCGCCTGAGAACACGCCTCTTTGAATTACGAAAAAATAACATTCCGTTTCTGGTTGGAGGAGACTTTAACATTATCCCCGAAAAGCGCGATTGCTACGACCCAGAGCTATGGGCAGGCGATGCTCTATTTCATAAGGACTCGGTTGCTAAATTTCGCGCCCTACTTAATCTAGGTCTGGTAGACGCCTTCAGAATCGACAACCAAGAAAGCCACCGCTACACATTCTGGGACTACCAAGCGGGAGCATGGCCCAAAAACCACGGGCTCCGTATTGACCATTTCTTGCTCTCTCCACCGCTTGTCAGCCGTTTCGTTTCCTGCACCATAGACAGCTCACCAAGGAAATTGGACAAATCTTCTGACCATACGCCTATTATTCTAGAATTATCCGAAGTAGAGGGGTGATTTTCCCTGCGTAGCGTGCTAAAGTTGCTGAAATTCAAAGGGGTTTATTCATGAAACAATTTCGTTCTTTTGTCGCTCTTGGTCTTGCTGCTGCTCTTTTGAGTGGTTGCATGCGCGAAGTTTCTAGTGTCCGTGAGGACTCTGCCAAGCGCGTTGCCATGCCCGTTTTCATGGTAAGTCGGAATGTTCCCTCTGGCCCATTCATGCTTCAGGCTTATGAACGCGTCTATAAGAAATATGCTCCCGCTACTATTTACATCGAAGGGGACGGGAGGTCGTACCTTTCCTATGAACGGGTCAATGCAGACCCAACCCCGCTTGATCCAATTGCCTTGCGCCTTGCTGCTCAAGACGGTGGCCCAAATGTTATTTATCTGGCTCGCCCAGGTCAATACAACATAGGGTGGGCTCATGGTAAGCGCGTACCAGCAGAATACTGGACCACCAAACGCTTTTCTTCTGAAGTTGTAGATGCCTATGGGGCAGCTCTCGACAACATCAAAGCCTATCACAATGTCCCATCATTCCGCTTGGTTGGGTATGACGGGGGAGCGGCTATTGCGGCCATTCTGGCAAGCCAGCGTAACGATATTCTCTCGTTGCAAACCGTGGCAGGGAACCTAGACCCTCAAACCATGGTGACCACTCATAACATTCACCCGCTAGATGGCTCCTTGAACCCTGTTGATTTTGCTCCTAAAATCGCCACCCTGCCCCAACGTCACTTTATCGGCAAGCTCGACAAAATCGTTCCCGCCTCAGTTTATAACAGCTTTGCCCAAAGCGCAGGTGATGGTCGCTGCATGAATGTGACGCTGGTGGATAACGCGGATCATGAACTTGGCTGGGCAGAACAGTGGAAGGTTCTCAAAGATATGCCGCTTGACTGTAGCGGTCCCGCTCAGCCCGTCCCTGTTCCCTTTGACCCGACTCCTTTAGACGGCGACAAATACAAAACAAAATCCGCTAAGTAGTTTCTGATTTTTGCTCGAATTTTCAAAAAGCAACGCTCTTCTAGGGCGTTGCTTTTTTTGTGTGTAAACTTAGATGCTTTAAATCATTCAAAGATCGCCTGGATGAACTTGTTCATGAGAGCTTTCCCCATCATCCACGACCTATGCGTGTTAAAATCCATAGAGGAAAATAGGATTTTAAAGAAACCTAGAAAGAAAGGAAAACCTGCACCGTTTATGCTCGCTGTAGCGTTTGCGTTTGCTGTTTCTTTATGTTTTAGTCTTCGTATAAGACGTAGAGCTGGAGTTACTATGTCGGTGTCGCATTGTGCCTACACCACATGGCTTCACGCAGGAACAAGGAGTTAGACTGATGAAAACGGTTTCTGACTTTTTTTTATCTAAAACTGCGCCAGGTATTTTACTGTGTCTGTCGGCAATTCTGGCTCTTATCATCGTCAATTCTCCGTTGAAAGAGTACTATGATCTTTTCAAAAAAATACCAGTCATTTTTCAGGCAGGGGATTTTATCATAGATAAACCTCTTTTGCTCTGGATCAACGATGGGTTGATGGCTATTTTCTTTCTACTTGTTGGCCTAGAGATCAAACGTGAGTTGCTGGAGGGTCACCTTTCCTCAAGGAACAAGGCTGTTCTCCCTGCTATAGCGGCACTCGGTGGCATGGTTTTTCCGGCACTTACCTACACGTTTATCAATTGGGGAAACTCCATAGCCCTCACAGGTTGGGCAATTCCTGCTGCTACTGACATCGCCTTTGCCCTAGGCGTAGTCATGATTTTAGGCGACCGTATTCCTACCGCCCTCAAAGTTTGCCTTGTGGCAATTGCCATTATTGATGACCTGATGGCAGTGATAATTATTGCACTATTTTACACCTCTGAAATTTCCATGCAGTCACTTCTTCTGGCTGGAGCCGGACTTGTTGCTGTTGCATGGATGAATCGAAAAGGAATAACAAGTCTCGGCCCCTATATAGTAATTGGGATTTTTATCTGGGCCTGCGTCCTCAAATCAGGAGTTCATGCAACTTTGGCTGGTGTAGCGCTAGGTTTTATGATTCCTTTAAGAGCAAAAGATGACGAAGGAAAGTCTCCACTCAAGGTCATGGAGCACGCATTGTACCCTTGGGTTTCTTTTGGGGTTGTACCTCTTTTTGCCTTCGTCAACGCCGGAATATCTCTGAAAGAGATAACGCTTGAGACCTTTTTGGAACCAATTACGCTTGGAATTATGCTTGGTCTCTTTTTTGGTAAACAGATTGGTGTGATGCTGATTACCATGCTTGCCTGCCGGATCAGACTGTGCCACCTGCCCGACGATGTAACGTGGATGCAGTTTTACGGTATGGCTCTTTTGACAGGGATTGGCTTCACCATGAGTCTTTTTATAGGAACGCTGGCTTTTACCGATATAGCTTTTGCCGCGCCTATACGCCTTGGCGTTATGAGCGGCTCTTTCTTGTCAGCTGTGTCAGGAATCACCGTTTTATTACCGGCAACAAAAAAGCCAAGCCGCTTGATGACGCAACCTGAAAAATAGGAGAAAATCATGAACATAATGAAAACAGCAATACTTCTCGCAGGGTTAACCGCTCTTTTTGGCTGGGCAGGGTGGATGATTGGTGGACAATCCGGTATGGCGATTGCTCTTATTGTCGCCGTTGGGATGAATATAGGCTCCTACTGGTTTTCAGATAAAATCGTGTTGAAAATGTATAATGCACAACCTATTGAAGAAGGCCCGCTGTATGACATGACACGATATCTTGCAGACAGAGCAGAGATGCCAATGCCTAGGGTCTATATCATTGAGAGCACACAGCCCAACGCTTTTGCCACAGGTCGTAATCCTGAAAACGCTGCTGTCGCAGTGAATACCGGATTGATGAGTATTTTATCTGAACGCGAGCTCTCTGGTGTAGTGGCTCATGAACTGGCTCATATTAGAAATCGTGATACACTCATCATGACCGTAACAGCAACCATCGCGGGCGCCATATCAATGCTTGCAAACTTTGGTATGTTTTTGGGTGGCAGTAACCAGAATGGTGACCGCCAAGGAGGGAACCCCCTGATTGGCCTAGCTATCATGATTTTGGCCCCACTTGCGGCCATGCTGGTGCAGATGGCTATTTCACGAACTCGTGAATACAGTGCAGACAAGATTGGGGCTGAAATTTGTGGCGATCCCCAAGCTCTGGCAAGTGCCCTGCAAAAACTGGAATCTGCAACGACCCATATCGATAATCCGGTTGCCGAAAACAATCCGGCAACAGCGCATATGTTTATTGTCAACCCCTTGCATACCAATCGAATAGATAATTTGTTTTCAACGCACCCCAAAACGGTAAACAGAGTTGACGCTCTCATGAAGATGACATCAGAAGCTCATCAAGAGAACAAGACCAACCCCTGGATAAGAAACCCCGCAATTTACAAATAATTTCAAGGGCATTGCCGCAGTGTATACAATGCACTGCGGCATACTCATGCGGGAAAGGACCGCACAATCACAGATCATGGACTTCGTTGGGCGGGAATAAGGGAGCCATTGAGCATGTTGTGTATTAAGGTATCAGGCTGCCTTCTCAAAGGAATCAGGCTTGAGAAATCGGTTCGCCCCTCGGCTGCGGCCATCAATTCAAGCCACCGATCAAAATTGGACTCCGTCCCAATTAAAATAGGAAGACGCGCTCCGTTTTTTTCAACTGGGTCACCAATCTGAACGAAATCAATTTGTTGCTTTGTCAAATACTTCGCAAATCGTGGATCTGCCACGGCCAAAATAGCCTCAACATCCCTCCTCAACGCTTCGGCGAATGCCCCAAGCAACAAATCCTGCTTTCCCCAAACCCCCCGAAAATCAGGAAGAACACACAGACGCGATAACTCCGCACAAGAACAGCTCTCCCGCACTCTTCTCAAATTTGCAGCCATTTTTTTCTGTTGAGAAAACTCGTCAATGGGGAGAGCGTGTCCGCGTTTTTGATCCGGAAAGACCAGACGGACCGCCCCACAAACTTCTCCGGAGCGTCTCGACAACAAGAGAGAGCTTGTTGAACCTGCAGTATCATAGGCATCGAACTCCATACCGAAAGGCGTGGGAGGCTCAAATTTCCTCTCGTCGCAATAGACCCGATGGCGAACGCGGTAGGCTGCATTTCGATCACCCTCTGATACAGCACGACGGACTGAATACTCAGGATCAGCGTCCCTCAAC
>JAEUKO010000043.1:0-17465 GCA_016794285.1 Alphaproteobacteria bacterium | reverse complement strand
TAAGGCCCATATTCTCTATGAGGCAGTTGATACCTACATGGGATCAAAAGAGCAAAAAGACAATATGTTTGATACTCCATTGCCAATGTGGGTAAAGAAAATCACATGGGCCGAAGTTAAAGAAAAACTAGGGAAATAAAGAAATATGAAGTCAGTGATGAGTTGTGCGGTCTTTTTGCTGGCCTTCTTTCCTACGACAGTGTTTGCGACCGTATATGAATTTGATTCAGATGGTTCTGTAGAAGTATTCGAAGCCCAAGATTATTTGGCACCGGTTCGACATCAGAAATTTAAGGGAAGATCCTTGCAGCTGAGTCGTGAGATAGGCTCCGCAAATAAGTTTAATGAATATGTGATGCAGGCTTCTCGGAAATATAATGTAGATGCTGATCTTATCCATGCAGTTATCAAAGCTGAATCCTCCTATAACCCTGATGCCATCTCGCCAAAAGGGGCAGGGGGACTTATGCAGCTTATGCCGGACACTGCTACTCAATATGGTGTTACAGACAGATTCTCTCCCGAGGAGAACATTGATGGTGGGACAAAATATCTGAAGTTTCTTTTGGATAGGTACGAAGGAGATATTAGCCTTGCTATAGCTGCATATAATGCAGGAGAGGGGGCCGTTGATAAGTATGGAGATATTCCCCCCTATGCCGAAACAAGATCTTATGTACAAAAAGTTTCGTTATTTTTAGAGAAAGGCAATTGAATGAGAATTTTTCTAATGGGCCCCGTATTGGCGGGATTCTTTTTTGTTCAAATTCCTGTGGCAAAAGCAGAGTCTGAGGCCGCGTGCGCCATCTGGCTTTGCCTTCCCGGTGGGTTTCCAACTGGATGTGCAGCTGCTTACAGTGAGTTTAAGCATAGACTAAAAAAGGGGAAGTCCCCGTTGCCCAGTTTATCGTCTTGTACAACAGGGCCAGACGGTAATTCGTCGAATGGAAATTATCAAATGGGAGTAGAGTATTTTCTTCCATGTAAAAAAGGGTTTCAATATAGCAGGATACCACAAAGCTACTCTGATGAAATAATGTGTGTTCCAACTAACTCACAGTGTAATTTGCGTGAGAAGTATAGGCACGATAAGGCGGCTGATTGTACGGCTTATCAGGCAGAGAGAAGGAATCAGACGCGGTTTGTAAAGATGTGGGTTGATGGGAAATATCTAGGACAGTTTTTTTACCAATAGAGGCTTAGGCGACATTCTTCTTTTTTTGAGGGGGAGTCTCAGGGGTTGAAGATAATTCAATGAGTGGCGTTTTCATGTATTTGAGTTCTTTGATAACATTTACAATGTCAATTTTATGAATGTTCTGGCTGAATTTTCTTGAAATCTCTTGAGAAATTTTTGTTGCTTCAGATGTTGAAGTGACTTCGATGCGTACCTCATATTGCCATTGACCAATACATTCAGTCAGGCCCACAATGTGCGGATGGGCGGCACTAAATTCAAAAAAATCTTTCTTAAAAGATGTCGTGCGTGAGGATGTTTTAATCAAAAGATCAAAGGATCTATAGCCGATTTTATACGGGTCTATGCTATAGGAATAGCCTAGGATTACGCCTCTTTTTTCAAGGTCGGAAATTTTATTGTGAAACGTTGTATTTGAAACGCCAACAGCTTCCGCAATGGCAGGGCCATTAGGCAGGCCTCCAGCGGCAATCATATAATTTAGAATAGAGACGGAGAGATCGTCTAGTTTTTCATGTGCGCCAGTGTATGAGTAGGTGATGTGAGATGTGTTTTTTAGATCTGGTGCCAAATATTTACGCTTAAACAGACTAAGTTGTCGTCGAATGGATACGGCTTCATCAATTTTGATGGTGATAATATCGCTATAAAGAGTGCTCATAAATTCCTCGAACTCAGGAATTGATCGAGCGTTGACGGACATGAAATATTGATAAGGGCCGAACAGCTCAATCACGGAAACTATATTCGGATAGCCTTGTAACTTGTCGATGATGGCTTGAATATCTTGACTTGGAATTGGCAGAAAAGAGAAAAATACGCCTATTTTCATCCAGCCGAGGGAAAATTGATTTATGAGCGTATAGGGTGAAATAATGCCGTCATTTTGCAGGCCGGAAAGTGTTCGCCTTACTTGATAACCTTGCTCACCTATGGGGGCACCAATGCTGTCGGCAGTAGCATTAGCGTTCAGAAGTGCCTCGTGAAGGATTTTTTGATCCCTTGTGTCAATTTTATGGTTCATTCAGGTAATTTTAGTAAAAATGTTAATCAGATAAGGGGTATTCACTTAATATTTCTACACAGAAATGCAATAGATTTTACGGTGTATTTTACTTAATGCACAGATTTTTCATTAAAGAAGCTCTTTGAACTGCTCTAATTCACCAGCCGTTGCTAAGAGGCCCTGTTTGCGTAGGGTATCAAGATATTCCTCTACAGAATAGGGAGGGTTCTTTAAGCGAGCCCTAACCTTCTTAACGGCTTCGCAAACGATACCTGGAGCTAGGCCCGTAAGATTGCTTATAAACTCGTCTGGATGTTGAGCTTCTATCCCGTATTTACTGGTTTCGCTTGTTGGAAAATCCTTGAGGTTCTGGGTGACAATGACATCGCAGTTTCCTACAATTGCCGCAGCGAGGACATGACGATCTTTTTTATCTGGCAGATTAAGTCCAGGGATAAGCTCATGATAGCCTTCTATTAGGCAGTCTCTAACTTTGCTGTTCATTAGATCTCTTGTTCTCTCAAGCTTTTCACGGCTTAAAGAGGTGTTGTTCATCAACAAATTCTCTATCCATTCATTGTGGATGTCATTTGTCCAATGAGCACGGAAAAGGTCCGATAGCGCAAGTTGCAACAACAGATCGCGGATAGGAGCCGGATACAGTACGTTTGCATCAAAGAGGGCTATATAACTACTCACCGTTAGTATCCCATATTATTTTCCTGAGCATCGGCAACGAGAGCATCAAGGATTGCTTCTCTCTCTTTGTCGATTCTATCTTTGTAGGCCATAACATCTTCCATTTTTACACGGCGATGCTTACCCACCTTACGATAGGGGATTTCGTTAGATTCGAGTAGCTTAATCAAGAATGGTCTGGAGACATTGAGTATCTCTGCAGCTTGAACCGTGGTTAGCTCGGCATTTTGAGGAATGAGAGTAACGCCACGGCCAGCAGCCATTGCTTCCAGAATGTCCATAAGCAGATTTACTGCTCCTGTGGGGAGGTCGATCGTAGGGGCATCTGTATTATCCTGAACGCGAAGAGAAAGAGGTCTGTTCTTGTGGGAAAAACGGGCAAGCATTTGGCCACTTGCTCTTGCAAGGGCAGCATCTTGGATACTAGGTGGAGCTTGATGAAATGCGAGTGATGTCATGATTTTTCCTTTCTAATACCATTATATGCAATAAACGAACTAAACGCAAGGAATGCAACCAATGAAATATATAATATTAGGTAACTAGCTGAAAAACAATGGAAATCTTTGGTGTGATAATATATTTATATGGCAAATTTCTTTTCGGTCCATAAATAATTTTTTATTGGTATCAATCCCGTAGACTTCCGCCAATGCTGTTGTACAATTTGCCTGCCCGCGTAGAATTAGGCGCGTGGGCTGCGCAATCTAGGAAAGGGATAAAGCAGCCGTCGCCACCTGATAGAGCAACGGCTGGAAGATATGATGATTACGGCGGTCGATGAGAATAATATCGACATCCGCATCAGCCAGATTTTTAGCAGCAGCAAGACCGACAAATCCGGCGCCTATAATTGCAACGCACGGACGTTCGCTCGGCTTTGATTGTTCCAGAGGCATTGTTTACAAATATTCGTATCTTGAATTATTTTGAGGGTGAGGCCTTTTTAACGCTACCACCCGCGATTTTCACATAGTCCTGAAGAATATTATTGTTATGTGCGACCTGATTTTGAATGATCTTTGACCACAAATCATACTGCTCTTTCTGGAAGTTCATATTTTTCTCCACAAGGCTGGTCAGAAACGCGCTTTGCTCCTTGCCAAATTCCTGCAATTTCTTCTGGGTTTCTTGAAGGTTTTCGCCCAAGGCGAAGATATCGTCTTTTTGTTGTGCACTCATTTTAGTCTTTCCTTTCGGTTGGGGGTTAAAAGTTTCCAAAGGCCTTTGTTACAAAGCACCCTTAATTCGTTTATAGGCATTTTTCAGTTCTTCACCCACTATGCCGAAAGCACTTGTAATATCCTGCCCACTTTTTGCGAGATCGGCGTCTTTATAAAACTTTTCCCATTTCTCTTCCAGCTCATGCCACTCATCCTGAAGGTCTTTCGAACCTAAATGGATTTTCAGCCGTGTTTCATCACGCAGCTCCAAAATCTCGTTCAGAAGATTCTTATATTTTTTATGATCCGTATCAGTCATGCTTTTTGTCCTTTATAATTTAAACCCAATGTTTGAGAGAACGGCTTGCCTTGCGTATTCAAAACAACATCAATATTGCCTTTGATTGCGTTAGAGTATGGACAAACAGCATGTGCCGCCTGAACCAGCTCCTCGGCATCTCTCTGGCTTAAGCCATGAATAATCGTCGTCAAGTTCACTGCCAGATCGAATCCTTCCTGATCGTTGGCGTGAAGGGAAATATCTGCTATCACGCTGACATCTGCATCCTTTATTTGTATTTTCTGTTTTTGGGCCAAGTGAATGACTGCATTTTCAAAGCATGCAGCGTATCCGGCTGCAAAAAGTTGCTCGGGATTAGTAGCATCGCCCTTACCACCCATTTCCTTCGGTATTGCTAAAGCAAGATCAAGGAGACCGTCGCTGCTTTTGACGTGTCCGTGCCTTCCTTCTGTGGCGATAACTTGTGTTTTATAAAGGGCAGACATTATATTTTCTCCTATTGCATATACAGCCCGCCATTCACGGACAGCGTTTCCCCTCTAATTAAGACTACGCGAGCCATCCTATTTCCTTTTCTGCATGCGCGAAGTATCACATAATAAGACTGGCCAGTCTAGTCTATTTATGAACGACTTTTTATGCATGAATGCTATAACCATTATCGATATAGATCGTCTGGCCGGTGATGTGACGGGCTTTATCAGAAATCAGAAATGCCGCCGCTTCGCCGATTTGCTGGATAGATACCAGCGTGTTGATGGGGGCCTGTTTTGTCGCTTCCTCCATTAGCTTGTCAAAATGCGTAAGGCCGGAGGCCGCGCGGGTCATCACCGGGCCGGGGGAAAGCGCGTTGACGCGGATCCTTTTCGGCCCCAGCTCATGCGCCAAGTAACGCATTGATGCTTCCAGTGCCGCTTTTACGGGCCCCATCAAATTATAGTTGTCGATGACTTTTTCCGCGCCATAATAGCTCATGGTCAGAATAGAGCCGCCGTTTTTCATGAGCGGCTCGGCGCGCTTGGCCAGCCGGATGAGCGAGTGGCAGGAAACATCCATGGCCGTCTGGAATCCTGCTGTGGAGCTATCAAGAACACGCCGTTGTAAATCGTCCTTCGGTGCAAAAGCGATAGAATGCAAAAGAAAATCAAGCTTGCCCCATTGCCTTTCTACGGCAGAAAAAACGGCCTCCATCTGCGTCTCGTCCGTGACATCCAGAGGCAAATAAAGTGGTGCGTTGATTTTAGCCATTAGGGGTTGTGTATACTGCCGTGTTTTTTCATTCAGGTATGTCACGGCCATTTCTGTGCCTAAAGCGTTGAATGCCTCAATACAGCCCCAAGCAATTGACTGGTCATTGGCGAGGCCTACAACAAGGCCCTTCAGCGATCCTTGGTTCATTTAAAAATTCTCCCATATCTCCAGTGCCATAGCGCGCTCTTCATTGGCAGGGATAATATGATGTTCGAAGGGCGGCAGGAAAGATAAATGTCTTAAAATCATGATGCGGATTTTCTCAGAATTTTCTCCAATACCTCCGGTAAAAATAAGCGCATCCATGCCGCCGAGCGAAGTCGCCATCGCCGCGATATATTGCGCGGTCTTCAGGGTAAAATATTCAAGTGCAAACGCGGCCTTTTTATCCATGCTTTCAGACAGGACTTTCACATCATTGGTCAGACCTGACAATCCTTTGAGGCCGGATTCATTATAGAGGATATTTTCCGTCTCATCTGGCGATAAACCAAGCGTACGGATTATATACAGTACCGCCCCGGCATCGAGCGCACCGCAGCGCGTGCCCATCGGTAAACCGTCGAGCGCCGTCATGCCCATTGTCGTGTCGATGCTGCGTCCGTTTTGTATCGCGCACAGGCTCGCGCCATTGCCCAAATGTGCGGCCACGATCCTGCCGCTTGCCAGATGCGGATAATCGGAGCGCAGACAATGGGCGATCCAGTCATAAGACAGGCCGTGAAAGCCGTAGCGTTTTACCCCTTGGTCACGGATGGATTGCGGCAAGGCAAATTCATGGAATAATCGGCCATGCCGCGCATGAAAGGCCGTATCGAAACATCCCATTTGCGGCAAACCCGGCTGACGACTCTGCAATATATCGACGGCGGCCAGATTATGTGGCTGATGTAGCGGTGCGAGAGGTTCAAGACTGCGCAGATATTTCATCGCACCCTCATCCAGTTTTACAGGCGCGGCATATTGTTCGCCGCCATGGACGATGCGGTGTGCAACCACCGAAATAGGCAAGCGGTTGTCTTCCAGCCATTTTAAAACAAGATCGATAGCTTCCTCATGGGACAATCCTTCGCTCAAGGGATATGTTTCAGGTACTCCGTTTTCTTTTGAAATGTCAAAGACAGGCGTTCCGCCAATACCGCTGATCTTTCCGCCCGCCAATAACGGCAAAGTTTTTTCCAACCCAAACAGGCGGAATTTAACGCTTGAGGAACCTGTGTTGAGGGTCAGAAGATGGGTCATTACTTGATTTTTCCTTCCTGCCGCGCCGCCGAAAGCGCCATCGCCACACCGCAGGAAAACATGCGTGTGCGCTTGGAATCGGCGCGGCTGGTCAGGATGATCGGCACGCGCGCGCCCAGAACGATTCCGGCGGCGTCCGCCTTGCCAAGAAAAATAAGCTGCTTGGCGAGCGCGTTTCCGGCCTCGATATCCGGCACCACCAGAATATCGGCATCGCCCGCCACATCGGAAATGATATTTTTATCCTTGACCGCCTGTGCGCTGATCGCGTTATCAAAAGCCAAAGGCCCGTCGAGTCGGCCTTCCTTGATCTGTCCCCGGTCGGCCATTTTGCACAAAGCCGCAGCATCGATGGTAGAGGGAATGCGCGAGGTGACTTCTTCGGTGGCGGAGAGAATGGCGACTTTCGGATCGCCGTGTTCATGGTTGAACAACACATGCCACGCATCAATGGCGTTTTGGCAGATATCGGCTTTTTGTTCCAGATTTGGGGCAATATTGATCGCCGCATCTGTAATCATAAGTGGCTTATGATAGGTGGGGATATTCATCAGGTATACATGAGAAATTCGCCGCTCTGTCCGTAATCCTGCCGAGGATGGCACAACGGCCTCCAGTAATTCTTCGGTGTGAAGTGAGCCTTTCATGATCGCGCCCACTTCGCCTGACGCGGCCATTTTCGCGGCTTTGGCGGCGGCAGCATGGCTGTGTTCGGTGTTGATGATTTGCCATCCCTTTGCGTTCACGCCGCTTTCCTTGATCGCTGCCTCGATACGCTCTTTCGGCCCGATAAGCACAGGAACGATAAGGTTCTCTTCAACCGCTTCTGCGACCGCCTCTATGACATTGGCCTGTACCGGATGAACAACCGCGACTTTGAGAATGCCAAAAGCGCGGCATTTTTCCATCGTGCCTTTGTAGTGGTCTTTTTCGCGGATATCGACCCAGGGGATATCCGGGCGGGGAATTCTGATTTTTTCGGTCGGCGCGAGAACAGTCGCCGTGCCCTCGACCAGCACCTCGCCTTTTTCGTTCAGGCATATGCAATCAAAGACAACAACAGGCTTATCATCGCGCTTTGATTTGACGCTAACGCGTACCGTGACCTCATCGCCCAGCATCACAGGTTTTTTAAAGCGCATATCCTGCTGCAGATAGATTGTGCCGGGGCCGGGAAGCTCGGTTCCTAAAACGGTAGAGATTAACCCGCCCGACCACATGCCGTGACCGATCACGCCATGGAACAGGCTGTTCTCTGCATAATGCTCATCCATATGGGCGGGGTTTACATCACCGGAAACGGCTGCGAACAGCTCGATATCCTTTTGCGTGAGCCTGCGCTTCAACTCGGCGCTTTGCCCGATCGCAAGCTCTTCAAATGTTACGTTTTCCATGATGTCTTCAGCCATGAGAGCGTCCTTTATGCCTGATGCACGTATTTCCCCGGTGCATCGTAAAGCGGTTTGAATTTATCATTTCCAGGTTTTTTAGGCGCTGCGATTTCTTCTTTACCCATCCGGTTCTTGAGCCATTTATCCCAGGCAACCCACCATGATCCTTCAAAATCTTTTGCGTTCTCCAACCATTCATCCGGCGCTTCATAAGCGCTTCCCGGTTTTGTGCTTGCCATATGATAATGGCGGTATTTATGCCCAGGTTCCGAGACGATACCCGCATTATGGCCGCCATTGGTCAAAACAAACGTCACTTCATTACCCGCCATCAGGTGGATTTTATAAACTGATTTCCATGGCGCGACATGGTCCTTTTCGGTGCCGACAGCAAAAACGGGAAGCGTGATGTTTTCCGGTGCAATCGCCTTACCCAGAACGCTATATCTTCCGTTTGCGAATTCATTGTTGAGGAAAAGCCGTTCCAGATATTCGCTGTGCATTTTATAGGGCATGCGGGTGGCATCGGCGTTCCAGGCCATGATGTCGAACAGCTCGCCGCGTTGTCCCATCAGATATTCCTTGACTATGCGAGACCAGATCAAATCATAAGAGCGCAGCATCTGAAAGGCGCCCGCCATTTGCTTGGTGTCAAGATAGCCTTGCCTTTTCATCATTTTTTCAAGGTAATCCACTTCGCTGGGGGTCACGAACACCATCATTTCTCCGGCCTCGGTAAAATCACCTTGCGCGGCGAACAAGGACAGGCTTTTCAGGCGATTATCCCTTTCATGCGCCATATACGCCGCCGTAATCATGGCCAGCGTTCCGCCCAGGCAATAGCCGGTCAGGTGGATCGGCGCATTGTTCGTAATGGAGGACATGGCATCAATCGCCGCCAAAGCCCCGTCACGGACATAATCATCCATACCGAGATTGCGGTCTTCGCTGGTCGGATTTTTCCAGGAAACGATAAAGACCTGATGGCCTTGCTCCGTCAGCCATTTTACCAGCGAGTTTTGCGGAGAAAGATCAAGAATATAATATTTCATGATCCAGGCGGGCAGGATAAGGACGGGTTCCTTGTTCACCTTTGGCGTGACGGGATCGTATTGTATCAACTCCATAAGGTCATTTTTGAAAACAACCTTGCCTTTGGTTACGGCCACATGTTCGCCGGGCTTAAAGTTTTCTATGCCCGCAGGGGGCTGGCTATTGATATTACGCTTAAAATCCTCGGTGGCGTTCACCGCGCCTTGAACCAAGTTTGTTCCACCGCTACGAACTGTTTCGAATAATAAATCAGGATTGGTGAGTAAAAAGTTTGAGGGCGCGCGCGCATCCAGAATTTGACGCGCCATAAACGAAACGGCCCGCTCAGTTTGAGGGTCCAGCCCCGGAATATCTTTTGTCGCCAGATCCCAGAATTCCTCCATGGCATGGAATGTTTGCAAATACATGGTCCACGGCCAAATCTTCCAGCTCTCCGAGGAAAAGCGAGGATCATCGGCGCAGGCCGGATTATCGTCATCGCAGCCTTGCAAAAGACGGGCGGCAAGTTTAACAGAAGGAAAAGCCGCCAAAGACGCAAGCCGCCCGGGGCATAAGGAAAGCTGCGAGAGCCATGTCGCATACATTTGCACCAATCCGGCGGGGCTGAGGCCGTAAGTGAGGTGCGCCAGTTTCATCTGAAAAAAGTCATCCAGATCATCCATAGCAGACGTAAATTGCTCTATAGGCGTATTGGTCATTTTTCACATATCCCATGTTTTGTTGTGCAGTGTGTCACAATTAGACTGTACCGTCTAGTTTTAACATGTTAGAACTAAATGAATTTTAGGAAATACAATGATGCGGACAGGATATCAGCAAAAAGAGATGTCAAAAGAAGATGCTATTATAGAGGCAGCAACACGGCTGTTTTTGTCTAAAGGCTTCAGTGGCGTGAGTATGGAGGAAATCGCAAAGGGGTCCTCTGTCGCCAAGCAAACGCTTTACAGCTATTTCAAGGGTAAAGATGACTTATTTCGCGCCATCATTCATGCGCAGGCCGAAGACTTTTTTGCCATGCTGCCACGCAATGACGATCCATCGGTCAGCATTGAAGAATTTCTATATCAGGTTGGCAAAGCAGCCATGAACATGCTGTTCACGCGCGATACGCTGGAGCTCTATCGCTTGGCTGTGGCAGAAACGCCGCGCTTCCCGGAGATAGGAGAACTATACTGGCAAACCGGACCGCAGGCATTAATTGAACGTATGGTTGAATTTCTGAAAAACCACGGCCTAACCGAAGACAGCGCGGAAAAAGCATCGGAGCAGTTTTTGAGCCTGATCGTAGGGCATATGCTCTCGCTGGCACTCCTCAGAAAAAATTATCATCCGACAAGGAAAGAAAAAGAAGAACATGTCGCACAGGCTGTTTCCATTTTCTTTAAGATAAATAAATACCGTGATAAAGAAAGACAGGCACCATGAACAAGAAAAACAGGCTTCTTCCTTTCGTAATACTTTTTATACTCGCAGGGCTGGGCGGCGGTTACTGGTACTGGCAATCGCAGCAGAGCGCTCTGCCGGATTATATTACCTCCGGCAATGGACGCATCGAGGCAGAAGAAACGCACGTCGCCGCCAAATATGCAGGCCGCGTGATCGACGTTCTGTTCGATGAAGGCGATATGGTCAAGCAAGGCGACATTATCGCACATATTGACGCAGAAGATCTGGAAGCACAACATGACGGCGCAATGGCCAATCTTTCCTCTGCAAAAAATGCCGTAGCAGAAGCGCAGGCCGGAGTTATTCACCGTGAGGCCGAGATGGAACTGGCCCAGGCCGAAGAGCAGCGCGCCAAGGCCCTGGTCGGCACTGGGGTTTCCAAAGAACTGTATGATCAACGCAAGGCCTCGGTTAAAACGGCAGAAGCCGCCCTGAATGTTGCCAAGGCGCAACTGGCTTCGGCAGAAAATCAGGTGGAAACGGCGCAATCCGAAATCGACCGTTTGAATGTCTTGATCAAAGACGCGACTTTAAAAGCTCCTATGAGTGGACGCGTGCAATATCGTCTGGCTGAGCCGGGCGAGGTGTTAAGCGCCGGATCACGTGTTGTCACCATCCTTGATCTTGAGAATGTCTACATGACCATTTTTCTGCCCGCCAAAGATATCGGCAAAATCATTGTTGGCAGCGAGGCGCGGATCGTGCTGGACTCCCTGCCGAATGCAGTCATTCCCGCCAAAGTCTCCTTTATTTCCTCTGAGGCGCAATTCACGCCGCGCGAAGTGGAAACAAGAGAAGAACGTGAGAAGCTCATGTTCCGCGTAAAAATCCGTATCCCTAAATCTTTGCTTTCCAAACATATTGAGAAAGTCCGTACCGGATTGCCGGGCATCGGCTATGTCATGCTGGGGGACACAAATGACTGGCCGGAGTATTTAAAGGTGAATATTGGACAATCACAGGAGTAAGGTGTGAACATGCAAGAGCGCAGCGTTATCACCCTTTCGCATGTGACACATGTCTACGGTAAAGCGCAGGCGCTTGATGATGTCTCTCTGGAGATCCCTGCTGGAAAAATGATCGGTTTTATCGGTCCTGACGGTGTCGGAAAATCGACCTTATTCGGCCTTGTCGCGGGCGCGCGAAAAATTCAGAGCGGCGAAATAAAGGTTTTAGGGCAAGATATCGGCAACGATAAAAAACGCAAAGACCTTCTTCCCCGTATTGCCTATATGCCGCAGGGATTAGGCAAGAACCTCTATATGGATTTGACGGTATTCGAAAACCTGGATTTTTTCGCCCGTCTGTTCGGTCAAGGTAAGGCTGAGCGGGAAGCGCGGATTAAAACACTGCTCAAAGCCACAGGGCTTGATCCGTTCCCCGATAGACCCGCCGGGAAGCTTTCGGGCGGTATGAAACAAAAGCTGGGGCTGTGCTGTTCCTTGATTCATGATCCTGACCTGCTGATTCTTGATGAGCCGACAACGGGCGTTGATCCGCTCTCCCGCCGTCAGTTCTGGGATTTGATCCGCTCTATCCGTAAAGATCGTCCGCAGATGAGTGTTCTGATCGCCACCGCCTATATGGAAGAAGCGGAAGGCTTTGACTGGCTGGCGGCCATGAATGATGGGAAAATTCTGGATACGGGTACGGCGGAAGAATTGAAAGACAGGACGGGTGGCGGAACGTTGGAAGAAGCCTTTATCGCTCTGGTCGATGATGGGAAACAGGTCAAGCATGAAAAACTGGTTCTACCGCCTTACGAAGATGGTCATGGAGAAGATCCGGTTATTGTAACGAAAAACCTGACTAAAAAATTCGGCGATTTCACGGCTGTCAATAATGTCTCGGTTGAGATCATGCCGGGGGAGATTTTCGGCTTTTTAGGCTCGAACGGCTGCGGCAAAACGACAACCATGAAAATGCTGACCGGCCTGTTGCCCGCAAGCGAGGGCGAGGCCAAAATTTTCGGGAAAACACCCAGCAACGACGACATGGAATTTCGCCACCGTGTCGGCTATATGTCCCAGGCCTTTTCGCTCTATTCAGAATTGACCGTGTGGCAGAATCTGGAGCTGCATGCCCGGCTTTTTCATGTGCCGGACGATACAATCAAACCGCGCATAGATGAATTGCTGAGACGTTTTGGCCTGGAGACGCATAAAGACACACTTCCATCTTCCTTGCCTTTGGGCGTGCGCCAGCGCCTTTCTCTTGCCGTGGCCGTTGTGCACGAGCCGGAAATGCTTATTCTGGATGAACCGACCTCCGGTGTTGATCCGGTGGCGCGTGATGAATTCTGGAAGCTGCTGATCGATCTGTCCCGCAATAAAAAAACCACGATTTTTATCTCGACCCATTTTATGAATGAGGGGATGCGCTGTGACCGGATTACGCTCATGCATGCGGGAAATATTCTGGCGTGCGATGCACCGGACAAACTGATCGAGGGTAAAGGCAAGGACACGCTGGAAGAGGCCTTTATCGCCTATATGGAGGAAGCCAATGCAGAAAAGGGCGGAAAGCCTGACAGCAGCGCTGCCAGCGACATAACGGCAAGCGTTGCAGATGATAAAAAGACCGGCGCTTCACTTGCTCTTGTTCAGGGGGGGCGGCGCATTGCCGCCTATGCGATGCGCGAAGCCAAGGAATTATCACGCGACCGCATCCGCGAGGCTTTCGCTTTCTTCGGCACGATGATCCTTATGCTGGTCTTTGGTTTTGGCATTACGTTCGATGTTGAAAATATTACCTTTGCCGTTCTGGATCAGGATAAGACGCCGGAAAGTCGCCTGTATACGCAAGCTCTCGAAGGCTCACGTTATTTCACGGAAAAAGCGCCGCTTATCGATCACGCCGATATGGATCACCGCCTGAAGAGCGGGCAAATTACGCTGGCGCTTGATATTCCGCCCGGTTTTGGCAAAAACCTGCTGCGGCAAAAATCGCCGGAAGTCGCGGTCTGGGTGGATGGCGCTATGCCGTTTCGGGCGGAAACGGCGGGCGGTTACATGCAGGGGCTACATTATGATTTTATCGGCAGGCTCTATGAAGATTATTACGGTGAACAGGTTGCACTTTCTCCCGTCTCGATTGAACCGCGTTTTCTCTATAATCAGGGTTTTAAAAGCGCCTATGCAATTGTACCATCCGTGATTGCCCTGATGCTGCTGTTTATTCCCTCGATTCTGGCGGCTTTAAGCGTCGTACGGGAAAAAGAGCTGGGATCAATCACCAATCTGTATGTCACGCCGACCTCAAAGTTTGAGTTTTTACTGGGCAAGCAAATTCCGTATGTCGCCATTACGATGATGAATTTCCTTTTGCTGGTTTTAACGGCCTGGCTGGTTTTTGGCGTTCCCGTGAAAGGATCCTTTATTGCCCTGTTCATCGGTGCGTTCCTTTATGCAGGTTGTACAACGGCTTTGGGACTGTTCTTTTCTGCCTTTACAGGGACGCAGATCGCGGCGCTCGCGGTGACAGCCATTATGACCTTGCTGCCTGCTGTACAGTTTTCCGGCTTGATGCAGCCTGTGTCAACGTTGGAAGGGGTCGGAGCCTTTATCGGGCGCATTTACCCGACCACACATTTTATTACAGTGGCCAAAGGCGCCTTCGCCAAGGATCTGGATTTTGCTGAATTATGGCCCAGCTTGCGCGCTTTGCTGATCTCCTGGCCGATTATTCTGACCGCCGGAATATTCTTTTTAAAAAAGCAGGAGGCGTAAGCAATGCGGAGAAGTGTAAAAAATATATACCGTCTTGGCATTAAAGAACTGCGCAGCCTCTACCGCGATCCGGTGATGCTGTTCATGATACTCTGGGCGTTCAGTGCATCTATCTATATCGCTGGAACATCGATTTCCCACGACCTTCACAATGCATCCATCGCCATTGTAGATGAGGATCAATCGCCTTTGTCCCTGCGGATCCGCAGCGCATTCCTGCCGCCCTATTTCAAACAGCCGGACATCATCGCCTTTCAGGACATCGATGAAGGTATGGATCTGGACAAATACAGTTTTGTTCTGGTTATTCCCGAAGAGTTCGAGGCCGATGTGTTGCGTGGCCGCCAGCCAACCCTTCAGGTCAATCTGGATGCCACCGCCGTTATGATCGCCGGGATCGGATCGGGCTATATTCAAAACATCCTCAATGACGAGATCTCGCGTTTTATAAGCAACGGCCCGTCCACATCGCAAAGCCCGGTCGATATGAGGCTTCGTTATGCCTTTAATCCGAATCTGTCATCCAAATGGTTTACGAGTATTATGGAGGTCATCTCCAACATCACGATGTTTGTTGTTCTGCTCACCGGTGCCGCGCTGATCCGGGAGCGCGAACATGGCACAATCGAACACCTTCTGGTCATGCCGGTGACGCCGATTGAGATTATGCTCTCTAAAGTCTGGGCCAATGGTCTGGTGATCCTCACGGCAACAGCATTTTGTTTGTGGGTGATGATTGAGGGCGTTTTGCAAGTGCCGATTGCGGGATCGGTGCCGCTTTTTTTGCTGGGGACGTTGCTTTATCTGTTTTTTGCATCGGCGCTAGGTATTTTTCTGGGAACGACTGCGCGTTCCATGCCGCAATTCGGCCTGCTGTTTATTATTACGATCCTGCCGATGAACCTGCTATCGGGCGGGCAAACGCCTCTGGAAAGCCAGCCGGACTGGCTGCAACATATCATGTGGTTCGTGCCATCAACCCATTTTGTATCCTTCGCGCAGGCGATTTTGTATCGCGGGGCGGGGCTTGATATTGTCTGGCCGAATTTTCTGGCCGTGAGCGTGGTGGGCTTATCACTGTTAACATTATCTGCTCTGGCTTTTCGCCGATCGATCTCCGTTTAAAACCTGTACCCTAAAGATATCGCGCCGAAGAGAGACGGGTCGTCCTGTCCATCAAATTCCTTTGACCGCCAGTTGATGGTATAGGAAAGCTGCGCTTTGCCGTAGGTAAAGCTCACGCCCGCATTGGCATCAGCCACCAGGTATTTTTTATCAACCGAGGGGCTGTCCTCGAACGTATTGCCGTCCAGAAATATATTGCGTCCCATGGCGCGGCCTTCCACTCCTGCAAACAATGACCAGGCGAAATGATCCTCCGGCACGGCAAAAAAGCCGCTGCCCGGAATGGCGGGACGTACCCGCAAAGGGGTGGATTGCCATTTATACTGGCTGGGCGTGAGTTGAAAACTCAAACCACCGGCGCCGTATGTGTAAACATTGCCAAGCGTGATACCCGCATGAGGGGCAGCACGGAAGGTAAAGCCGTCTATATCGACGGCATAGGCTTCCGGCCATTGACGTTGCCAAGATAGGATCAGTCCCAGTTCATTCTCCAGTTGATGATCCCAGCCTGAAGGGTCGTCTGCGTCCAGAACGTCATGAACAAATTTTTGAGTCTGCTCCCCCAAGGCCCAGGGGCCGACGATCCCGATCGTGGCTTCCAGGTCATCCACGTGATTATCCGTCAAACTGGTCAGTCCGGCAGAAACATACAAAAACGCAGCATAAGGACGATCTTTCGGATCGGGAGTACGCACCGTGATATTTTCTGGTGTATACAGGTTTTGTCCGAAAGAATAATAGGTTGAAGTCGTTTCATTAATTTCAAACGTGGGGACATAGTGATCCAGTATGTCGGCAAACCAAGGTGGATCGGCACTATAATCGAAATAGGTAAGGCGTACCCCGCTTGTATAGTTCTCGTCGGTGTTCCCGCCGAAGTTATCATTCTCAATCGTGAATGTAAAAAAATCAGCATCTTCGTTAAGAAGATCTTTAGGAATTCTATCTTTAAAATTATTGTTCTGCTCGTCGGCATAAGCATGTGACGCAAGAAGGGAGTAGAATGTTATGAGGGCAAGAGATGTTATAAAAAAAAGAAATTTCTGCATGTTCATCTCTTTTCCAATCCTAAATTGGAAAAAAACAAAGTGATCAATTTTGGTGCTTTGTTTTCAATATCAAAGCCTTCCGGGTTATCCAGATATTCAAAGAGGATGCCTTTCATAAAACACGAAATACACTGTGTTAAAAGTTCGGGATCGGCCTGTGTATTTAATTTTCCTGCCTTTTTGGCTTTTTCGATGTAACGTTTAAACAGCCGCATGCTCTCCGCCTTTTTCTCGCGGTGTTTGTCTTTATAGGGTGCAAGATCGCCGGAATAGTCGCTTTTCATTAAAAACAGAATAAGGTTTTGCTGTTTTTGTTCATCTTTTTCGATATCCAACATGATCTGGATACATAAATCACGAAGCTGCCTCATCGGTTCCGGATGGTCTTTTTCCAAGTCTTCCAGGATCATATCAACAAAAGGGCGATGCAGACGCTCGTGCAAAGCCTCAAAAATCTGCGTTTTGTTTTCAAAGTGCCAATAGACAGCGCCTCGCGTAACACCTGCTGCTTTTGCAATTTCATCCAGCGTGCTGCGTGCCACCCCTTTTTCAGAAAAAATCCGGACAGCGGCGTTTAACAGATCTTCACGCGTTTTTTCCGACTCTTCTTTCGTGCGTCTCCCTTTGTATTGACAATATACATACATAAATGTATGGTTAAATATAGCTGTAATTTTTATATTTGTCCAGCTTCGAAAAACAGCAGGAAAAGGAAACCCAAAATATGAAGAAAATATTCCCTTTATTGATGCTGGCGCTCCTGCTCGCCGGAGGTGGTTGGTATTGGTGGCACAAGAGCAACGACAGCATGCA
>JAEUKO010000042.1:0-17636 GCA_016794285.1 Alphaproteobacteria bacterium | reverse complement strand
GCTTTCGTGTCCGCGCCGAATTTCATCAGCGGTTGATTGTTCAGACGAATCCGAAACGGCATTCTCTCCTGTTGCTTTGGCAATCCCTCCTGGGTCCAGAATCATAATGACGCTGCCATCCCCAAGGATGGTGTTTCCTGAGAAAAGTTCGATATGTCGAAGAATTTTTGCAACAGGCTTGACGACAATTTCTTCGGTGTCGAAGACTTTGTCGACGATAATCCCAAAGGAATACCCCCCAACTTGCGTTACGATAATATATTTGTGGTCGAACTGGTTCTCATCCGCCGAATCGTAGTCCCCTAGTTTGAGAAGACTCTGCAAAGAGACAAGCGGCAAAAGTTTGTCACGCAAACGAAACACAGGAGCATTGCGAATCATCTCAATTCTGTTATCAGAATTTTGTGAAACCAGCACCAATTCGCGCACAGCAAGTTGTGGAATGGCATAGCGTTCGCCAGCAACTTCAACAATCAGCGAAGAAACAATGGCCAGTGTCAGAGGGATTTTGATTGAAAAAGTTGATCCTCTGCCTTCAACGGATTTTAGCTCAATGGAGCCGCCAATTTTCTCAATATTGGTGCGGACCACGTCCATACCAACCCCACGCCCTGAAACAGAGGTGACTTTCTCAGCCGTTGAAAACCCTGCTGCAAAAATATATTGCTGAATTTGCTGGGCTGACATCTTGGCAATTTCGTCTTCGGTAGCGAGGCCGTTTTGCAGGATTTTCTTTTTGATTTTATCAACCGGAAGTCCGCGTCCATCATCGGCAATTTCGATGATGATATGTCCGCCCTCATGGAAAGCACGCAGGTTGATTGTCCCCGTTTCTGGCTTACCGGCGCGTGACCGCTCGGCAGGGGTTTCGATTCCGTGGTCTCCGGAATTGCGGACCATGTGGGTCAAGGGGTCTTTAATCATGTCCAGAACTTGACGGTCAAGTTCCGTCTCTTGTCCGGTCATGACAAGGTCAATTTTTTTACCAAGTTCAATACTGAGGTCACGAATAATACGCGGCAGTTTGGCCCATGCGTTTCCAATAGGCTGCATCCGCGTTTTCATCACACCTTCTTGCAAATCAGACACAACGTGGTTGAGACGTTGCAAGGGGGTTGAAAAACTGGTGTCCTTTTGTGTGCGCAAAATTTGTAGCAACTGGTTACGGGTGAGCACCAGTTCTGAAACCATGGTCATCAAGTTTTCAAGAACATCGACATTGACCCGCAAGGATTGGTTGGCAATTGCCGAATCACCCGTTTCTTCTTTGTTTGCAGCAGGGGCCGCTGGGGCAGAAGGTTTAGCCGCAACGGGGGCTGGAGGTTGAGGAAGCGCGGCAACTGGAGGCTCTTCTACTGCAATTTCAAGCGAGGGTTCCACTGCAGAGGGAAGGGGATCAAAAGTCACCTCTTCATGGTGGGGCGTGTGAGAGGGTAGAGAGGGAGGAGAATCACTCTCCGAAGAAACATCGCGCCCTTCATAAACGGCATCCAGTTTAGCAATCAATTCACTGTCTTCTCCGTCTGGCTCGGTTCCGTTGGCCTCGATGTGCCCAAGCAAGAAACGAACACGGTCCAGTGATTCGAGAATGAGAGAGACGTAGGCCGGCGTTACTTCCAGATCACCATCACGGAAACGTCCCATGACATTCTCTGCACGGTGGGCAACCGTTTCCAAGCGAGGCAGACCAAGGAACCCACACGTTCCTTTGATGGTGTGCATCAAGCGAAAAATTTTGGAAATCAAATCCTTGTCGTTAGGATTTTGCTCAAGCCGGATCAGGTTGGTGTCCAATTCCTGAAGGCCTTCGTTGGTTTCGGTCAAGAATTCAACAATCAGATCATCCATTTGGGTGTCTCCCGCACTCGGTGAAATAAAAAACATCTAAAAGTAGAAACGAAAACGCAGAAAGCAGAAACCAAGGAGGGTTAGATAGAATTCCTCAACCCTAAAGTGCCTGAAAGGGGTTAACAGGTTATTACTTTAAGAGTCGAAACGAACAATACTCTAAGGTGAGAATAAGTTTTTTATCACGCCCCGAATAGTACAAAATGCTCTTGTATGCGGATATTTTAAGGGAGGAGTCTGGAAAAGGCAGAGGGGTATTTACACAAAAAGTTACGTTATTATAATATAATTTCTAAAATATAATATATTATATTTTTTTATTGTCAAAAATCGCCTTTTTCAGTAAAAATGTAACTGTAGGGGGCCTGATAGTCGTGGGGGATTGTTGCGCCGCGTTTTGGCTAGGTGTAGAATGGCCTTGTTATCGGTTCGGTTGGGGAAATATGCCCCGAAAAACGAGTGGTAGTCTGAGTGTGGCGTAGAGGGATTTATTCATGCATTCTGTAGCTTCTGTGGCCGAAAGCCTCGCTTTCGCCGTAATTACTCCTGATCGAAATGGTCCTAAAGCTTTGGTTTTTATGCAAGCTGTTGCAGGGGACACCCATCCCAAGTGCTCCCGTGAGCATTTTCGGGAGATTTGTCATTGTCTAGTTCATGCGGCCCCTTTTTATACTGAGTATCTTGCGCAGCTGGTGCAGACTCTGGGCAAGAACGAGTCGCTGGCCCCTTTACGGGACATTCTGCGGGAGGAGCTGTCTGCCCAAATGCCGACTTTGCGTGAACGGATGTATGAAACAACGCGAGGATTTATGGAAAAATACCCCTTTTCTCGTCTTCATCAAGAGGATGGGTGGATTGCTTATTTGAAGGACTGCTTTCAATACCCAAAGTTAGGCCAACTGGTAGGTGAGGTTGCCCTAGATGTCTTTGCTTTTCCGGAGTCGCCGGAGCACGATTTGGACAAATTGGTAGGTGAAATGGCCTTAGGTGTTTCTGAGTCTCCGGAGTCGTCGGATTTGTTGGAGTCTCGGGAGCACAGCTTGCGCACCATGCGGTTTGCAGAAGAGCAACGGGCGTGGCGCGAGAGGGTGTTTAGGCACGCATTGTCTGCGATGAGAAGAGCTCCAGATGTCTGTCTTCCTGAAAGGGAATCGTCCCTTGGGGAAAGAGTTCCTGTTTTTGCACCAGTCTAAAAATTAGTCAGGCTTTTTAATAGACCAGACGATGTTTCCTTCGCTCTGCTTGGCGAGGGAAATCTGGAATCCGTAGGTCCGTGCAATCAATCCGCAAGCGTAGGGATGGACAAGGCGAGGGTCAAGCGTTTCAATGGCAAGGTCACCAGCCAGAGCCGCTTCGACATTCTCGCGAATCGTGGCATCTGGCCCTTCGGCTTTCACCAGAGTTTCTTCGCCTTGCCCGGGATCTACGAAAATCATTCCCCCCTTGGGTAGGCATTCCTGAGCTAAGACCAGAGTTCCAATCAGAATCTTGCAATATCCCTTGTGGGATTTTGAATCAATGCCGAGGGGACCAAAAGGATCCCAGCTTTGGCGAATTTTTCCATCTGTGCGAATCAAAGAACCAAAAGCTTTTTGAATGTCTTCTGGTTTGATATTGCCGTCACGGCCTCCCGCGCCGTAGGCCAAACGAAAAACTTGCAAGCGCGAGGCCGCAGATCCGGCACTGTGTGCAATGAGTTCACTGGCTTGCTTGATCGCGTCCGGATCATCTGCACTGTCTTCCATGAATTCTATGCCGTTATTGATCGCGCCAACAGGTGAAACGAGATCATGGCAAATGCGGGAAGAAAGAAGCTCTAAAAGAGTGGTGATGTCTTTGGTGTCGAACGTCATGGCAGGGTCCTTAAAGTGCGCAAAAGGTAGGAGGAAGAACCCTAGCAAAAAAAGCCCCAATTCTGAAATGAAAAGAAAACCTTAAGGTAACCTTAATTGTTTTCATAAATAATGAGCCGTGTGACTAAAAATAATTCCAGAGAAATAAAATGAAAGACGGCGAACAATTACCAGAGGGGCAAGCCGCGCTTGTGAAACAGTTTCCGGAGAATCTGCGTCCGCTTGTGGTCGGTCATATGCAGACGCCAACTGGTAGAGCAGATGTTCAAGCTTTTCTCGATGCTGGAACGCAAATTGAGGTTTTGAAACAGGCAGCAGCTAAAGGAACAATGCAGCAGGGCATGGGATACGATCAGGAAAACAACAAATTGGTTGTTCCGGAGGACGTGTTTACCTCCCTTAGAGCAGAACGTCCCAAAGATCAGGCTCTTTTTTCCTATATGCTGAGTAACGAGGCTGCCCACGCGATACAAACCAGCAAAGCGTCAAATAACATCCTGACAGCAACAAGCCAAGAGAGCATTAAGGAAGGAACAAAGTTTGGTTTGAAAATGGAAATGGCATCAGATGCACGTTCGAACTTAAACCTTGCGGAAAGAATTCAGTTGGGCATCGTGGGTATTGATGACGTTCCTGATATTCTAAATCGTAAGGGGCTATCTCTTGTATCTGATCCTTCGAAGTTCAGTCAGGCGTATACCTCAGACGGAAAGCCTTCCGACATCGCGATCAAGGCCACGCTGAATATGTGGCCTCTCTACGGAGCACGAGTTGCAGCCTATAGAAACGATGCAATTGCGGATGCAAAGGACGCTCAGACGTCTCCTAAGGAAGATCCAAACTTCAATGACCCTAACCTCATTAACGCCGTCATTGATTCTTCTGCCGGAGTTAATGGTCTTTCAGAATCAGTAGATTCTATGGCCACCCGTCTGGCCACTCCTGCTCATGAACTTTCAAACTCCCCAACCAAGCCTGTTGCAGGATCTCCTACAGCTACAGCACCCTCTCCACAGCCTTCTCTCTCTCGCTAAGCTGTTTTTTCTTATACTTGATCCAAGTAATTTTGCTTACGCAACTTTTTTCATGCTCTTGGCTGTTTTGTTTCCGGCTTCGTGGTATTCGCGCAGTTTCATCATCATATACTCTGCGATGTCCGGTGCGAGGGAGGGCTTGTTGAGAGCAAAGGCAATTTGCGCTTTAACGAAGCCAAGTTCATTGCCGCAGTCGAGCCGTTCCCCTTCGAATAGAAAGCCATAAAAATCTTGATCGGCCAGCAAATGAGCCATTGCATCGGTGAGTTGAATTTCCCCTCCTGCGCCTTGTTCGTGACGGGCTAGATAGGTGAAAATTTCTGGCTGCAAGATATAACGCCCAAAGATAGCCATGTTCGAAGGGGCTAACTCGGGGGATGGTTTTTCAACCAAGCCTTTGATAGAGAGAGCTTGATCCTGCCGGCCTGAAATATCGAGAATGCCATAGCGGCGCGTGTCCTCTGGCGCAACTTCGCAAGCGGCGACAACATTCCCGCCGTGACTGTTGTAAGATTTGACCATCTGGGCCAAGCACCCAACCGAATTCAAAACGGTATCATCGGGCAGGATAATGGCAAAAGGTTCGTTTCCTACGGCGTGATGGGCGCACCAGACCGCATGACCAAGACCAAGGGCTTCTTGTTGCAAAACAGTTTGCAAACTTCCCTCGGGCAGGGCTGCGGCTTTGATGGTTTCAATCTGATCGGTTTTTCCGCGAGCCTCTAGCACTTTCATCAACTGGGGGGCGTTGTCGAAATGTTGTACCAGCATTTCTTTCCCGTAGTTGATTACAAAGATAAATTGTTCAATTCCAGCCTCTATAGCTTCTTCTACGGCCATCTGAATCAGCGGGCGGTCCACGATCGTCAGCATTTCTTTCGGCAAAACTTTGGTTGCGGGGAGAAGGCGGGTTCCAAGACCTGCAACCGGAAAAACAGCTTTGCGGACAGGGCGGATGGCTTGGGACATGAACAATTCTCCTTTTAGAGCTATGCGGGATGAGATGTTATGACACGAAAAAGACGCGCTGTCTATAAAATTATGAAAACCCATTAAGGTTTTTGGCGGGGATACCCCTTCAAACGCTCTGGCCCAATTGTTCTCAATAACTCTCGTACTTCTTGGCGGGCAGACAGGGCGGACATCGTCATAGAATGGTCGGGGTCTTCTTTCATGTCCAAAAGAGTGAGGCCTTTGAGGAACATCTCCCGAAAGGTTACCCGTTCGCCAAACCCCGGGGCAAGGCGGAAATGGAACAACTGAGAAAGTCTTTCGAGCATCTCTCCCATTTCTCGCTTGTTACGCGCATCCAAAGAGGAGAGGCGGTTCCGCATGACAATCCAGTCCGTTTCAATTCCATCGCGCTGCATTTTGATTTTTTTCTGATCGAAAACCATGTTGGTATAAACCGAAGCCGAGAGGACTTCGCGGGTTTCTGGATTGATCCGCGCCAATACATCCAGATCAACAAAGGAATCGTTGAGCGGCGTAATGAGCGTGTCGGCGTAGGAATGGGCCAACTGACCAAGATAAGTATCCGACCCCGGGGTATCAATGACAACAAAGTCTGTACTGCTTCCGAGTTCTTCTAGGGCCATCATCAAAAAAGCATGGTCGTTGGCTTCTTGCTCTGCAACAGTGGGGGCTTTGCTGCGTTCAATCGGCATATGGAAGGGGCTGGGGAGAGAGTGGCTTGTGCGGGTGATATAATCGAAACGGTTCGCCATATAGCGAGTCAGCGTTCCTTGGCGGGCATCAAGGTCAATGCTGCCAACGCGGTAGCCAAGGCGCAATAGGCCAACAGCAACGTGCATGGCGGTTGTGGATTTCCCCGAACCACCCTTTTCATTTCCTAAAACAATAAGATGCGCTGTTGATTTCATGAAAGGACTTAGGATGCGGTGACATTCATCATCTTTTGGACTGCAAACGGGGATTTTCTGCGCTTCCGTTTCTCAAATACGTCTGTGTATTCTGCGATACGGTTCTCGAAAATTCCCCGTTTTCGCCACAAAATATTTCGAATGTCAACGCATCCTAATCTTCCGCCATTATGCGGCCTTTCCTGAATTTTTCAATGGACCTGTTGCAACAGGTCTATTTCCTCTGGCTTTTGGGGTATGCCAAAGCTATTCCTTTGTCTCTTTTGTTTTTGTTTCTTTATTATTTGTCTTCGTTTTTTTCTTTTTTGCTTCTTCTGTTTGCTTGGTCACTTCGGCCGCTGTTACACCTTTTTTGGCAAGGTTATAATCTGCAGGTTCATTGAGTGTCCGAATGATCCGAATATTCCGCTCAATTTCTTTGCGGCTGGGGTCTTTGGCTTTGGCCTTATACAGCATATCAAGAGCTTTGTCGGTGTATCCTTGCGCGGCAAGATTAAGGGCCAGATTGTTCATGACAGGAACGTCATCATCACCCTTCCATATTTCAAGAGCCTTGCGCAGCGCGGATTCCGCCGCCGGATGTTTTTCTTGCGCATCTAACGCAATGCCCAGAATATGCCAAGCGCGGTAGTTGTTCTCGTCAACTTTGATTGCACGGCGAGCGGAGTTTTCAGCAGACAAAAACTTGCCGTTCTCAAGCTGCAAGGCCGCTGTTTCTGCATAGACTAATGTTGGGACATTTTTTTGTTTCACAAGTGGGGCTAGAATCTGCTCAGCTTTTTTTAAGTTTCCGCTTTCACGCAAGGCTTTGGCATAGCGGGCCGCAATAATCGGGTCATTGCTATGTGCGTCGTATAGGCTCTCAATCGAAGAAAGGCTTTCACGGCGTTCGCCATAGAGAATGGTTTTGTCGATTTTTTTAACATCAGGCAACGTTGCGACTGGGCCGCCTTCCTCTGCAGGTCCTGAACCGCAAGCTGATAGAGAGATGCTGGCCAGAACTGCGAGAAGAGCGAGGGAAATTTTGCGCGAGATCATTATCAATAGTCCTACATATTATTTATGAATAGAGAAAGAGAAGGGGTTCTAAGTTACTGCATAGGTTCTGTGGGAGGGGCCGAAGCTTCTGTTCCACTTGAGGAAGCCTCAGTTGGGGCAACAGGGGACTCCGTAGTTGAGGCATCTTGAACCACGCTGACTTCGTGGCACATATCTGGACAATAATAAACGCTGAACCCCTTGCAAGAAGCGTCTCCATCGGCACAAGCGCGGCGGATGCGGATATATTTCTTCTGAGGGGCAGCGATGATAACGTGCCGCTGCATAATGACATTGCCATCATTATCAAGAGCTTTGAAAAAAGTTGCCCCGGGTTTTTTGGGAATGACGATCAAGGTGCGGTTGGTATCTGGAACAACACGCAAATGTTCTTCGCTTCCCACAATCACGTTGACGGCATCACGGGTCAGGTGAACAATTTCGGGCTTGTCTGGAGTAATTTTCAGAGGGAGGTCTTCCGCAGCCTCGCCTATGACTGAGGCGGCAACGGTCACGCCTTCTGCCCCCTCAAGGTCTTTTTCACTGATCGAGGGAATGATGGTTGTATTGGTGATCTGGGCGGTGGTGGCCTCTGGTGCGCCGGGGACAGAGCTTTCAGGCACATCTCCCCCTGCGGCGGGTTCGGCTCCGACGGCAGAACTTTCGGCAGGAGTTAGTGCCGAAGAGGAGATGGGGAAAACCCCGCTCTTGAGTGCAAAGGGTGCTGCAATGGCACACGCGAGAACAACAGGTAGAATGATTTTGGGGCTCAACATTTTTGAAGTCCATCAGAAGTGGAGAAAAAGCCGAAACGGCAAAAAACGCAGTAGCTCTCAGTATATCCTCAGAATCCTTAAGGGTCACCTTCTTTTTACTAAAGGTTTACATATCTTGAATATATTTCGTCCCGCTTACCCAAAATCTAGATCAAGCGGCCTCGCGGAAGGAAACGCCTTTGCTTTTTAGGAGGTCTTGAAGTTCCTTTGTTTCGTACATTTCTTTGACAATGTCGCAGCCCCCGACAAATTCCCCTTTGATATAAAGCTGGGGAATGGTTGGCCAGTTGGCAAATTCTTTGATGCCTTGACGAATCTCTTCATCTTCCAGCACGTTGATTCCCTTGAAGGAGATCCCAAGGTTAGAGAGGACATGAACCACGGCTGCCGAGAATCCACATTGAGGAAAAACTGGCGTTCCTTTCATGTAAAGAACCACATCATTCTCGCTGAGGTCGGCTTTGATTTGGTCAAATATAGCTTGGGACGTCATTGTTTCTTATTCCTTTTGGTCTTGTTACACGGTTGGCACAGAGGTTTGCACAGACAAAGCGTGCAACTCTCCGCGCAGTTTATCTCCCAAAGCCGCATACACCATTTGGTGCTGCTGGATTCGGCTTTTGCCTGCAAAGGCCGATGAGGTCACATGAACGGCATAATGGTCACCATCCCCTGCGAGGTCAATAATTTTGACGGAGCATTCCGGCAAAGCTGACAAAATCATCTGTTCGATGATAGCAGAGTCCATAGGCATTGAGGGTCCTTTCTTTCTGGTGCAGGCCGATGTTTTGAAGAAATGGTAACAAAATTACAAGAGTTTTTGGGCGAAGGGGCAAAGATTATCTTGCAAGATAATATTTTCAATAATATTGTCGAGTGTTGTTTTTAGAAAAAAATAGGGTGTTTTTAGGGTATGTCACGTTTTTATCAAAACTCTAGAGATCATCTCCTTGATTTTTTTAGGGGATTGAGAAGTGAAGCCCATATCGGCCCAAAGATATTTGCTTGGAAATTTGGAGAAGTTCTGGAGAGAAACAACAGGTATCCTGATACATTGGTGACGGTGTTTTATCTTGCCGCACGAGCGACAACGGATTCAGCGTTTGCCTGTTTTGCAAATGAGGGGGCGCGTCAAGCCGGAAAAGCAGCGTTGCTGCAAAAGCTGGAGAAATGGTGTGCTGTAGCCAGTGGGAAGATGGGAATGTTTGACCAGCGGTCTCTCAGCAATTTGATGGGGGCTTTTTACGCTTTGCGCGTTCGTCCCCCAGAAAATTTTCTGGAGAGTTGGGCCCAGAGGGTTCCGTCTCAATTAAAACCAGATCATTACGTTAGTCTGCAGGAGATAACGACAGCCTTGGCGGGGCTGGCTATTTATCCAGATGAAAAAGTGTCAAAGGTCTTAGTTTCGGGGACAGAAGAACTAGGAAGGTCACTGAAGCAGCGGGACATTCTAGAATATCTCTACCGGCTGGCTGTTTTTGATTCGTTATGTCTGGATGCAGGGCAAACATCCTTGAAAGAAACGGCACAAGAGCTTGCACATCTGGTTGCCTCGCGCGTGTTGAGCACAACAAATGGCAAGGGAGCCTCTGCCTTGTCCACTCCTGAGCGGAGACAGTTATTGACTGTTCTCGAATGGTTTTCTGAAGAACCAATAAAGGGGATAGAGGCTCCGTATGAGAATGGGACAGTTTCTGCTTCCGAAGGAAGATTACGCAAAAGCTTTGAGGCGGCGGGGGCATCTCCGCAAGCTTCTTTTACTTGTTCTCAAACCGGTCACAAATTTGATCTGGCCATGAGGTTCGGAGCGCGGGCGCAGCGGTCCGTACTTATCGAATATGATGGACCTTGCCATTTTGTTCGGGGCGTGAAAGGAGATGTTTTTTATGATGGAAGTACAATTTTTCAAACACGGCTGCATGGAAAAACTTTGCCGGAAGAGATCATTGTTCGGGTTCCTTATTTTGTTCATGAGAGTCAAGCAGAAAATAGGCAAATGTGGGATCGGGCTCGTGAGGCCATCGAAGAGGCTCCGCCCGGAATTTATATGCTTGAGGAAACAGGGGCGCTTACTCCGTTTTGCGATGTGATACAAAAGCCTTTGAACTATATGGTTGGCCCCAAAATTTAGATAATGGTCATCCCCGACAAGGGAAGTCTTGCTGACCGCAGATCGGGGATCCGGTGTTATGGGTGCAGCGAAGCTGCACAAGATTCCAGATCCCGTTCGTGCCAGTGTCCCTGTGGGACACGCCAACGGGATGACAGGGGGGAGGGATGCTCCCACGGGACGAATAAGTTATCATAAGCTTGGACGTGGTTTGAGGTGATACAGAACGTAAAGGCGAAGAGCACTGGACAAATTTGTTTCACGCTCTTTGTCTATGCGGGCAATAAGGGTGGAGGGAGAAATTCCCCCCTGTTCGGCGATACAAACCAACTCATCCCAAAAGGGCTGCTCAATGGAGATTGAGGTCAAATGTCCGGCGATGGAGACCGAGCGTTTGGTCACTTTGGCAGATAAAAAATCCCTTAGCTGCGGGGTTTTACCATCTCTTCGGGTTTGATCCATTGGTCGAATTGCTCTGAGGTTAAAAGGCCGAGGGACATACCGGCTTCTTTGAGGGACGTTCCCTCATGATGGGCTTTCTTGGCGATTTTGGCTGCGTTGTCGTATCCAATATGTGGGTTGAGCGCGGTAACCAGCATAAGACTTTCAAAAACCAGTTTCTTAATCCGCTTTTCATCCGCTTCGATCCCAACCACACAATTATCGGTCAGGGAACGACACGCATCCGCAATCAAGCGAATGGATTGCAGGACATTGAAGATTATCACGGGTTTGAAAACATTCAGCTCAAAATGCCCGTTGCTGCCGGAAATGGTGACGGTTGTATGGTTTCCCATGACTTGAGCGCAAACCATGGTCATGGCCTCGCATTGGGTTGGGTTGACTTTTCCGGGCATGATGGACGATCCGGGTTCATTTTCCGGCAGGATGATTTCGCCAATGCCGCAACGAGGGCCAGATCCCAACAGGCGAATGTCGTTGGCAATTTTCATGAGAGAGGCTGCCAGAACATTCAAAGCTCCTGATACTTCCACCATTGTATCGTGAGAGGCCAGAGCTTCGAATTTATTTTCAGCCGTGACAAAGGGAATGCCTGTAATGCTTGCAACATTGGCAGCAAATTTTTCGGCAAAGCCGATTTTGCAGTTAATGCCTGTGCCAACGGCCGTTCCCCCTTGGGCGAGTTGCATCAAGCGGGGGAGGGTGGCCTTGACGCGTTCAATGCCAAATTCGATTTGCTTGGCATAGCCTGAAAATTCTTGACCAAGCGTCAGGGGGGTTGCATCCATCAAGTGGGTGCGCCCGATTTTAACAATATCGGCAAAATCTTTCGCTTTGCTGGCCAGTGAGGCTTGGAGGTACTCAAGGGCGGGAATCAGTTCGTGAGTGATTTGTTCCCCCGCCGCAATATGCATGGCAGTTGGAAATGTATCATTGGACGATTGCCCCATATTCACATGGTCGTTGGGGTGGACTGGTTTCTTGCTGCCCATCACGCCCCCAAGAATTTCAATAGCGCGGTTTGAAATAACCTCATTCGCGTTCATGTTGGTTTGGGTTCCTGATCCGGTCTGCCAGACGACAAGGGGAAACTCGTTCTCGTGGGTGCCGTCCATGACTTCATCAGCGGCTTGGATGACGGCGACTCCGATTTTGCTATCTAACAGGCCAAGTTCGATATTGGTTTGCGCGGCGGCACGTTTAATAACACCTAAGGCCCGAACCAAAGGGCGGGGCATTCTCTCTCCCCCAATCTTGAAGTTACCGAGAGAGCGCTGCGTTTGGGCTCCCCAATACTGGTTTGCGGAAACTTCGATTTCGCCAAACGAATCGGTTTCAATACGAATGGGGGCCGACTCTATTTTAGGGGAAGGTGAGGTCATAATGTTTGTCTCCGTATATCTGGTGTTTGATGGTCTTACACAAAAATTCAGGTGGTTTTGTTCTTTAAGAGGGTAATATGGCCCATCTTCCGCCCCGAGCGGGTTTCTGTTTTTCCGTAGATATGAACGCAAGCGTTCGGTTTGGTCAGATATTTGGGACACAAGTTTATGTCCTCACCAATCAAGTTGAGCATCACTGCGTCACTGTGACGGGTGGGTGCTCCCACGGGTAGGCCGCAAACGGTTCGGACGTGCTGTTCAAACTGCGAAACGGCGCAAGCATCGATTGTCCAATGGCCTGAGTTGTGTGGACGAGGGGCCATTTCGTTGGCGAGGATATCTTCTTGAGTTGTTACAAAAAACTCAATAGCTAAAATTCCAACTAAATCAATATGTTCGGCTATTTTTTTTGCGTAATTTTTTGCCTTTTTGAGCAAGGGGGCGGGCAGGGGAGCCGGAACAGTGCTTTTCGCGAGAATATGGTTTTTATGCTCGTTCAAGACCGGATCGTAAAGAGCCAGCCCTCCAAAAACATCGCGGGCAACAAGGCAGGATATTTCGCATTGGAAATCAATAAGATCTTCGACAATAATTTCTTTTGACTTCAAATTATCCCAGAGGGTGTCCAGATCCATGCCTTGGGTGAATTTGGCTTGTCCTTTTCCATCGTACCCCAGAGTGCAAGTCTTGAGAATACAAGAGGTTATCCCAAGTTTTTTCATGCCGACTTTAACATCGCTTGGTTGGCGGGCTTTTGCCCACCGTGCTGTTGGGATGCCAATGGTGTTCAAAAATTCTTTCTCTTTCCAGCGATGCTGGGATATTTCCAGAAGCTTTATGCTGGGGTGGAGAGGTTTGAGCTTGGCTAAAAACGCCACAGTTTCGAGGGGGATATTTTCAAATTCATAAGAGACGACATCTACGTTTTTGGCAAAGTCACGCAGGGCTTTCTTATCAGAATATTCGGCAACGATGGTTTTTGAGGCAACGTAAGAAGCAGGGGAATTGTGCTCAGGTGAAAAAATGTGAACCGCAATGCCAAGCCGTGCTGCCGCTAAGGCTGACATCCGCCCGAGCTGTCCGCCGCCAAGAATGCCAAGAGTCTTTGCAGGATTATTGGGGAGTGTTTGCGACATTTTCGGTCTGGGTCTTACGGAAATTTTCTAGGCGAGAGAGCAAGGCAGAATCTTCAAGTGCAAGGATAGAGGCTGCCAGTAGGGCCGCATTTATGGCTCCTGCTTTCCCGATGGCAAGGGTTCCAACTGGAATTCCCCCGGGCATTTGGACGATTGAAAGAAGGCTGTCCATTCCTTTAAGGGCGTGGCTTTCAATAGGAACTCCCAAAACAGGCAGGGACGTTAGGCTGGCTGTCATTCCGGGCAAGTGCGCTGCCCCTCCCGCTCCGGCGATAATGACTTTGATTCCGCGCTCACGGGCTGTTTTTGCGTAATCATAGAGGCGGTCCGGTGTCCGGTGGGCAGAAACAATACGAATTTCATGAGAAATTTCAAGGCGTTCCAGTATTTCTTGCGCATGGCGCATGGTGTCCCAATCAGATTGAGACCCCATAATCAGGCCAATAAGAGGGTGAAGAGAGGGAGGGTTCATAACATCACCTGTTCCTAGGTTTTATGCCAGAATGTCCGGAATCAGCATACTTTCGATGCGCGAAATGGTGTCTTTCAAGCGCAGCTTGTCTTTCTTAAGTTTGGTGATTGTCAGGAAATCAACCGGAATTGTTCGGCTCATCTGCTCAATCTGCTCATCCAACTGTTTGTGCTCGCGCCTCAGATCTTCAAGCTGTTCGCGCAGGGAATCTTCATCAACCATGTACTATAAATCCTCGAGAGTCTTTGTGTAGCAGAAAAAAAACCTTTTGATAAGCACGATATATCTTTGAATATAAGGATTTACGTTTTTTCTTTGAGCAAGTATCCTGCTTTTTCAAATATCAATAGACAAAGAGGGTATCATGACAAAAAGAATTGGAATTCTGACAAGCGGTGGGGATTGTGCTGGGCTGAACGCGGCGATTCGGGCTGTGGTTCATCGCGCCGATCTATTGGGCTGGGAGGTCGTTGGGATTCTTGATGGAACAGCAGGGCTTCTTGAAAGACCTGCGCAACATCGGATTCTCAAGCCTGATATGTTTGATAACAATGTTATGAGAATGGGAGGAACTATTCTTGGTACAACCAATAAGGGAGATCCTTTCGCATATGTCATGCCGGACGGCAGCATCAAAGACCGCTCCCAAGAGATCATAGACGGATTTCGTCAATTGGGCCTCGATTCCGTGATTGGAATTGGCGGGGATGGAAGTTTCGCTATTTTGCGCAAACTGGCCATACAAGGAGGCATTCGCATGGTTGGGATTCCCAAAACCATTGATAATGACATTGGGGAAACCGAAACTTCGATTGGTTTTGATACGGCTGTGGCTGTCGCAACTGAGGCGTTGGATCGGCTTCAACCAACGGCGGCTTCTCATGATCGTGTGATGGTGCTTGAGGTTATGGGACGTGATGCCGGACATATTGCGCTGACTGCCGGAATTGCAGGGGGAGCTGATGTTATTCTGATTCCTGAAATTCCTTATCAAATTGATATTGTTGCGAAAAAGATTGCGCGTGTGAAAGAAGGCGGAAGAAATTTTGCCCTTGTGGTTGTTTCGGAAGCTGTCAAAACCTTGGATGGCGATGCCTCGCAGTTTTCCTTCTCAGACGGTCAACGCCGCTATGGGGGGATTGCCCATTATATTGGAGATCAAATTTTCCGTGCCACGGGCTCGGAAACTCGTGTTACAATCCTCGGGCACGTTCAGCGGGGCAGCTCGCCAACTTATAATGATAGGTTGTTGGCCTCGGCCTTTGGCGTTCGGGCTGTAGATTTGATTGCAGAAGGAAAATTTGACCGCATGGTTGCGTGGAAAAACAGGGAAGTAGTTGACGTTCCAATTGAAGCAGCCATTGCGGCTTATCAAGCGGTCGATACGAATAGTTCCTTGGTTCACACGGCGCGGGCTCTTGGTGTTTGTTTGGGAGACAAATAAAGAATGCTGTACGTCAAACAGTCTCTAGCTCCCGGGGAAGATTTAATCCATATCGCTCGCTTTCACTGGTTTTATGATGTTCAGGCTATTTTGAATATCGCTTGGGGGCTTTTCTTCGCAATTTCGATTTTGGCAGTGGCTGTCACGGCAGAGCAGTATTTGCCCAGCTCTGTTGCAAAACTTTTTGTGACATCGGATTTGCAAGAAGGGGATAGCTGGTTGACGATTGTTCGCAAACTTCATCCCGGGATTAAACTTTTTTCGTTGTTGGTTTTTATTATCGGTGTTTTCAGGTGCGTGCAGATGCTGGTTATCAAAGCGACAACAGAGATCGCAGTGACAACCAGTCGTTTGATTTTCAAGCGGGGATTGGTTGCACGCTATGTTGGCGAGATGAATATTGACCGGATTGAAAGCGTGTCGGTTTTGCAATCTGTGTTTGGTCGTATTTTTGATTTTGGTACGCTGGTTGTTCGTGGCATGGGGGTCGGGGAACTCGTTTTACCTCCGATTGCCCGCCCTCTCGTTTTCAGAAAAGCTATTGAAAAAGCACGGACCAGTTAGAAAGTTAATATATGTAAGGGGATCTGAGACATGGAACCATCTGAACGCCTTAAAACCCGCAGCGGTGCGGATCTTCCAGTAGCTCTTCGGGACGGAGAGAGCGTGCTCATTAAAGGACAGGTTTCCGGCGCGATTTATTGGAAGGCAGTTGTGGCTGTCACTATTTCTGTATTGGTCACTATTATCATTCATCCCAATTTGGGGGTGTTCTTGGGGTTGGCTTCCTTTACGGCCTTTCTTTATGCCTATTTGTTGCGCTCCTTTTTGTTGTTGATTGTAACCAATCAACGGGTCTTTTTCCGTTCCGGCTTGATTAAGGTGGACACTGTCCAACTTCGTCTGGATAAAATTGAAAGCGTTGAAATTCAACGGACCTTGGTTGGTCATCTGTTAAAATATGGAACAATTCTTATCACGGGGACAGGCTCTCGGTTAGCTTATATTCCATATCTATCCAATGCGGCAGAAGTTCGCAATGTGATTGATGATTTGTTGTATCAGCGTGAAAAATCAACAGCCTCGCCCTCTTGAGGGCTTTGGATTCCGTGTTTTTTAGGGTACAATCCTAACCAATTCGCCTTGTTTTGGTATCCTCTGGTCTTTGGTTTTGCCTCATGCGCAATCTGTCCTTGCAATCTACGTCTCTTTTGGCGTTGACGGTGTTTTTTTTATCTCTTCCTGCTTTGGCGGAGGGGCCGGCTTTGGCCAAGGCCCAGCCGCCGGAAGAAGAGACGTTGCCGTCTTCTCGTCAAACGTCACAGACACTTGAACAGGCCGAGGCCCACCCGATCGAAAACCTGCTGCGTTCCGAAACAGTAGATGGCCAAAAAATTCAGAGTGCGGATAAAATATTGTCGTTCTACCAAGCACGGAGTTTTTCGCCTCTCTGGGTTGAAGGAGACGAAATCTCTAAACCCGCGCTCAAAGTTATTGAGCAGATTCGCGAGTCATGGGTTCATGGATTCAATCCAGAAAATTATCACCTCTCGAATTTAGATCGACTGCGCGGCGCGGCTCTGGATGAAAAAACAGCTCTGGTCTTTGAAGTATTGATGAGTGATGCTGTGGCGCGATTTGGCCGCGACTTAACAGGAATGAGGTTGTCTCCGGCAGTTCTCAAAGAAGACACCTCTTCGTGGTCGCGGGGGCTTTCTGCAGATCAAGTTCTCAGCCATGTAGCGGGAGAAAAAGATGCCGCACAGCAGCTCTTGAAACTGGAACCGCATGATGCGCTTTACCAAATTCTGAAAGAGGAGTTGCGGCGACTGGTTACAGATTTGACAACGCATCCTGAAAATGAGCAGACACGATTGCGTTATTCTGGGCTGATTCATCCAAAAGAAAGTCATGCTATTATTCCCCAATTGCGTAGAAGGTTGAATCTTTCGGGGGCGGAGTCTTCCTTGCTGTATGACGAGGCCTTGGTCAAGGCTGTAGAAGGGTTCCAAAGTGCCAATGGGTTGAAACCGGACGGTGTGATTGGCCAGAGAACGATAGCTGCTTTGAATCAAGGGCAGACGGATCGGTTGGTGAAAGTTGTTGCCAATATGGAGCGGTTGCGCTGGGTAGGGGGTCCCAAACCAGATCGTTATATTTCTGTCAACATTCCAGCGATGAAATTGGAAGCCATTAAC
>JAEUKO010000041.1:0-17797 GCA_016794285.1 Alphaproteobacteria bacterium | reverse complement strand
TCCGGTGCTCAAGGACCTTGACGTACGTTCCGCTACGGTTCTCGGAAATCCACCATTTTCGTCACATATCTGGAACTTTCTGGATGGACACTAAGTAGAGCCTTGTTCGCGATTTTTTTTGCGGTGAGGCCTGCCGCTTCGTATTGTTTATCGGGGCTGTCATGGTCTTGATACATATCGGGCAGGTGGAGTGTCCGAATTTTTAAACCGGTATCAAGGAGTCCAGTTTCCGAGAGGTAATGCAGAACATACGCGCCGAACCCTCCCATTGAACCTTCCTCAACAGTCAGAAGTGTTTTGTGGTGTTTGGCAAGTTGCGTCACGAGATCTTTATCAAGAGGCTTGGCAAATCTGGCATCAGCCACAGTGACCGAGACACCTTTTTCTTCGAGAAGTTCTGAGGCTTTGAGACATTCGCCAAGCCGTGTTCCGTAAGAAAGCAAAGCGACATCATTCCCTTCTTTCAAAATACGGCCTTTGCCGATTTTAAGGGGTTTGCCAAATTCCGGCATATCAACACCTATTCCCTCTCCGCGAGGGTAGCGCAGAGCAATCGGGCCGCAATCATAGGCCGCTGCCGTTGCAACCATGTGGACCAGTTCTGCTTCGTCACCTGCGGCCATTAGAACCATATTGGGAAGGCAGCCAAGATAGGCAATGTCAAATGCCCCCGCGTGTGTGGCTCCATCGGCCCCAACCAATCCCGCCCGATCAAGGGCAAAGCGAACCGGAAGAGATTGAAGAGAAACATCGTGCATAATTTGGTCATAGGCACGTTGCAAGAAGGTCGAATAAATGGCTACAAAAGGTTTGAGTCCCTCAGTAGCCAGACCTGCGGCAAAGGTGACTGCGTGTTGTTCGGCAATCCCCACGTCAAAAAAGCGCGATGGAAAAACTTCTTCAAAAAGATCAAGTCCGGTCCCTGTTGGCATGGCAGCGGTAATCGCCACAATGCGGGGGTCTTTTTCTGCTTCCTTGATAAGAGAATGGGCAAAGACTTTGGTGTAGCTGGGGGCGTTTGATTTTGCTTTGCTTTGCGTACCGGTTACGACATCAAACTTGGCTACGCCGTGCATTTTGTCGGGGGCGTTTTCCGCCGGAGCATAGCCTTTCCCCTTTTTCGTGACGACATGAAGCAGAACAGGCCCATCATGAGGAGAATTTTTGAGGTTGCGTAGCACAGGCAAAAGATGGTCAAGATTATGACCGTCTATCGGGCCAATATAGTAAAACCCCAATTCTTCGAACAAGGTTCCGCCGCCAAGGGCTGCGCGGGCGGTTTCTTCGGCACGTTTTGCCGCATGACGCAGGGGAAGAGGCAGAAAATCTGACACTGTTTTGGCAAGTTTTCGCGCATCATTATACCCCTCTGATGAAACCAATCGCGAGAGATACTTGCTCATCGCGCCAACAGGTGGAGAGATGGACATTTCATTGTCATTAAGGATAACAATCATCCGACTCTTGATGGCTCCAGCGTTGTTCATGGCTTCGTAAGCCATTCCTGCCGAAATAGATCCATCGCCAATCACGGCAACAACATGATTGTCTTTTCCCAAGAGGTCACGCGCAACCGCCATGCCAAGTCCAGCGGAAATGGAGGTGGAACTGTGGGCCGCTCCGAAAGGGTCGTATATACTTTCACTGCGTTTGGTGAAGCCGGAAAGCCCACCTCCTTGACGCAGTGTGTGAATTTGCTCGCGGCGACCTGTCAAAACTTTATGAGGATAGGCTTGATGGCCAACATCCCAGATTAAACGGTCTTCTGGTGTATTGAACACAGCGTGAAGGGCTACGGTCAGTTCGACAACGCCAAGGCTTGCCCCTAAATGACCACCAATTTTTGAGACAACATCAATTGTTGTACTGCGCAGTTCATCAGCAAGACGCTTCAATTGATCGTCGCCAAAGTGACGCAAATCTTCGGGAAAAGCCACGCGGTCCAGCAGGGGTGTTTTGCTTTTTTCGGGAGAGGACGTTGCCAGAGTTAAATTCGTTTTCATGGTGGTTTCCCTCTTCCTCTCTTCTTCTCAATGGTCTGGAAAAACTTAGGCCCTTCTTTTCAGGACGTAATAGGCCAGTTCCTCGAACATTTTTGCCCGTCCTTGAAAGACGAATAGGTGGCGGATCGCTTGCTCAACCAGCATTTCGGCACGTTGACGTGCTTGCTCTTTCCCCATTGTGGAGACGAAAGTTGATTTTCCCGCTTTTTCATCCTGATTGGCTGGTTTGCCAGTCGTATGGGAGTCAGACTCGACGTCCAAAATATCATCGGTCACTTGAAACGCGAGACCAAGGTCGTACGCGAACGACGTCAAAGCACGGCGATAAGAGTCACCAGCCTTGCCAAGAATGGCTCCAGCTTCGCAGGAAAAGGCCATGAGTTTTCCAGTTTTCATGCGCTGCAAGCGGCTGATCGTACCCAAATCAAACTTGGCATTCTCACCAATCAAATCAAGCATTTGTCCGCCAACCATTCCCTGATGTCCGGCTGCGTCAGCCAAGGCTGCAATAAGGGCGCAGCGTACATAAGGGTCTTCGTGGGTTTCCGGTTCGGATAAAACCTGAAAGGCCATGGTCAACAACCCATCACCCGCCAAGATGGCGGTGGCTTCGTCATAGACGCGGTGAACAGTCGGCTTGCCGCGCCGCAGGTCCGAATTATCCATTGCGGGCAAATCATCGTGCATAAGCGAATAAGTATGAACCATCTCAATCGCGGCGGCGACGCGTTTGGCGCGGGCAGGGTCCACGTTGAACAGCTTAGCCGATTGCATGACCATGAAGGGCCGCAAACGTTTTCCGCCCGCCAAAGTTCCATAGCGCATGGCATCGTAAAGTTTGGCTTCCGCCAGATCGGTTTCGGGAATAAGCCGTGAAATAGCTCTTTCAACCATTTGGACGGTTTCTTCGAGGGCTTCTTTCAGTTCAGGGCTGGACTCGCGTGGTGACGGGGCCATAGGCAAATTCTCCTTACTGGTGGATCAGTCGTTATCCAGTGGCGCGGTTGTCGTTCGGCCATCGGGTGTTACAATTATTTTTTCGATTTTGGATTGAGCTTCGAGAAGTTTGGTTTCGCAATGGGTTTTGAGTGCGACACCTCGCTCATACGAAGAAATAGATTTCTCCAAGCTGGTTTTTCCAGTCTCAAGGTCACGGACAATTGCTTCCAGTTCAGCCAAAGCCGCTTCGAAGCTCATCTTATCAATTGCAGTGAGTGCGTCAGTCATATTTTTATGTCATCTATCCAGAGTCCCAAGAGTGTAAGTCAGGTGGCAATGTTTCTCAAGCCGAAAAAACAAATAACTCACGGGGAAAATTTACAGCGAGACGAGGCCCAACTCGCGCTCAAGAGCTCCGCAGAAAATATGGCCCAGAGTAATATGCATTTCTTGAATACGGGCGGTCGAGGTCGCGCAGGGGATTTTGATAGCTATATCACATAAAGGGGCAAGCGGGCCGCCATTCTCTCCGGTCAGGCTGACAGTTTTTATGCCAATAGAGCGAGCTGTTTCTACAGCCTTTATAATATTGGGGCTTTTGCCAGAGGTGCTTAAGCCGACGAGTAGATCTCCCTTTCTACCAAGAGCTTCAATTTGTCGAGCAAAAACAGACTCGTATCCGAAGTCGTTCGCGCAAGCTGTTAAGGCTGATGGATCAAGGCTGAGGCAAAGAGCCGGAATGGCTTTACGGGGCTCACAGAGTTTAATGGAAAGTTCGGCTGCAATATGTTGAGCATCGGCGGCACTTCCTCCATTTCCACAAAAAAGGATTTTTCCACCATTTTTTATAACTTTGGCAGATTCTGTAACCCACACAGACAAAAGCGGACCAAGTCTGGCAAACGTTTTCTCGGCGACGTCTTGGTGAAACTTGGTTTCGGCTAACCAAAAGTCATCGAATGAAAAAGACATCATGGGGCCGTACTCGGGGAGGCAAGCCGATTATACTGTAATTCTTCCTCACTTAACTGGAATCCGGCGATAACCTGAAACTGGTTGGCATTGCTTCCAGCAGGGAGGGGAATGGTTTGTCGCAACTGGTCTTGTTTGGTCGTTTCGGTTTCACCCTTACGGTAGGTCAAGGAAATGGCAAAAACATCTTTGGCAATAATTGCACCGCTCGGGTCTACGACAGTCAAGAAATAGGGGTAAGAATAGTTGGCTTCAACCACCGTATCTTTTATGCCTTGGGGCCCGAGTTTTCCGACAAAATCAAGAGTGAGGTCTAGCGTAACCGAGTTAGAACCAATTTTGCAGCTTGCTGTGATGTTATTTAGGAAGGTTTCGGTGACAAGATCCGCCGGAGAAGGTTTATCGGGATTCGCGTACTGAGCCAGACGGGACACATCCCCCAAAACCTTAACCTGCGGACATTCTGGGCCGGCGGCTGCAAGAATCGGTGCCAGAGAAGATTTGGTTGTCGCTCCTGCCGGAGGTTCTTGTGCTTCCTCGGGTTTTGTAGAGGAGGAAAGGGAGGGAAGTTTGATTTGAGACAGGCTTTCCCCAAGGGACGAAACCCCCTCACAGCCACTCAAGGTCAGGGTTAAAAGCGGGGCTGCTAGCAGCAGACCAAAACGAAAAGGAAATGAGGCCATAAAAAAAACTCCAATGCTCACCATAAAGCAATAAGGGGGAGAATAAACGAAACAAATTTCATGGCAAGCGATCCTTCGATTTGCTATGGATTGAATATGATGGAAAATTCGGACAAACCAAACTTGAAAATTGTTCTTGCCGCGCCTAGGGGCTTTTGCGCTGGCGTGGATCGGGCCATTCAAATTGTTGAAAAGGCGATTGAAAAATATGGCCCTCCGGTTTATGTCCGGCACGAGATTGTACATAATAAATATGTTGTGGATGGCTTGCGGGCCAAGGGTGCGGTGTTTGTTGAGGAGTTATCCGAAATTCCTGACGACGGTCAGCCTGTCATCTTTTCGGCTCATGGGGTTGCAAAATCTGTTCCTGAAATGGCGCGAGCCCGTCAGATGTTTTTTATTGATGCAACCTGCCCCCTCGTTACCAAAGTTCACAATGAGGCCGAGCAGCATTTTCGTCTTGGCCGTTTGGTTATCTTGGTGGGGCATGCCGGACATCCCGAGGTTATCGGGACAATGGGGCAGCTTCCTTTGGGGGCCGTGTGTCTTGTCGAAACTCTCGCCGATGTCGAGAAACTTGAGCTTCCTTTAGGAGCACCCGTAGCCTATTGCACGCAGACCACTTTGTCTTTGGATGATACGGCCAGCATTGTGGAAGCTCTCAAGCAAAAATTTCCTGCCATCATTGGCCCCCAAAAAGACGATATTTGTTACGCTACAACCAACCGGCAGGCGGCTGTGAAAGAGATTGCGCCGAAGGTCGGGGCTTTATTTGTGATCGGGGCTCCCAATTCGTCCAATTCAAACCGCTTGGTTGAAGTGGCTAAAAATTATGGATGCCCGTCAGCCTTCTTGGTTCAAGGGGCTGCGGATATTCCGTGGGACCAAATCGGCACAGTCTCTGCCTTGGGTTTGACGGCGGGGGCTTCTGCGCCGGAAGTTCTGGTTAAGGAAGTCATCGCAGCACTGCGTACCAAATACGACGTGACGGTTGAAGAAAATGTTTTGGTCAAAGAAAATATCCTCTTTAACATCCCGCGCATTTTGCGGGACGAGGAAGAATGCAGCGCTCTTCAGTCTTCTCAATCTTCGGTGGCGTGACCATGGCTGTTTATACGCCGCTTTCGAATGAGCAAATTGGCGAGTTTTTATCCAATTATGATTGTGGAAGTTTCCTTTTGGCGGAAGGAATTCTGCAAGGGATAGATAATACAAATTATAGAATCGAAACAACGCAAGGCCGTTATGTTTTGACGATTTTTGAATCACGGATTGATCCGCTTGATCTTCCTTTCTTTCTTGGTTTTATGGCTCATGTCGCGGATTGCGGGGTTAGATGTCCCGATCCAATTATACGGCGCGATGGGGATCTGACAGGAAAACTGGTTGGAAAAACTGCGGTTTTGATGCCGTTTTTATCGGGGCGTGGAGTTTCTTCTGCGGAGATTACACCTGAGCTTTGCTGTGAATTTGGATCACTTCTTGGTCATCTTCATATTGCGGGGTTGGCCTTTGATGAAACGCGCAAAAATTCGATGGGGATTGACGCATGGAAGACCCGCGTTTCCGCTATCGGAGAGCGAGGCGCGCCAGAGGTCATGGAAGTTATTCAAGGAGAGATTGCCTATATCGAGTCCAATTGGCCAGAGCATCTTCCCAAAGGAGCGGTTCACGCCGATTTGTTTCCGGATAATGTTTTTATAACAGAAGGTCATGTTTCAGGTGTGATAGATTTTTATTTCTCGGCAACAGAATTTCTGGCTTATGATTTGGCCATTGCTGTTAATGCATGGTGTTTTGATGAGCATCACGAATTTGTCACAGAACGTTGGGAATCCTTGATGGATGGGTATAGCCGATTGTACAAAATGTCGGATGATGAACGAGGGGCTTTTAATGTTTTGCTAAGAGGCGCGGCTCTTCGTTTTCTGGTCTCTCGCCTTCACGATTTTGTCTTTCACGATCCGGCTGCTTTTGTCGCTCCCAAAGATCCTTCTGAATACCTCAAAAAACTGGAATTCCATCGTCATGCAAGAATCCTCTCCTGTTGAAATTTTTACGGATGGTGCGTGTAGTGGGAATCCCGGGCCCGGGGGGTGGGGTGCTTTGCTGCGGGCCAAGGGACAAGAAAAAGAACTCTCCGGAGGCGAAGCAGAAACAACAAATAACCGCATGGAATTAACCGCCGCTATTCGGGCCTTGGAGGCTCTCACGCGGCCTTGTGCGGTGATTCTTTATACCGATAGCAAATATATGATGGACGGAGTTCAACAATGGATGCCAGCTTGGAAAGCAAGAGGCTGGAAAACTGCCGATAAGAAACCCGTAAAAAATCAAGATCTGTGGCAGGAGCTTGATTCTCAAGTGCAGCGACACAGCGTAAAATTCATCTGGGTCAAGGGCCATGCAGGTCACGCCGAGAATGAACGCGTCGATGAATTAGCTCGCCTTGCCGTGCCAAGGTATAGCTAGCTTATAGTTATTTATACAGGTCATCCCCGACAAGGGAAGCGAAGCTGACCGCAGATCGGGGATCCGGTAATGAGTGCAGCGAAGCTGCACAAAAGTCTTCCAGACCCCCGCCCATAAAGCGGGGGTGACAGGGGGAGAAGATGCGAGGGCGGGATGGCGGTAGCTAAGTTATCCACAAACAAATGGGCCCCCAGACCCCTGTAAACGGGCCTCTTAAGAGTCTCTTAACGGGAATCGGGAAGATTGGGATCAAGAAATATGGAGGGTCCCATGAAAGCCAATGATAACAAATTAGAAACTGAAAAAGTCATTCTACCTATGCCCCCTTTGTCACGGGAGGCACGTTACGAAATGGATGTGTACGCTAGGTTTATGCGCCATTTGCGCTGCGTTCCGAGTAGCCGCATGGAAATCAAAGTTCTCTCGGCGGTTCAATATGTTGCGGATATGATGGACGCAGCAGACGGAGAGATTGCCAAGACTTTGGTTGATCTGGGCTTGAGGGCTCCGCGCATGGCTTTTCCGGTGGAGTATATCGATTTTGTTGACAATGCCTTGATGCGCGAAGATTGGGAGGTGGGGAGTGCCTCGGCTTCCATCAAAGAATTACAAGCGCATTGGGGGCGGATCGGGGAAGATCGGCTTGCAGGGTTTCGCCGTTATTACCCAGCACTTGCTGAAAATTTCCTTGCTCCAGTGTAGGTTGGGGGGTTAGTCGTTGAACCGGCCATAGCCGACATTATCATCGCCTTGAGAATCTGAAGATGGTCTTGGTTGGGGAGGGAAGTCATCGCCATTCGTAGGCTGGGGTGCATCAGAGGGGAAAGGCTCGCTGACCAAACGTCCAAGCAAGTCGCCAAATTCGGAGGTCACATCATAAGATTTGACAAGTTTATACTTGGAAGGAGTTGGATCTGATTTTGCAGCCGAAATAATATCGCGCCATGCGCGGGCTGGTAAACTGCCGCCTGTCACTGATTTCATAGACGTGTTGTCATCATTGCCAAACCAAACTACACCAATGTAGTCATTGGTGAATCCATCAAACCACGCATCACGATAATCTTGCGAAGTTCCGGTTTTTCCTGCAACGAAATAAGCTGCTCTGGCAGCTTGTCCGGTTCCGTTTTGAATAACGCTCATCATCATATTGATTAGAATCTGGATATCTCTGCTACGAAAGACTTGGGGAGCGGGTTCCGGTTCGAATTTGTAGAGAACCTTGCTTGATTTCTCGCTGTAAACTTTGGTGATGCCGTAGGATTTAATAGCGTGTCCACCGCTGGCAATTGTTGCGTAGACCTGTGCCATCTCTAACATCGGAACTTCACTGCTTCCAAGGGCGAGGGCAAGGTTCGGCTCAAGATCGGCTGTGATGCCCATGCGCCGTGCTACGCCAATCACTTGGTCTATTCCTACCGCTTTGGCAAGTTTGACTGCAACAGTATTGAGCGACCATGTAAGGGCTTCGATCAGAGGAACTTCGCCATAGTATTTATTTCCGAAGTTTTGGGGACGGTAGCGTCCTTCGGTCAGAGGGGAGTCATCCACCATCGTATATTCGTTGGCCCCATGTTCAATTGCAGATAAATAAACAATCGGTTTGAAAGAGGACCCGGGCTGGCGTAGCCCTTGCGAGGCGCGGTTGTACTGGCTCTTGCTGTAATCTATTCCGCCGACAAGGGCGACAATACTTCCGTCAGGGCGCAGAACGACCGAAGCCCCTTGCGAGACGCGCAGTTTAGCTTTGTTTTTCTCGACTGTTTCCTTGAGGATACGCGCTGCCGATTCCTGAATCTCGGGATCCATTGTCGTTTGAACAACAATGTCTTCGGTTGGTGTGCCAATCAGATCTTCGAGGCTATCAACTACCCAATCCGCAAAATAGCGGCTGGCCTGATCTTCTGGACCATCTTCTTTGGGAATTGTCTTGCCCCGTGAGGCTTTCTTGGCGGTGTCCTCACTGATAAATCCGGCATCAACCATGGCGTATAAAACAACTTTCGTACGTTGGTTTGAGGCTTTCGGGTTGGTGATCGGGGAGTAGCGCGAGGGGGCCTTAAGCAGACCAGCCAGAACGGCGCATTCGTGAAGGGTGAGTTCCTTGACACTTTTGCGGAAGTAAACCTTGGCAGCGGCTTCCACACCATAGGTTCCTGCACCGAGGTAAACGCGGTTCATATAGGCAGAGAGAATTTCATCCTTGGTCAGTTCATGCTCTAACCAGAAGGCCAGAAGAGCTTCTTGGATTTTGCGCTTGAGAGTTCTTTCTTGGGAAAGGAAAAGGTTCTTGGCCAATTGTTGGGTGATGGTTGATCCACCCTGCACAAGGCCTTTATGGGTAAAGTTCACAATAACAGCGCGTAACAAGCCAATCGGGTCAATGCCAAAATGGTAATAGAATCTGCGATCTTCAGTGGCCAGAATTGCATTTACCAGATTCTTGGGCATTTCCTGAATGGAGAGGCTATTTCCCTTAATGTCTCCGTATCGTCCAATGACGCTGCCATCATTTGCCAGAACGGTAATGGAGGCTTTGCGCTCGAAATGAGGATTATCAATCAGGTTCGGGAGTTCACGGGCATACCACGCAAGGATTGCGCCAAGGACTAAAACTCCCCATAAGCCCAGCACAAAGCACCACTTGATAAAGCGACCAAGCAGAGAAGGGCGGGAATAATCGTAGGCGGAACTGCGGGACATAGCCTGTTAGGTAGTACAGAAGGCGAGAGGGTGCAAGGTCTAAAGGTCTAAAATTGCCTTATTTTACCTGAAAAACCCATTGGTTATGGGATAACGGCGTTCACGGCTAAAGGCCCGCGAGGAGACTTTAGGCCCCGGGGCCGCTTGGCGGCGTTTATGTTCGGCGGCAGTGAGCATACGGACGACTTTACGGACCGTATCGGGGTTCTGTCCGCCGTCAATGAGGGCCTGAGGCGACATATCGCCTTCCACAAGGTCCATCAAAATAGGGTCAAGGATGTCATAGGGGGGGAGGGTGTCTTGATCGGTTTGGTTCGGTTTTAGTTCTGCCGTTGGAGCTTTGGTTAAAATGCGCTCGTTGATGAGCGGGTTTTGTTTGTCATTTCTCCAACGCGCCAAGGTATAAACTTGTGTTTTGTAAATGTCTTTGAGAACGTTATAACCGCCGCACATATCCCCGTAAAGTGTTGCATATCCAACAGAGAGTTCCGACTTGTTGCCTGTGCTCAGCACCATCCATCCGTTCTGATTGGCCTGAGACATGAGGATTAGTCCGCGCAAGCGAGCTTGCAGATTTTCATGGGCAAGGCCTGACGTGTCAGGCAAAAGGGTTGTAAAACTGTCAACCAAAGAAGAGATGGGAGTCACAGTGTGAAGGATTCCGAGTTTCTCAGCGCAATCTGCGGCATCTTCGAGGCTGTCGGCAGAGGTGAAAACTGAGGGCATCATGATGCTGCGGACACGGTTCGGGCCTAGAGCATCAACAGCAATTGTGGCGGAGAGAGCCGAGTCAATTCCTCCTGACATTCCAATAAGAACACCGCCAATTTTGTTCTTCTCCACGTAATCGTGAAGCCCCATTGTGAGTGCTTTGTAAATAGCCTCAGTTTCATGGTAAACGGGGTAAAATTTTCCCATTTTCTCCAAAGAGATGGTTTGAATATCTTCTTCAAATTGCGGGCTTTGAAAAACGAAACGGCCAGAGGGCAGAAGCATAAAGCTGGCTCCATCAAAAACCAGATCATCCTGTCCACCGACTTGGTTGATGTAGATAAGCGGCAGTCCGGTTTTTTGGGTTCTGAGTGTTGCGTGTTGAAGACGGATAGAGGGTTTGTGGGTTTCAAAAGGGCTGCCATTGGCAACAATCAAAATCTCTGCGCCTTGTTTTTTTAGATGATCGGCCACATCGGGATACCACATATCTTCACAGATCATGATACCCAGTTTATGGCCTTTATAGTCTACAGGCTCGGGAAGAGGGCCTGCGGTGAAATAACGTTTTTCATCAAAAATGCCGTAATTGGGAAGATCATGTTTGGTTCGCGTGGCTAAAATTTTTCCGCCCGCAATGAGATGAACCGCATTATACAACCCTGTGTGATCTTTGTAAGGAGAGCCAATCAAAATGCCAATGCGGTGATTGACGCTTTCACGGCGGAGAGTTTCGAGGGCCTCCCTCGTCGCATCAAGAAACGAAGGGTTATAAAGAAGGTCTTCGGGGATATAACCTGTCAGAGAGAGTTCAGGAAAAATAATCAAATCTGACTCTGCCGGAGCGGCTTTCCAAACGCGGCGGACAATATCTAGATTATAGGCCAAATCACCAACAATCGGGTTGATCTGTGCAATGGTATAGGTGAGGGGGGTGGTCATTGAAATGCCTGCCTATTCTGCGGCAAGTGTGTTTGACTGTTTCCGTTCCTTGCGAATGGATTTCAGTTCATCAGCGACTAAGAACGACAACTCCAAGGCTTGTGAGGCGTTAAGGCGTGGGTCACAATGGGTGCGATAACGGTCAGAGAGATTTTCATCGCAGATTTCTTGTAACCCGCCAGTGCATTCCGTCACGTTTTGGCCAGTCATTTCAACATGAATGCCACCCGGGTTGCTCCCCTCTGCTTTGTGAACAGCGAAGAAGTCTTTAACTTCAGATAAAATATTTTCAAAGCGGCGGGTTTTGTAACCGCTTTGCGAGGTGGTGGTATTGCCATGCATAGGGTCACAAACCCATGTCACAATGCGCCCTTCGCGCTGGGTAGCCTGAACCAGTTTGGGAAGGTGATCGAACACTTTTCCTGCCCCCATGCGCGAGATCAATGTCAATCGGCCCGCTTCGTTTTCGGGGTTGATTTTGTCGATCAGGCGGATCAAGGCATCAGGTTCAAGCGATGGGGGACATTTCATACCAATTGGGTTTTTGATACCCCGAACAAATTCAATTTGGGCGTGGTCTTCTTGGTTGGTGCGGGCTCCGATCCAGACCAAATGCCCCGAACAATCATACCAATCTCCAGTCGTGCTATCAACGCGGGTGAGGGCCTGTTCATAAGGAAGAAGCAAAGCTTCATGACAGGTAAAAAAATCTGTCTGGCGCAGAATATGGGGAACACTTTCTTTGGTGAACCCGCAAGCCGTCATAAAATCAAGGGCCTGCTCAATGCGTTCGGCAAGCTTCTCGTACCGTTCGGTTTGCGGGGAGTCTTTGATAAAATCAAGGTTCCAGCGGTGAACCTGATGAAGATCAGCATATCCCCCTGTGGCAAAAGCGCGAAGCAAGTTCAGTGTGGCCGCAGATTGGTGATAGGCTTTGAGCATCCGGTTTGGGTCCGGCATCCGTGAAGTAGCGGTAAACTCCAACCCGTTGATAATATCGCCACGGTAAGAAGGTAGGGTCACGCCGTTTCTTGTTTCGGTGTCTTCTGAACGAGGCTTGGCAAATTGTCCTGCCATGCGCCCCATTTTGACAACAGGGACAGATCCGGCAAAAGTCATGACCACGGCCATTTGCATTAGAACGCGGAACGTATCGCGTATTTTATTTGCGCTGAACTCGGCAAAACTTTCGGCGCAGTCGCCCCCTTGCAAAACAAAAGCCTGCCCATGGGAGGCTGCGGCTAACTGGGTCTTAAGATCGCGAGCCTCTCCCGCAAAAACCAAGGGAGGCATCCGTCCTAGTTCTTCCTCAGCGGCAGAAAGCTCCGGAGCATCATTATAGGAGGGAAGTTGCTTAGCGGGTTTTGACCGCCAGCTTTCGGGGGACCACGCTGTCATTTTACACTCTGCAGAATAAGGTTACCCCTAAGATTTAGAGGGTTTTTCCCCATTTCGCAAGAAATTAGAGCCGGATAGTGGCAGCCATTTCTCTGAAAAGCTGGCTGATTTGCCAGATAATTTGCGGTGAGCTTTTTTCTGCTGCTCAGCTTGAATCAAAAGGTTTTTGTAAAAACTTTGGCAAAAGCCGCGCAAAACCTCAAAATCTCTCAGAGTTTCAGAGGAATTGAGGTCGTAATGCAACGGGCGGGCGGTCGAAGGGTTGATGGCACTATCCCGTTTATATTCGCGTTCCAGTGTGTCTTCGCTGTACTCCGGGTGGTTAATAATACAGGTCATGCGGTCATCGTGGAGTGTCCAAAGGGCAGGCCCCCCGGGACCTTCTAACAAAACGTCTCCGCCTTCCGCATGAATGGCTTCCCGTAGCTGCGTTTCATCCATATAGGAAAAGCGGGAATGGGGAACACGAAGGGAAGGTAAGTTCAGTTGTTGAAGAAGAGGGTGGTTTGCCTTTGCAACATGGTGTTCAAAAAGGCCCAAGAGCTTCCGGTCATAAATTCCTTTGTCAACACCGCTAAACAGCTTCATGGCGGCAAAAGCAGACCAACAAACCAGAAGAGAATGACCAATTTTTCCTGCTTTTGTTGCATATTTTATGGTGGTCAACAATTCGGATGTTTCGTTCCAAAAATGCGGGTACTCCTCCCGCAATTCCTTGTAAGTCAACCCCCCACGGTTAATGCCAGTGACGATGACCAGATCAATCGGACGTTGGCCAATGACCTCATGCCAGTTCGCATATCGGTTAGAAAGAAGATAATTTTGTTCTTTGAAATATTTGGGATCTTGCGAGGCGCAACTCATCCGGCAGAGGATAATTTCGGCTGATGGATTGGCGGCTTCAATCATCCGGCGGAAATGACGTTCTGTTCCTTCGGCGTTGTCCATGATGTTGACCAGAGCCACAACAGGAGAGCGGGCCGGAAGGACATCAGCAGAAGAAACGGGAAAATAAGAGTCAGTTCTACCCATAAGAGCACCTCACATAGTTTTGTTGTGGGGCGTAAATGGGGTTAAACCAAGGGGGTCAAACCCAGCGCTTTAGCATTGTAATCGCGGTGCAAGCTGCCCCTCAAATCCCGCGGTTCTTGCGAACTCTCTATTTATTCAATAATCGGGAAAAAGAATCAAGAAAAAAAGAAGTTAACTTTTCCAGCGGCGGTGCAGCCAGAGCCATTGGCTTGGTTGCTCGGCAATCCAGCTCTCTAGTATTTGGTGGGATTGGGTCAGAAGGGTTGTTTGGTCGAGCTTGAGGTCAAGAGGAGGAAGAAATTCAACCACAAAATGACATCCCCGTGTGCGCTGAATGCGTACTGGAACGAGGGGGCAGTTAAATTTCTGGGCGAGCTGGATATAGGCAGGGCTGGTCATCGCGGGCCTGCCAAAGAAATTTACCTCAACGCCCTGATTATATTTCTGGTCAATCAATATACCAATTCGGCGGCCAGATTTTAGAGCCTCCATCACCTGACGCATTCCTGTTCTTGATTTAGGATAGGTTTGCAAAATCCCCTTCATACTGCGGCACTCTTGCAAAACCTTATCTACCCACGGATTATTAGGTGGGCGGTAAATCAAGTCTATATCAACACCTTTCGTTCGGACTACGGGAGAGCTGACTTCCCAGTTCGCCAAATGTGCGGAAAAGAATATGGCCGGCTCTGTGTTCTCAGAAAGATTCCCTAGATTTTCCGCGCCCTTGATCGTAACGCGGGTTTGAGAAATTATTTCAAGGTGAGGATATTCGGCAAAGACACGACCCAAGTTCTCCCACATTCCAGAGAGAATGGCATCGTATTCGGCTTCTGTTTTATTCGGGAGGCTGAGCGTAAGGTTTCGGCGCGCCTTGCGTGAGGCGGCCATGATGGTTCCAAGACATCTACCTAAAAAACCTCCAATGCTAGAGGCTGTGTCTGGAGACAAATGCCTAAAACAAAAGAGAAGGCTGCGGACTAGCAAGGCCTCAATGAAATAGCGAAGTTTTTTCATGATGCGGGGGAAGTGCTGGCCGTTTTCTGACAGATGAAAGAAAGCAAATCTTCAGGAGAGTTAAAAACGATCTCAACCGGAACAATGTCGATCATGCCTTTTTGTTGAAAATCTGGAAGGCGAACATAATCTTTTTCGGTTGTAATCAGGCGAGATTTTTTTTCGAAAGCTTCTCCGAGCAACAGGTACAAATCTTGTATGGTGTAAGGATGGTGATCTGCATAACTATGCCATCCGCTTAGTTCAATGCCATTCTCGGCGAGAGTGTTTTTGAATTTATCAGGAAAGCCAATTCCACAAAAACCGATATAGGGACCTTTGGACGGAAGCTCAAGCGGTTCTTTGACCTTCAGCCGAGCGGTAAAGACAGGTTTATCGGCAGGAAGACGGTTTTTAAGGTTATGGAGATCCTCCCCGATCAAGATAAAAGCATCTACTCGAGAAAACCCGTCTTCAAGAGATTGCCGCAAAGGGCCAGCAGGAATGATCCTTTCGTTTCCAAACCCCATTTGACCGTCAATAACTGCAAAGCTGACGTTTTTGTTCAGGGAATAATTTTGAAGTCCGTCATCCAGAATGGCAATGTCTGCCCCGTGGCTCTTCGCAGCTAAGGCTCCGAGATAACGGTTGGGTGAAACAAAGGTCGGTGCGTGCCGTGCCAGAAGGACAGCTTCATCGCCCCATAAAGAGGCGTTATTGCTTTGATCTACACGTTCGGTCGTTTTGATGCGCCCACGATAGCCCCGTGTGACAAAGGAGGGAGAGAGGAAAGCTTTTTCGTTTTGAAGAAGTTTTGCTAACGCAATCGCTGTGGGGGTTTTGCCGCTTCCTCCGGCTACAAGATTGCCAAGGCAAATAACAGGCAGGGGAGCAGAGGCAGGGGTGCTGTGCGCTTTGTGGAACGATGCCACCTTGGCATAGAGCCAAGCAAGAGGAGTGAGTAGAACCGACAAAGGAGAATAAATAGAGGAATCTTGATACCAAAAACTAGGAGTTTTCATGAGAAGGCCTGTGTAAAGGGGTAAGGTTGGCAGAGAGAAACAAAGGCTCAAGTTCTTCAAGAATATGGTCCAAAATCTCACTCTTACTCTGGGCGAAATTATATCCTGTTTCTTGAAGTTTTATAAGCTGGTCTGGATGGGTCAGGAGATTTCCTAGTGTTCCGGCCAACTCATCCTCATTGTGAACAATCTGGCAAGCTCCTGATTGAGCCATTGTGTCGTAAATATCCTGTAAGTTTTGCACATGGGGACCATGAAGAACGGCACTTCGAAGCAGGGCGGGTTCCAACGGGTTGTGGCCGCCCCCTCCGTCGCGGCTTAGGCTGCGACCCATGCAGGTTATGGGGCTAACGCGCAGTAGCAAACCCATCTCTCCCAAGGTGTCGGCAAGATAAATTCCTGTTTCTGGAGAAGGGAGGATATGCTCTGCCGTACGAGAGGTTACCTGAACGCCCTGATTGCCGATTTTCTCAAGAATTTCTTGGCGGCGCGAGGGGTGGCGGGGAGCAATGATAGTGAGCAAATCAGGAAACTTTGCCAAAAGATTTTGATGAACCCGAAGGGCAATTTCTTCTTCTCCATCATGGGTGCTGGCAAACAGCCATAGAGGACGGGAGGCGATGGCTGTTTGCAAACGGGCAAGGTTGTTCGTATCGCAGGGCAGGGGATCTGCGCTATGTTTGATGTTGTCTGTGACCACAAGGCTGCGTCCTCCTAACGAGGAGAAATGCTCTTTATCCTTTTCCGTCTGGCACATGATAATGGCAAAACTTGAGAGCATGGCTTCGGCGGTATTCTTAATTTTAGACCAGCGTTTGAAGGACTTCTCCGAAAGTCGGGCATTCAGCAAGGCAACAGGAGTATGGCGTTTCTTGAGAGCGGCGAGCGTATTTGGCCAAAGTTCAGATTCAGCCCATAAAACAACGTCAGGCCGCCAGTAATTCACAAAACGCCGAACCCATGCAGGATGGTCAACGGGCAAATACTGGTGGAAGGCTTGCTTTGGTAAACGGGAGACTAGGAAGTCAGAAGCCGTTACTGTAATGCTGGTGACCAAAATTTGCGTATCCGGCATTTGGGAGGCAATGAGATGGATTAGTTTTAAGAGGGACTGAGTTTCCCCGACGCTTGCGGCATGAAGCCAAATAAGCGGGCCTTCGGTGCGAGGGAGAGAGGAAATTCCTTGCCGTTCAGTCAAACGATTTATATCTTCTTTGCCAAGGCGAGCCCGTCCAAGCAGGGTCTTGCGGATCAAGGGGCCTGTTAGCTTCATGGTATTCTTGTAAAGCCAGAGCAAAGACATTTTTTTCTCAAAAAGCGTTCAGGCCCTTGTTATAGGGCCTGAAGGAAAGAAAACCAAGAAAACTTTGGCAAACAACTACATCGGGTTGCAGGTCACGCTCGCACCAGATAGGACAGGTGTGCAGCCCGGGTTCGGGCAGACGACCTCTTCAAAACCGGAAGCCCCTCCAACCTTAACCCCTGTTGGGATACCCGAGAAGCAACTCCCCCCTGATAACGTGCTGAGTGGAGCCCAAACATTGAGGAACAAATTGACAGTGTCAAATTTCCCCGCTCCCATATTGAGACCAACGGCAGCCATATCCGTTTTCGCTGTGCTCCACTCCCCTGTGGGGTTGTTGGTACAGGCAGTCGGGGCTGTCCGGTTGTCAGTTGAAGAGAGATCGTCAAACGACGGAAAACTATTAACTGGGTCAACATTCGCGCACTTCGCCTCTTCCCAAAGCTTGTCTTGACTGTCGCAGTCTCCAGGGCTTGCATTGGGTTTTTGAGCAATACTCGTGTTTCCCCCCCCAAGGTTGCTAGTGTAAGATGCCCCCAAGTAGTCGGTACTACCATCTGTTACCTCTTCAGTGACATCGTCACTACCCGCACAGGGACCACTCCCCCCTACACACTCCCC
>JAEUKO010000040.1:0-18705 GCA_016794285.1 Alphaproteobacteria bacterium | reverse complement strand
ATACTTTTTTGTTTCAGCTTGACCAGAAAACCGTCAAATGCTGGGGGAACTTGCCTCTCCCGAAATGAGAAGATGGCCCCGCATTGAAGTGTAATACCGCTGGGGTTGTAAGCATTACCGAAAGCGGTTGCGCGTTGCCTCGTACGGCCCACGGATTTTCGGATATTTACATCGCCACCAAGGCCAAATCCATTGCCCTTCGCATTGAACTCGGCAATAAAACGATCTTCTCAAAGAATTATCATCCCATCTACAAAACATCACAGCCCAACGGTCCACACTGCGCTCCGATTTGTTATTCCGCCAGCTTGCCGCTTAATTAGATTAGAGCTAAGCCTATAATTACTTAGGGTCTAGACAATTTTAGGTGACGGAAATGTTATCTAAGATATTGTTTAGACATGAAAAATAGATATAAAAAAGTTGCGCACTTTTCTGAGGCTAAATTTCGGCGAGTTTTGAAGTGTTTTGCACTGGATTTGACAGCCTCTGACACAGCCATCATCAGCGGTCTCAGCCGCAACACCATCAACAAAATCTTTGTTCAAATACGCCAAAGACTTTTGGCTCTGGCCCACCCACAGAGCAAAGAGCCAAAAATCTTTGGTGTCTTCGAGTGCGATGAATCTTATTTCGGCGCACGGCGTGTGCGTGGCAAGCGCGGACGGGGAGCTGCTGGAAAAACTCCCGTTTTCGGACTGCTCAAACGGAACGAAAATGTCACCGTCACAATCGTCGAAAACTGCTCCAGAGCTGAGCTTATGCCTATTATTCAAGGACAGGTTCTAGAAGGATCCACCATCAACACAGACGGTTGGAAGGCTTACGATGGACTGGTCGTGAATGGTTATGATCATTATCGCGTCTTCCATTCTGAGAACGAGTTCGCACGCGGGAAATGTCATGTCAACGGGATTGAATCCTTTTGGAGTTTTACCAAACGGCGTATGGCAAAGTTCAATGGACTGACCGATCAAATGTTCTATCTACACCTTAAAGAATCAGAGTGGCGTTTTAACTATAGAAATGATAATCTCTACCTGTTGCTCTTGCGAGAGTTCCGCAAAAATCCCCTCTAAAATTGTCTAGACCCTTTTTTTAATCCCTGCGGTCAGGGAAAACCACGCGTTCAGCCCCAATTCTTCTGCGAGGTGACAAGGCAAAAACCCCCCAATCGGTTTACGGACGAACTCCTCCCCGGGAGGAAAAGAAAAAAGCTGGCTAGGGACCAGACGCGGATCGGCACACGCCACGCACATCAGGCCCGGGTGGTAACTTTCTTTGCGCGTATCAAAACTTTTGAAATAGTCAGGGTTGATATGCTGGAGAATTTCCGCAATCGACTCTTTGTTACAGTGACTCATAAAACACGCCCCCTTTTTTAACTGGATTATGTATATATAAAAATCAGCCAAGCAAACCATAATCCTCCCCCCTCACAATCGCAAACTTTTTTGTCGAAATATCCCCTGTTGAAGCAAGTGGTGCGCCAAACTGACACAGGGGGGAATAATGATTATTTAACCTTTTGGCCTATAATGAAGGCACAAAGCACCACCAATTTCTTAACAAAGGCATATAGAAATGTTTACCGATTCCTTCAAAACTCAGCACCGCGAAGCCCTTGAAGTTGCGGGAAAAATCGCCGCCGAATTTTCGGGTGATACTGTCAAAAACCCCGATGCCGTGCGGACCCAGCTTTCAGCCCTAATTGGCAAGCTCACCATCCACCTCGCGATGGAAGATAAGAACCTTTACCCAAAAGCCGAAGCCAGCTCGAATGAAGACCTGCGCAAAATGTCTATCAAGCTGAAGACAGAAATGTCCGGTTTGGCTCAGGCCGTTGTGACCTATGGTCAAAAATGGGGCACTGCGTCCAAAATCGCCGCCGATCAAAAAACCTTTATCACCGAAACCAAAGGTGTCTTTGATGCTTTGAAAAAGCGTATTGACGTGGAAGAACGGGATTTCTATCCGCTTGTCGATAAATCGGCCTAAGACATCCTGCGATCTCACGAAAAACCCGACCTAGATGTCGGGTTTTTTATTGGGCCTGTTGTTACTTATCAAGCGGCTTGAGCGTGGGGAAACAGATAACATCCCGAATATTGGGACTATCGGTAAGGATCATCACCAGACGATCCACGCCAACGCCCCAGCCTCCGGTTGGAGGAAGTCCGTATTCCAGAGCCGTAATAAAATCTTCATCCAGCATTTGGGCTTCTTCGTCTCCAGATTCGCGCTGACCGACTTGTTCCATGAACCGTTCATACTGAACACGAGGATCATTCAATTCGGTAAAGGCGTTGGAAATTTCCCATCCATTCACATAGCTTTCAAACCGCTCAACCAACCGTGGATTGTCACGGTGAGTTTTTGAAAGCGGCGAAATATCCAATGGATGATCCATGACGTGAATTGGCTGAATCAATTTGTGTTCAACTTTTTCACCGAAAATGGCCTCAACCACCTGCCCCCATTTGGATTTCGGATCAACCTTGATTCCAAGCCCTAAAGCAGCCTCGCGGGCTTCTTCCGCTGTATCGAATTTCAGGAAATCAACGCCAGTTTCTTCTTTGACCAGATCAACCATGCTTTTACGCGCCCAAGGCGGCCCAAAATCAATGATCTGATCGCCATATTGAACCTGTGTTGTTCCATGAACGGCTAGGACCACAAAGCGGATCATGTCCTCAATCAGGTTCATAATGTCGAAATAATCCATATAGGCATGATAGCCCTCAATCGCTGTATATTCGGGATTGTGCTTGACTGAGAGTCCCTCGTTGCGAAAGTTGCGGCCAATCTCGTACACTGAATCAGCAAAGCCCCCGACAATCAGTTTTTTGAGATAGAGTTCCGGCGCAACTCTTAAATAGAACGTGGCATCAAGCGCGTTGTGATGGGTCATAAAGGGTTTAGCCGAAGCTCCACCAAGGATAGGATGCAACATAGGCGTTTCCACTTCGATGGCCCCCATATTGTCCATGAATTGGCGAATGGACGAGACAATTTTGGAACGCGTGCGCAAAACATGACGGCTGGATTCATTCATGATTAAATCCAGATACCGCTGGCGATAGCGTTGCTCGACATCGCTCAAGCCATGATATTTTTCTGGCAAGGGCAGAAACGATTTGGTGAGCATCGTGAGTTCCAAAGCCCGCACCGAAAGCTCTCCCCTCGGAGTCCGGCGAATAGTCCCCATCACTCCAATAATATCGCCTATATCGACAAATTGAAGTTTGGCCATCTGGTCTTCAGGAGTGCTGTCTTTATGACAGAAAACTTGAATTTTTCCGCTGGCATCATGCAAATCGATAAACATTCCGTTATTGCGCATGGCCATAACACGGCCCGCGATGTGGACTTTATCTTCCGTTTCGGTTCCAGCCACCAAATCTTCGTATTTGTCTTGAAGCTCACCCGCCTTGTGGGTGCGCGGAAATTTATGCGGGAAAGGATCTCCCCCAGCCTCTTCCAAAGCCGCCAGCTTTCTCAGTTTGGCCTGCTTCAAGATATTGTCATCCTGAGGAGAGGGAGCCGATACGGGGAGAGCTGCAGTTTTCTGTGTCATCGTCGCCTTCGCGTGATATAATGGGGTTTCTGAAACACTTCACACTGGCTGAAAACCGATGAAAAATCAAGGCATACTTCATTCCAAACAAGCGGGAAACGCATTGGTTCTCATCCTGGTGGTGATTGTCCTGCTGGCCGCCCTGACCATGACCTTGACGAGGACTTCTTCAAAAACCAGTGGCAATCTGGGAGGTGAAGAAGCCCGTATTGCCGCCGGAAAAATTATGAGACAAGCGCAAACTGTTGAAACGGCCATTCAAAAACTGAAAAATCTCAATAGTTGCGGTGAAAATCAGATCAGTTTTGAAAATACGGGAGGTTCATCGCGGGCCTATGCTAACGCCTCCTCCCCCACCGACAAGAGCTGCCATATCTACGATATAGGGGGAGCTGGCCTTGCCTATTCCCGCCCCGACGCGGGGGTTCTTGATACAACCAAATCAGCCTTAACCGACTACGGCCACTGGGTCTTTTCAGCCCAGCAATGCGTGCTGGAAGTTGGCACAGGAACGACTGCTGCCCCTTGTACAGCGGGAAACACCGAACTTTTGCTCTCTCTCCCTCATCTTCGGGAGGACATTTGTCTGGCCATCAACGACCTGCTTGGCATTACCAACCCGAGCGGCGTCCCCCCGCAGGAAGATTTTGACGATGATGCCACTGGGTTTGACGGGACCTACGCCGCCAGCGTAACCGACCCTGAAATTGGCGAAGGAGCCAGCGGGGTCAATCTCATCAAGCACGCCTCGGGATGCCTAAAAGACAATGCGGGCGTATGGAACGGAAGCTATATTTTTTATCACGCCATTTTGGTACGGTAACCTTCTCTATGCCTTGAAATCTGTGATGCGGCGCAATATAACCTAACGCAATTTTAAGAGGATTTTATATACAATAAAAGGTATAGAAACAATCTCACGAAATGCGAAAAAGCATTATGAAACTGAGTTGCGAAAATACCGATCTAAGGCTCTCTCTCTTCATTGATAGCATAAAGAATGCAAGTTATTCGTGGCGGATGATGAGCATAGAGTTTCAAGATAGCGAAGCTCTGCACTCCAAAATTTTTCAAGACCTTTGCTATCAAAATCTGGCAGATTTCTTCAAAAAATTTGACGGTGAGATTTTTTGGTTCCGCCCTAATTTTGTTTTCATTTTTTTTCAAGGAAGACTTCTGCCTATTGAAAAAACCGTTGAGTCTTTCCTCAAGAGCCTTGAATTTCACGGCCAAGGAAAGTTCTTTGACATTCTTGACCTGTCTATTCACTGGAATGAATTGATAAATCTGGCCGAACACATTGTGCCGAAATATAAGGGGATCATTTCCGAACCATCTGGGATTGATTTCGTACAGCCCCAAACCAGCACAAGCCCCCTTCCAAGAGTGCAATTTGATGTTCGGCTTGACCCCCGAAAAATCGCGGAAATGTCGGAATTACGATCTAAACGCTATCGGCCCGTCATCTTACTGGTTGAAGATGATACTCTCAGCCAACATCTGGTCAGGCTTGCTCTTGGCGGATATGAAATTATCTATGCCGAAACAGCAAGACAGGCTTTGATTTTCTACCAACGCCACGCTCCCGACCTCACCCTTTTGGACATCAATTTACCAGACGGAAGCGGCATCAATCTTCTCAAACAGATTTCTGAATCTGACCCCAAGGCTTATAGCATCATGATTAGCGGCAATAGCCAGAAAGAAAATATTCTGGCCGCAGCAACGCTCGGGGCCCGTGGGTTCATCGGAAAGCCTTTCAAACGCCAGCACTTAATGGATGTCGTAACCGGATTTAACAACATCTGGAAAAAAGAAAAAGGAACCGCATAAACCATGGATGTTTCGTCTCTTCTTTCCCAGATTGCAAACTATACAAGCAATTCTCTGACCATCATACACGCGGACACTTTCGAAACCCTCTATGTGAACAATAGCTTCACGTTGCTAACCGGATATGTGCCAGAAGATGTTGTGGGAAAACCGCTCAAGCTTCCGAATGGGGAGAATGTAAATACCGAAGCCATTTCAGAAATTAAAAAAGCAATAGCCAACCGGACAGCTATTATTGTGGAACTGTTTGACCACAGGAAAAACGGGGAAGAATACTGGGCCGAGATGAACTTAACCCCACTTCCTTGCCCAGAAACTGGTTCTTACGAATATTTCTTGATAAGCAAAAGAGACATCACTCGGCGCAAAAAATTCGAACGCCAGATCATTGTTGATATGCAAGCTGCTGAGGCCGCCACCAACGCCAAAAGTGAGTTTTTAGCTAATATGAGTCATGAACTGCGTACGCCCATGAATGGTATATTGGGGCTTACCGAAATTCTTCAGCACATGGATGTACCCACAGATGTGCGAGAATGTGTTGATGCTATACACTCTTCAGGAACATCACTGCTTGGAATTTTGAACGACATTCTGGATCTTTCCAAAATTGAGGCTGGCGAATTAGCCATAGAAAGCTACTCCTTTAGCACCCGCGAAATTCTAAAAAACATCAGAGACCTGAGTGCTCCCGCTGCATCAAAAAAAGGTCTTATATTTTCTATCCGGACAGGTTTTGACGTGCCGGACTACTTGACCGGAGATGGAAAAAGAATCCAGCAAGTCATTTTTAATTTGGTTGGCAATGCCTTGAAATTCACCGAAAGCGGCGAAGTCTCCCTTATCGTTGATTGGAAGAAAAAAGATAAAAAAGATATGTTGGTTATCGAAGTAAAAGATACTGGGATTGGCATACCTGATGGCTTTCAGGAACGCTTGTTCGATAAATTTTCTCAAGCCGATACATCCATATCACGAAAATTTGGAGGAACGGGCTTGGGCCTCGCCATTACCAAACACCTCATCACCATGATGAACGGAACCATTACCTTTACAAGCAGCCCCGATCTGGGAACCAGCTTCTTTGTCTCGCTTCCTCTGCAAGAAGCACGGCGTGATGTTGTTAGTGAATCCGCTCCACCCTTGGAAAATCGAGATTTCAGCGGAGCGCGTATTCTTCTTGTTGAAGATCACCCCATCAACCAAATGCTGGTTCTCAAATGGCTACAACGCCTTGGCATTAAGCAAGTTGATGCAGCTCCCAATGGATTTGACACTCTTTCTTTGCTTAGAAACAATTCATATGATGTTGTTTTAATGGACTGCCAAATGCCCGAACTAGACGGGTACGAAACAACCTCGCTAATCCGCGACACCGAGAAGCAGCTCAACATACACATCCCGATTATTGCCATGACCGCCAATGCCATGCTGGGCGAACGGGAAAAATGCCTTGCAGCAGGCATGGACGATTACATGAGCAAGCCTTTAGATTTCAAACAATTCCGAAAAAAAATTACCCATTGGCTCAACAAACGGTCAAACTTTAATTCGGAATCCCTCGACGATCTTTCCCCTCCTGAAGAAGATGAATTTCTGCTTGCCTCATCAACCCCTGTTGACCTAACCCGACTTCGTGAATTCACCGAAGGAGACAAGGAAACAGAGCTCATGGTTATCAACCTGTTCCTCAGCAGTGCCTACGAAACGGTCGATAAAATCAGAGCCGCCAAGGAAGAAGACGATGCTAGAAATTGGCAAGAGGCCATCCATAGATTTAAGGGCTCCTCTGGCAATCTTGGGGCCATGTCACTGCACGCTCTGTGCGCCGAAGCCGAAGGATGTGGACACCTTCCTCAAGAAGAAAAAGAACTCTTATTTTCCGCCATTTTTAGCGAATTTTCAAAAGTGGAAAACTATCTGAAAAACATCAATTAAGCAGATTTTGGAAAGTCTTTGTGCTAGCCTAATCTCATGCACAGCCCTTCGCTTTCTTCTCTCCCCTCGCCATCTTTCTTTGCGCCGGTTCTTTGTGCGGGTGCAAAGGATTTTGCTCTGCTCAGCGGTGATGGAGAAATCCGCATTCTTGGCAAAGACCGCGCTTTCTTAATGACCAGCACCCCCTTGCTGGTTTGCCATGCCCCTTATATGCGCGCACGGCTTAAATGCGATGACCTGCAAGCTCTTGATGTTCTCGAACTCTACAGCTTTGTTCATCCGACAAGATTTTGCGTTCCCACTCCGGCGGGCCTCGCCAAAGCTTTGGGGCTCTCTCCTCCGGTAGAGCTGGAAGATATGCCTGGCAGTTTGCTTGACTCCGCCCGTGTGCTTCTCGAGGACCTCCGCCAGAATCCCAAGCCTGACAAGCTATTGGATATTGCCGCAGCCATGGGACTCAACGGGCGTGGATGGGGATGGACAAGCTGGATTTTTTCAGCTCTGGGCAAAACCTATGACCCCAAAGAAACGATTATTTCGAAGACTCTTTTTAACGTCTGGGCGAAACTTCCAGAATGGGCCGATGAACCTCCGCCACCTCCCCCTGCACATTTTGGAATCAGCGGCGAAGAAGTCCGCGAAAAATTAGAAAGCACGCTGCAACATCGGCACAGGTCAGAAGTTCGCCCTGCACAAATGAATTATGCAACCCGTCTTACCGAAGCGTTTCAACCACGCGGAGCCGAAGACGATCCGGTTGTGGTTCTGGCCGAAGCCGGCACAGGGGTTGGGAAAACTCTTGGTTACCTGACACCCGCTGCACTCTGGAGCGAAAAAAATGATGGCAGTGTATGGATTTCTACCTATACCAAAAACCTGCAACGACAGATCAGTAACGAAATCCGCAGTCTTTTCCCTGATCCAGATTTGCGAGCCGCCAAGGTGGCTATTCGAAAAGGGCGCGAAAATTATCTGTGCCTCTTAAACTTTGAAGATGTTGCCGCTGCGGCTGGCCTTGCCAAACACATAGAACCTGCAATTTCTACGGGACTCATGGCTAGGTGGGTCATGGAAACCGAAGACGGAGATTTGAGCGGACCAGATTTTTCAGGCTGGCTCCCAAGCTTGTTGGGTTTTTCGGGAACTCTTGGACTAGCAGACCGAAGGGGAGAGTGTATTTTCTCTGGTTGCGATCACTACCACCGCTGCTTCAGTGAACGGGCTATCCGCAAGGCGGCCCGTTCTCCTCTCGTTATCAGCAACCATGCGGTGATGATGATTAAGGCGGCGCACGCCGATGATGACCTCCCCCGCCACACTGTTTTTGACGAAGGTCATCATGTTTTCGATGCCGCAGACAGTGCCTTTGCCGCGCACCTGACTGGACAAGAAAGTTATGATCTTCGCCGTTGGTTGATTGGGCCAGAAGGCGGGAGAAAAAGCCGTGCGCGTGGGTTATCCAAACGGCTTGAAGACCTTATCGCCGCCGATCAAGATGGTTTACGCCTGCTGGAGGATGTTCTTCACCGCGCCCGTTTCCTGCCCACCCATGACTGGCTGAAACGTCTAAAGCAAGGCGGGATTCAAGGGTCTGCCGAACTGTTTTTTGAAATGATTTTGAAACAAGTCTGGGCCAGAGCCGAAGGTCGTCAAGGCCCTTACTCTCTTGAAACTGGGGTGTTTCCTTTGCTGGATGGAGTTAGCGAAGCGGCCATTCACCTGCGCAATGATCTCAAGGCCTTGCGCTCTCCCATGCTGAGACTTTCGGCTTTGCTCAAAGAAAAACTTTCTACGCAAGCGGAAACGCTCTCGTCTGACCACCGGAAACGAATTGAATCTGTGGCTCTCTCTCTTGATCGCCGGATCAATTCATCTCTTGCCCCGTGGATTGCGATGTTAAGCAACATTGAAGACGGGGAAATAAATCCAGAGTTTGTGGACTGGATGGAAATTGAACGAAACGATGGACAAGCAACTGATGTTGGGCTGTACCGACACTATGTTGATCCGGTTAAAACCTTTGCTCAAGCTCTTAAACCTCATGCGCATAGTGTGGTGATAACGTCGGCGACACTCCGCGATACAAGCGATTCCGAAGACAGTACGGCTAGCTGGGAATCTGCCAAAATCTTTACCGGCGCAACCTCTTTTACCGATACGCCCGCCGCGTTTTCGATTCCCTCTCCTTTTGACTACGCCGAACATACGCGAGTTATTGTTGTAACCGATATCCGCCGCGATGATATGGATCAACTAGGTGCAGCTTACCGCACTCTCTTCGAAGCTGCGGGCGGAGGAGCCCTCGGATTGTTTACCGCTATTCAACGACTCCGCGCTGTTCACAGCCGTATCCAAGGCCCCCTCGCCGCACAGGGAATCACACTCTACGGACAACACGCTGACGGCATTGACACGGGAACCTTGGTAGATATGTTCCGCGATGACACCCATTCCTGCTTGCTCGGAACCGATGCGGTTCGAGACGGCGTGGATGTCCCGGGGGAGTCTTTGCGCTTGATCGTTTTTGACCGTGTGCCGTGGCCTCGCTCTACCTTGCTCCACAAAGCCCGCCGCGAAGCCTTTGGCAAAGGCCTCTACGATGACCGCCTGACTCGTTTGCGTCTGAAACAAGCCTATGGCCGCCTCATCCGGCAAAAAGAAGATCGGGGGATTTTCGTTATTCTCGATAGTGCGGCCCCTTCTCGCCTCATGAACGCTTTTCCTGATGGCGTGGAAATTCACCGTGTTGGCCTTGCCGAAGCCCTCAAAATAACCAAAGATTTTTTATCCATAGCCTCCTATAGCTAAGCCCATAATTACTTGTACGTCATCCCGCCCCCGCGTCCACAGGACGCTGGCACGAACGGGATCTGGAATCTTGTGCATAATGCCAGATCCCCGATCTGCGGTCAGATTCGCTTCCCTTGTCGGGGATGACAATTGTATAAATAATTTTGGGACCAGCTATAACAGCCTCCCAAAACCTGCTGGCAAGATTTTTGAAAAAACAAAACCTTTAGCTCTATTTTTTCATAATGTATTTACAGTTAAGCCTTATAATCGTAACTACGGTATAAGGAGAAGGCTGTGTCAGAAAGCGAAACAGGAACGATAGACGCTGAGCAAAAAGCTCTTGAAGAGATTGGCATTCCTCGCGGTGTCCAAGAGGATATCAAGACCCTTGTGACCGATAGTAGTAACGCGATGGAACGGTATTACGTAGCGGCCCGTGCTGCCGCCGATCAAGTTGAAAGAGTCGAGACATCGGACAAGTCCTGTAACCAGCTACTCAGTGCCTTGTATATGCACGGAGAAACCGTCAAGCTCAGAGAAAATTTTATATCCTCCTCCACAGGACTTCCCGCCCTTGATGCCGTCCTTAAAAAGGGGGTAGAAGAAGATGCTCTGGAAGCTAAAAATTTAAAAGAGGAGACCGCTGGCCCTGTAGCCTCTTGCCTTGCCAAGGCCCTTCTCCCCCAACGCTGAAAAGAAAAACAACAAGGCTCTCATGACCGATAAAGAAAAAAGAAAGCTCTTAATCGACGAATTTGGCCAGAACACCGCTGATCTTGTCCAGATAACTGATAGTCACTTAGAAGAGCGCGTAAAAAAAGTGGGAACCGCCGCTGAAAAAATACAGGATTCTGGAGCAACGCCACTGCTCTGCGAGGAGATGGATACGAGCTACAGAAAATTCTTAACATCCCTGCAAGTGAGAGACGGGATGGCAAAGCTCATCGATGAAGAGGATTTCGGGGGTAAACCCAAACTTAAACCTCTTATTGGTGAATGGGATAAGAGTACGTCCAACTCCGTAGAAGAAAAAATCGCTCCCGCGCTCGCGGCTTGCACGAGTATAGAGCCCTCAGTAAAACCCAAATAATCTCAAAATCCATATCCTTCCGAAAGCGTCTAAGCTTTGCGGCTTGCGTGGAGCATAGCAGAAATCAGATCAATCCGCTTTTGCAGCCGAACCCGTTCGGTATCCGTAACAGCCAAGGACAGGTCTTCGGACAGATTGAGCAATTCCTTTTCCAACTTGTCGGTATCAAGACTAGCTAGATCAACCGCTTGTTCGGCAAGGATGGTACAATGATCCTGAGCAATATCGGCAAAGCCACCCGCGATAAAAATGCGCTTCTTTTCGCTTTGCTCACCGAGCATGACCTCAACCACACCCGGGCGAATGGACATGACCAAAGCCATGTGCCCCGCACGAACGCCGACATCCCCTTCTTCACCCGGAATGCTCACTTGCCACACCGGTTCCGAAATCAATTTGGCTTCGGGTGAAACGAGTTCGAAGTTGAATAATTGTATCTGCATAAGAACTATCTTTCCCTTAGTGGTTCATAACCTATACGGTTCCCATTACTATCATAATAGTTACGTCCACCATTTTCTTTCTCAACACTGTAGCCAATTCTATTGCCCTCATCGTCGTAAATTCCATTTTCTGAATTATGGTTATTTGAAGAATTGTCCCAATTATCAGGGGAATTTTTCCAGTTATTCGGAGAATTCTCCCAATTATTAGAAGAGTTCTCCCAGTTGTTCGGACTACTATTCCAGCTATTGGCGTCCGCTGAGCTGGAGCAAAACAAAAGTATAGCCATTACCAAAGCAACTTTTATCATAACACAGTGTCCGAAATATGCATCGCAACGCCTACGCCGCTTCAGCTGCCATTTTTTTGGCTTTTTCTATCGCCTGATCGATGGAACCAATCATATAGAACGCCGATTCCGGCAGGTGATCCAGTTCTCCGTCAACAATCATGCGGAAGCCTTTGATTGTTTCTTCAAGAGAGGCAAACACGCCTGGCGTTCCCGTGAACACCTCGGCCACATGGAATGGCTGGCTGAGGAAACGCTGAATTTTCCGCGCCCGAGAAACAACCAGTTTGTCTTCTTCTGAAAGCTCATCCATACCCAAAATAGCGATGATGTCTTGCAAGGCTTTGTAGGTTTGCAAAGTTTTTTGAACATCGGTTGCGCATTTATAGTGTGCTTCACCCACAACCCGTGGATCCAGAATCCGCGACGTGGAGTCAAGCGGATCAACCGCCGGATAAATCCCCAGCTCAGCAATTTGACGCGAAAGAACTGTCGTCGCGTCAAGGTGAGAGAAGGTGGTCGCCGGAGCCGGATCGGTCAAATCATCAGCAGGAACATATACCGCCTGAACCGAGGTAATGGACCCTTTATGCGTTGAGGTAATCCGTTCCTGAAGGGCTCCCATATCGGTAGAGAGTGTTGGTTGATACCCAACCGCCGAAGGAATCCTCCCCAGCAAAGCAGACACTTCCGCGCCAGCCTGCGTAAAGCGGAACACATTGTCCATGAAGAAAAGAACGTCTTGCCCTTCGACATCACGGAAATATTCCGCCATGGTCAAACCCGTCAAAGCCACGCGAGCGCGTGCGCCCGGGGGTTCATTCATCTGACCATAAACCAAAGCCACTTTCGAAGCTTTGTGGTCATTGGGAACCAGAACCCCAGCATCAATCATTTCATGGTAAAGGTCGTTCCCTTCGCGGGTTCTTTCCCCCACACCAGCGAAAACGGACACGCCGCCGTGACCTTTGGCGATGTTGTTGATGAGTTCTTGGATGGTCACCGTTTTACCAACACCAGCCCCCCCGAACAAACCAATCTTACCACCCTTGGCATAAGGGCAAAGAAGATCAATAACCTTGATACCGGTAATCAACTGTTCGGTTTCTGTGGCTTGGTCCGTAAAGCTTGGGGCCGCGCGGTGAATAGGATAGTGGTCTTTGGTGGTAAGGGGGCCCAGCTCATCAATTGGCTGACCAATCACATCAGCAATCCGGCCCAAAACTTCGGGGCCGACAGGAACCATAATGGCTGATCCGGTGTCCAGAACTTCGGCACCGCGCACGAGCCCATCCGTTGAATCCATCGCAATACAGCGGATGATGTTTTCGCCAAGGTGCTGGGCCACTTCAAGAACCAAAGTTTTCCCGTCATTTTTGGTTGTCAAAGCGTTCAAGATAGAAGGCACGTTTCCGTCAGGAAACTGAACATCCACCACTGCGCCGAGAACCTGAACAATTTTTCCGTTTGCCATTTTTTATTTCCTTCGTTTAACCATTAAACCCGTTTGTATTACTTAACTTAAATCCTGTTTGAACAAGGCTACAGCCACGCATCATCAAGTTCGCGAGAAGGCAGCAGTCCCTCAGGAGATTGATAATGCCCCTCTTCCAACGGACCCTGATTAGAACAAGCCTGCATAAAAAGCCCTACCAAAGGCTGAACTGCCGCCGGTACAAATTCATCAACGAGAACATCAACCACTTCACCAGATAGCCCCATAAACTTTACCTTTCGTCCTAGACCGCTTCCGCGCCCGAGATAATTTCGATCAATTCCTTCGTAATAAACGCTTGCCGCGCACGGTTATACTGGATGGACAGACGGTTAATCATATCCCCCGCATTGCGCGTTGCGTTATCCATTGCCGTCATCCGTGCGGCCTGCTCTCCGGCAGAACTATCGAGCAATGCGCGGAAAATTTGCACGGCAATATTTCGTGGCAAGAGCTGGGCAAGAATTTGCTCTTCCTCCGGTTCAAAACTATAGGGAGAGGAAGACGTTCCCCCCACCAATTCCTTTTCCTTCTGAGCCGCGTTCTGATTGGCCACCGCCGGAACGGGAATGCGGAATGGAATCAGTTGCTGGGCACAAGGTTTTTGCGTGAGGACCGAAACAAACTGGTTATAAACCAGCGTGCAAACATCAAACTCGCTTGCGTCAAATTTTTCTAAGACCAAATCAGAAACCTGCGTTGTGTCATGGAAAGAAAGACGAGGCTTTCCAGCAAGGCCGGTAATACTGTCAATGATATAGGCAGCGAATTCCCGTTTAAGAACATCGCGAGCTTTGCGGCCCACACAAACAATTTTGACTTGTTTTCCGTCTGCAATCAGGCGGCGAATTTCCGCACGCGTAAAGCGGACAAGGTTCGAGTTAAACCCACCGCACAAACCACGATCGGAAGAAACCACAATCAAGAGATGCCGAAGATCGGCTCCCGTCCCCACCAGCAAGCGAGGGCCAGAATCCCCCTGAACACCACCAGCCACACGAGAGAGCATAGCCTCCATCGCCTTGGCGTAAGGCTGAGAGGATTGCGCGTGTTCCTGTGCCCGCTTGAGCTTGGAAGCCGCAACCATTTTCATGGCCGAGGTAATTTTCCGTGTAGATTTCACGGAAGCAATGCGGGTTCGGTATTCCTTCAAACTGGGCATTTTATTGCACTTCCATTATCTAGGATAATAACTTTCAGACGAGTTCCAAGAACCCCCTGCGGACCCCGCAGGAGGCGAAAACTCACCGTCATCTCTTGTTTCAAATTCGCTTCCCCCTATGGCCAGCAAAGACCGCCGATACTCGGCAGATCCCGTCACATAAAGAGCCAACGATGTTTTAGTACCAACATTCCGCGCAACAGCGCATCTTCCTCCATCGTCATCCACCAAAGAAATAACCTTGCCAGAGGAAAGAAAGCCAATCTGTCTTCTTAGACTTACCGGAGATACGTCACGAACATGGTACTCAAGCACAGCGTTGTCGTGCTGTCCAAGCGGGCGAAGAGCAAGAATCACGCTGTCTTTGGAGAAAGGAAAAACCCCCTCTAATTCGCTTGCAGGACGCGTCGCCCGTCCATCAACAACGAGAACCAACATTCCTGCTGAGGCTTGCCTAAAAGCAGACCTGAGGTCACATCCCGTTTGAAAATGGGTCGCATATCTAAAGTCTATTTGCACAGATATCTCCCTTACGCAGCCAAACGTTTGGCGTAGTCGCTGGTGTAGCTGTCAAGAAGAGCGCTGATCTCGCCTTCCAGAGCGGCGTCCAGAGCTTTCTTGGTTTTAATCTGCTCCAAAATTCCGGCACCACGGCTGCGAAGTTCAGCGAGCAATCCACTTTCATACTCCGAGACTTTGGCAACCGGAACCCCGTCAAGATAACCCCGTGTTCCCGCAAAAATCACCACCACTTGCTCTTCGGAAGTCAGCGGAGAGTATTGCGGTTGTTTCAAAAGCTGGGTCAGCCGTGCCCCACGCGCCAGAAGTTTCTGCGTTGAGGCATCAAGGTCCGAGGCGAACTGAGCAAAGGCTTCCATTTCACGGTACTGGGCGAGTTCAAGTTTGATCTTACCCGCCACTTGTTTCATCGCTTTGATCTGTGCGGCGGAACCAACCCGCGACACCGACAAGCCAACATTGATAGCCGGACGAATGCCTTTATAGAACAATCCGGTTTCAAGGAAAATCTGACCATCGGTAATCGAGATAACATTGGTCGGGATATAGGCCGACACGTCACCCGCTTGCGTTTCAATGATGGGCAAAGCGGTCAGAGATCCCGACCCATTGGCCTCGTTCAATTTGGCCGCCCGTTCCAGAAGGCGCGAGTGAATGTAGAACACATCCCCCGGGTAAGCTTCCCGTCCAGGAGGACGACGCAGCAGCAAGGACATTTGACGATAGGCAACCGCCTGTTTGGACAAATCGTCATAAATAGCGAGAGCGTGCATTCCGTTGTCGCGGAAATATTCGCCCATCGTGCATCCTGTGTAAGGAGCCAGAAACTGCATCGGAGCCGGATCAGAAGCCGTTGCGGCAACCACGATGGAATATTCCATTGCGCCAGCCTCTTCGAGTTCTTTGACCAATTTAACAACTGTGGAACGTTTTTGACCAATGGCCACATAAACGCAGTAGAGATGATCTTTTTCGTTCGGAGATTTGTTGACGCTCTTCTGATTGATAATCGCGTCAAGAGCCACTGCCGTTTTACCTGTTTGACGGTCGCCGATAATCAGTTCGCGTTGACCACGCCCGATAGGAACAAGAGCGTCAATCGCTTTAAGTCCGGTTTGCATCGGTTCATGCACCGATTTGCGAGGAATAATCCCGGGGGCTTTGACTTCAACACGGCGAAATTCTTTGGCTTTCAACGGACCTTTGCCATCAATCGGATTGCCCAGCCCATCCACAACACGGCCTAAGAGTTCGCGCCCGACAGGAACTTGAACAATCTCGCCCGTCCGCTTGACAATATCGCCTTCACCAATCGAACGGTCATCACCAAAGATAACCACCCCGACATTGTCGGATTCGAGGTTAAGGGCCATCCCCTTAATTCCACCCGGAAATTCAACCATTTCCCCAGCGCGCACTTGATCGAGGCCATAGACCCGCGCCACGCCATCCCCCACCGAGAGGACTTGCCCAACTTCGGCGACATTGGCTTGCGCTCCAAATTCAGCGATTTGCTTTTTCAGGATTTCAGAGATTTCTGCTGCACGAATTTCCATCTAACGTTCCTTTTCCTATCTAGCTAGTAAGTATAAATTTTTTAAGCGGCGATTTTTGCACTCATCGCCCGTTTCAAAGCTTCCAGTTTACTCTTAACCGAGTCATCAATCATGCGCGATCCGATCGTCACGATCATCCCGCCGAGGATCTCCCGATCCACACTCATTTCAAGCTGAACCTTAAAGCCAACTGATTTTTTAAGAGCATCTTGCAAGGCGCGTTCTTGTTCCGCATTCAAAGGAAAAGCCGTTAGCACCTGCGCCCTGACCTCTCCTTTGCGTTTTGACACTTCGAACGCGAAGGCTTCCAGAATATTCGAGAGGCGATTCAGACGGCCATTCACAGCCAAAACAGCGAGAAAGTTGATTGTCAGCGGGTGAAAATCGGCTTTGCGAGCTAGTTCTTGGACCGCTCCGGTAATGCTCTCGCGGCCATAAACAGGGCTCGACACCAACATTCTGAGGTCGGCAGAGGATTCCATCATTGCCGCAAGTTCGTTCAAGTTACTTTCAACAACGCTCAAGGCCCCTGCCTCATGCGATGTTTCAATCAGGGCGGTTGCGTAGCGGCTAGCAATGGTATGCGCTGCGCCAGCCAATGAAGAGGATGTCTTTGCCACGTCCAGTTCCTTTTCCAGATTCCAAAGCAGGAAATCCTAACTGCCAAATTTCAGATGGTGCTTCGTCTAGCACACAGGACCAGAGGGTGCAAGGGTTTGAGGCATAGTTTTTGATAAAAAAAGCCCCAATTTCGATAGATAAAAAGTCGCACCCTGTCTAAGTGTCCGTCCAGAAAGTTCCAGATATGTGACGAAAATGGCAGATTTCCGAGAACCGTAGCGGAACGTACGTCAAGGTACTTGAGCAACGGAAGCGCAGGAAACCACCATTTGCAGTCCATAGATGGAAACTTTATGGACGGACACTAAGGGGTTGGAAAAGTCGATTCAGGAACTGGGCTCTCCATCGGCGGAAACAGCCAGAACCACTCACCCCAGCCATGATGAGACACGCCCAAATAGGCAGCCCCGATCTTAAACAGGATCAAATGGATAGCATAAATTTCCATTGTCCGCCGTCCGGTAAATTGCAAAGCCGTGACAACAAAAGCGGGCAGCGCATTGGTCAAGCCGATCATATTCATTGGCCGAAAATAATACGCAGCCACAGCAGCCAAACCAACCATAACAACCGCAACCTTGGCCTCTACAGGAGGAAAACGAAAAACCAGTAATTCAAGAATAATGAAAATCGCGACAGAACTCGCCATAAAAACCTGCAAAGTGGAAGGCTTTATGTTGATTTCTTTTTGGTGACGCAGCGCATATCCGCATAAAACCAGCAAGAACCCCGCCGATCCATAGTCAGCAACAATCATGGTGGGGATAATCATCATGACAAAAAAGAACGTTCCGTACAGCAAAGTTTCCCAATCCTTGAAAACCCCTCGCGCCACCGAATCGAGAATGAGGCGACTTATAATAAAGGTCACCAAAATAGGAGTGGGGAAAACCCCTCCCCCCGCCACAAAACTGCTGGCAATCAAAAGAGCCGACCAAACCCAGATAGGAGCGGACAAATCGCGGGATTTTGAATACCCGATCAGAAAACACCAAATGGGAACACATCCCCGCCCAATGGCTCTGAACCAATAATTTTCTGGAAAGAAAATAAAGCCAAGATGGTCGATCACAACCAACAAAATGGCAACCGTTTTCATAAGATCATAGGACGTCAAAACATCTGGCAACCCGTCCCGCTTTGAAAAGAACAAGGAGGAAATAGGAAAAGATGACATGATTTATAGAAACCTTATTCGAGAGGGGGATGGTGGGGAAAGAACAGACGAGGTTAGTATGCCACATTGCGCAGGATATGTCACCAGCCCACCATGATTTACGGTCACTCTCAAAAACTTCTTCCGTCATCATACTTCTGTTGCTTGAAGGTTTTTGTGCCGGATCTCCGCCTTCGCGGAGATGACGATTTTTAGCTTCGTCCTTCCCCCC
>JAEUKO010000003.1:0-50437 GCA_016794285.1 Alphaproteobacteria bacterium | reverse complement strand
TCCATACTCTCTCAAGCTTTTACCGAGGCCACTCGACTTTGCACACCCACCCCATCGTCTCTCATCGGAACCGAAGCCCGCAACACCCTTGAAGACGAACTTAGAGAAAACCATGCGCGTATTTTAGAACTTTACTTACGCACACTCGATTTTGGGAAGAGCTAAAAAACCTCCCTTGTCATCCCCGATCTGCGATCAGCAGAACTACCCTTGTCGCGACATTCGCACACCCGGGCCGATGCGATCTTGAAACAGGGATAGGAGCTGGTCCAAATGGGCGACCTCGGACAAATCCATGCCTTCGGGTGGTTTTGATTTTTTGGCCGATCCCACCCGTTCAGCAATATAGGCTTCCGAGAAGCCCAGCTTGGCGGCTTCTTTGAGCCGCAAATCCGGTTGGGCGACGGCGCGGATTTCTCCGGACAATCCAATCTCTCCGAAAAAGACAGCCTCGGCTGGAACGGGGCGACCTTGTAGCGCGCTCACCAAGGCAGCGGCAACCGCCAAATCTGCCGCCGGTTCCGAAATGCGAATCCCCCCTGCCATGTTCAAATAAACATCACTGCCAGAAAAAGCCAAGCCGCACCGCGCTTCGAGAACGGCCAGAATCATCGAAAGCCGATTGGCATCCCACCCGATCACTGACCGCCGTGGTGTCCCATAAGGAGCCGGCGCGACAAGAGCTTGCACTTCGACCAGTAAAGGGCGCGTGCCCTCCAGCCCTGCGAAAACAGCACTTCCCGTGACATTTTGTTGCCGCTGGGATAAGAAGAGTGCGGAAGGGTTCAGCACCTGACCAAGCCCGAGGGCTCCCATCTCAAACACACCAATTTCATCAGTCGGACCAAAACGGTTTTTGACGGTGCGCAGAATGCGGAACTGGTGTCCGCGATCTCCCTCGAAATAAAGAACGGTATCGACCATGTGTTCCAGAACGCGAGGTCCGGCAATTTGTCCATCCTTGGTCACATGACCGACAAAGAAAACCGATGTTCCGGTTCGCTTGGCAATGCGGATGAGTTCTTGCGCGGCGGTTCTGACCTGCGTCACAGTCCCCGGGGCACTTTCAACGGTATCGACATACATGGTTTGAATGGAGTCGATGACCAACACATCAATTTTGGACTGTTCCAATGTCGCGGCAATCTCGCGCACATTGGTGGCCGAAGCGAGCAGAACCGGAGCCTCACCCAATCCCAGACGCTGCGCCCGCAGACGAACCTGATCGACCGCCTCCTCACCAGAGACATAAACACAGCTCAGACTTTTCTTGGCGAGCGCGCACACAACTTGAAGCAACAACGTTGATTTCCCAATTCCCGGGTCTCCACCAAGGAGAATGGCACACCCCGGAACCAAACCTCCACCCGTCACGCGGTCAAATTCACCAACCCCTGTGATGTGACGAAGGACAGGCCGGCTCTCTTCAATTTGTAGTCCGACCAGATCAAGACTCTTTTTGCCACGCGCAGACCCCAACCCTTTGGGGGGGCCTTCTTCGGTTTTTTCTAAGACCAAGGAATTCCACTCTCCGCAGGCATCGCACTTGCCGGACCAAATGGAATGGGCCGATCCGCAACTTTGACAGATATAACTTGTTTTTGTTTTGGCCATAGCCTTACCCCTTTTGTCATCCATCCCCCGTCATCCCGCCCTCGCGTATCTGCCCCCATCATCCCGTTGGCGCAATCCCTCCTCTCGTCATCCCGTGGGCACGTCCGTAGGACGTTGGCACATACGGGATCCAGAATCTCGTGCCGCATCGCGGCACTCAACATAACCCGTTTCCCGCCAACCTCAAAAAGGTAAATATTTTGATAATTTTTTCTTGACATAAACATGAGAAAACCATAAAGTCCCTCCAAACGGTATTAGACTTTTTGCAGACGCCCGCCCGAGTTAGGGTTATGCGAGAGGTCTATCAAACAAAAATCCTTTTGGAGGGTGTACATCATGACTAAGAATTTGACTTTAGCTGCTCTTGTATTCTCAGCCGCAACTACGGCTGGGGCGACTTGTACCCAGAATCAGATAGCTGTGGGGGAATGCGGCAACTTGCCCAATTCGAACCAACAGACTCAGCCTATCACCGTGGACACTCGAGTTACTCCGGTGATAACTGTGAGCCCTGACCTTGCGAATACAGGGACAGTGAATGGTACAAACACCCTGAACGGGGAGGTGAACGGAACGAACACCAACCATAACGCAAACGCCAATAACAACGCCAATAACAACGCCAATAACAACGCCAATAACAACGCCAATAACAACGCCAATAACAACGCCAACCATAACGCAAACGCCAATAGCAATGCCAATAACAATGCAGCTGCAGCTCACTCTGTTTCTGGCGCACTCTCTAACTCTGGCGTAAACGTTGGACAAGGTGGTTTGAGCCCAACCGCAATTGGTATGGGTGGTTCTGGCGGCGCAGGTGGGGCCGGTGGTGCTGGCGGGGCTGGTGGTAACGCTTCCTCCGGCGCGAATGCTGTTGGTGTGGGTGGCAACGCCTACTCCGGAGCAACTGGCGGTACGGGTATGGGTGGTGCTGGTGGTGACTCCCGCGCTACAGCAACGGGGGTTGGTGGAAGTCAAGATCAAAACCAAAGACAAGCCCTAGACAACCGCAACACGATTAACGCAAGCACCGGACCTTCAACATCTGGAGCATCCACCGGAGCGGTCACAACTGGGGCAACCACGGGAGCTTCAACGTCTGGAGCAACGGCCAACACCGCGCCCCAAACACAAACCTATGCTCCTGTGAGCAACTATACCTATAAAGAAGCAAAAAATCCGGTAAACACGGCCGTGGCTCCTGCAATCATTGCCGCACAAGGGCAAGGATGCATGGTCAGTAAGGGAGGTGCCTCTCTGGGTGTTCAAGCGATGGGCTTTGGAGCCAGTGGGGGTTACAATGCTGGAACCGATTGGACCGAAGGAAGTGATAAATGCGATAACAGACTGCGTGACCAACGCATGATAGGCAGCGGAAAAGCTCCTCTGGAATGCCTTGGGGTTCTCACAGCAGCCCAGCGGGATCCTGCCTTGGCAAAAGCTCTCCAAATCGCGGAAGGTGCGGGGCAGCTGAGTGCAAGTTTCTGTCAAGCTTTGGCGGGTCCTCCAGTCACGGTTACTGTTGTGGACAACGCGCAACAAGTTGCTGCTGCTGCGCCTGCCAGCAAAAACCCCTGCGCCAATGGAGCAACTCCTGTATGGAATGCGGCTAAAAGCGACTTCGAGTGCCGTAACAACGTGTATAGAATGAAATAATTTTTGATCGCCCTCCCCTGCTTTATAGGCGGGGAGCCGGCAAGAGAAAAACCTCATACATCATCACCCCCGCCTTAAACGGGGGTGATTTTTTGTTGGGAAGAAAACCAAACTCGTCATCCCTCGCACGCCTCTATAACTAAGCCTATAATTACTTATTCGTCATCCCGTTGGCGCGTCCATAGGACGCTGGCACAAACGGGATCCAGAATCTTGTGCAGCTCCGCTGCACTCATACACTGGATCCACGATCTGCGGTCGGCACAGCCTCCCTTGTCGGGGATGACGATTGTATAAATAATTTTGGATTTATCTATAAAAAACGAACGAGCGAGTCCGCAGAGACAAACAGAGAAAAACTAAAAAAACTCTGTTTATCTCTGTAGTTAAAAATTTTTGATGGGATACGGGACCCGCCAGAGTTAGTGTCCATCCAACCACGAAACCCTATCCCCCAGATGAGAATGCAACAGACGCACATACTCCTCCTGCGGGATTTCATAGAGTCCGAATGGCTCCAAATGCGGGTTGGAAAACTGAACATCCAGCACAGAAAACCCCGAAGCCGCAAGACGAGTGCATAAATGGACAAGGGCAATTTTGCTCGCATTCGGGACGCGGGAAAACATACTCTCGCCGCAGAACGTCCCGCCGAGAGCCAGTCCATATAACCCGCCGACCAATTTTTCGTCTTGCCAACATTCGATGGAATGGGCAAACCCCATCTGGTGGAGTTCTAAAAACAAACTCTGAATAGAGGAATTGATCCATGTTTCGGGGCGATCCGCACAAGCGGCTATCACAGCGGCAAAATCATAATCTGTGCGAATCTCGAAAGGGGCCCTGCGCACCAGCTTACGCAGGCTCTTAGAAATATGGAGGTTTTGAATAGGCAGCAACGCCCGCTTTTTGGGGGTGATGATGAGGAACTCTTCATCAAAGGCCTGCTCGGCCATAGGGAAAGACCCGTGAGCGTAAAGAGTGAGAAGCTCGGTGGCGGTTAAAGAATCACCCACGGCTTTTCTCTTTCCCTCTTAAGCAGCCGATTTTTCTTGTTCGGCGCGAAGAGCTAGTTTTTTCTCCAACCAATGATTGTCGTAGTCGCCGGAAAGAAATTCGGGTTGCTCCAAAATCCACAAATGCAAAGGCAAGGTGGTTTTAATGCCATCAACAACGGTTTCTTGCAAAGCGCGGCGCATCCGTTGGATGCATTCCTCACGGGTGCGGCCATGAACGATGAGCTTGCCAATCATGGAATCGTAATAAGGCGGAATGCGGTATCCGTTATAAACCGCGCTGTCAAAGCGCACACCGAGACCGCCAGCCGCATGAAATTGACGAATTTCCCCGGGGGAGGGAATAAAGGTCAAAGGGTCTTCGGCATTGATACGAACTTCCATGGCGTGGCCACGGAAACGGATTTTATCTCCGGTAAATTGCAAAGGCTCTCCGGCGGCAATGCGAATTTGCTCGGCGATTAAATCGATTCCGGTCAGCATCTCGGTAACGGGATGTTCAACTTGAATCCGCGTGTTCATTTCCATGAAATAGAACTTGCCGTCTTCCCACAGAAACTCAATGGTCCCTGCCCCGACATAACCCATTTGGCGAACCATATCGGCGGCCAAAGTTCCAATCTCGTTCCGCTGTTCTTCGCTCAAAGCCGGAGACGGGGCTTCTTCGAGAACTTTCTGGTGTCGCCGCTGAGTTGAACAATCACGTTCGCCCAAATGAATAGCATTGCCATGTTTATCGCCGAAGACCTGTATTTCAATGTGCCGTGGCTTGCCGAGATATTTCTCCATATACACGGTGTCATCGTTAAAATTGGCTTTGGCTTCTGTGCGAGCGGTTTTGTACTGCTCAGAGAAATCTTCAGCGCGATGAACAACTTTCATCCCGCGCCCGCCACCACCAGAGGCCGCTTTGATGAGGACAGGAAATCCCATCTCTTTGGCAAGAGCCAATCCGTCCTCGACATCGGTAATCGCCCCGGGGGACCCGGGAATAACTGGCAACCCGAATTTCTGGGCGGTTTGCTTGGCCATGACCTTATCGCCCATGAGGTCAATATGCTCGGCCTTTGGACCAATATAGGCAAAGCCATGCTCTTCAACCATGCGGGCGAATTGGGAATTTTCCGAGAGAAACCCATAGCCCGGGTGAATAGCGTCTGCGCCAGTCAGGGCCGCCGCACTCAAGATAGAGGGAATATTGAGATAACTGTCCCGTGATGGGGGGGGGCCGATACAAACGCTTTCATCGGCGAGACGAACAGCCATCGCGCTCGCATCGGCGGTGGAATGAACCGCAACCGTCTGAATGCCCATTTCCTTACAGGCGCGGTGAATCCGCAAAGCAATCTCACCACGGTTTGCGATCAAGACCTTTTTGAACATGATAACTCTCTTACTCAATCACAAGCAGAACTTCGCCGAACTCAACAGGCTGGGCATTGCCCACCAAAATTTGAGTGACGGTTCCAGCTTTCTGGGCCTTGATCGGGTTCATGACCTTCATCGCCTCGATAATCAAAAGCGTATCGCCCGCCTTGACCACAGACCCTTTGGTGACGAACTCCGAAGAATTGGGATCGGGGCGCATATAAACAGTCCCCACCATAGGGGAAGTAATCGCCCCGGGATGGTTGGCAGCGGTCGCCGCCGGAGGTGCGCTATTGGCAACTTGGCGCAAAGCCGGATCGGAAGGCATCACATCGCTGGCCGAGACAATATTGTGGGAAAATCCAGAAGCTCCCTGACTACCAACCACAACTCCGCCTTTGCCGACGCGGATCATTTTTTCGCCTTCGGCGACTTCAATTTCAGTGAGACCCGTTTCTTCAAGCAGTTTAGCGAGCAAACGGATAGCTTCGGAATCGACTTTCATAAACAATCCTTATGTTAATAAACCAGTCACTCATGAGTGCTTTCTTAGACAAAAAAAGAGGAAATGTCAAAGAAGGTTCGGTTTGCGGCTCAACAACGCGGCCAGCCTGTCCAGCGCGATCACATAGCCTTGCGCTTTTTGGCCACAAATACGATCCGCCGCCAAAGATTCGATATAGGAAAAATGACGAAATTCCTCCCGCTGTTTGGGATCAGACAGGTGAACTTCGATAATCGGAACGGGCGCGAGCAATTCCAAAGCATCGTGAATAGCCAGCGAAGTATGGGTATAAGCTCCGGCGTTGATGACCAAACCCGCAATAGATTCGCGGGCCTCTTGAATCCATGTCACCAATTCTCCTTCGTGGTTTGACTGCCGAAAATCGAGGTCAAATCCCAAGGCGCGACATTTGTCCGCGCACATCGCTTCAATATCTTTCAAAGTATGAGAGCCATAAAGAGCAGGGTCTCGCACGCCGAGCATATTCAAATTGGGACCGCTCAGAACGAGGATCAATGGCATTTCCCGCCCCCACAACAACTATGCGAATGGTCCGCATCCGATCCGCAATGATGGGAATGGTCTGCCTCAAGATCTGGACCGGTAATCAATCCGTATTCAATCAAATCTTGTTCCAACTGGGCTGGACTGAGAAACTGAACGGCATTCATTCCTACATCCCAAGCGGCCTGAACATTTTCGCGTTTATCGTCAATAAACAAAGTCTCGCGGGGGTTGAGATGATAGGTGTTCAGAAGAAGATGATAAATGGCAGGATCAGGCTTGGCAAGCTTGACAAATCCGGAAACAATACGGCCATCAAACAACCGCAAGAAGGGAAAAAGTTCTAAAGCTTTGGGAAAATTTTCTGGACTGTAATTGCTTAAGAGATAAAGGGGAATCCCGCGTCTTTTGAGATCCATCAAAATATCAACGCTTTGATGAAAGGGGCCATTAATTGTATCTTCCCAGCGATGCCAATAGGCGAGAATAAGGTCTTTTTTGTCAGGGAATTTTTCGATCAATTCATCGGTTCCCTCTTTCCAAGAGCGGCCCAAATCTTGCTGGTGATTCCACGCGGGGGTGCAAACCGTACTCAAAAACTCGTCAATCTCGGCCTCGGATTTCAAGAGCTTGCGGTAAAGATACCGAGGGCTGGAGTCAGATAAAACACCGCCCAGATCGAAAACTACGGCCTTAATCACGGACAACCCTCGGCTTGACGGTCACGATCACGGTTTTCTCTCCGGCCTTAGCAAAGGTGAGGGTGAGCGGATAGGTGCTTCCAGCCTTGAGGGGAGCTTTCAGATCCATCAACATCAAATGATACCCGCTAGGGCCGAGGGAAATCGCGGTATTTTGCGGGAGGGGGATATCCTCCACACGGCGCATTTTCATGATCCCGTCTTCTTCTACCATACTGTGAAGCTCCACACGGCCAGAAACATCAGGAGCTTTGGCGGCAATCAATAAATCGGCTTGGTCGCTTGTGACATCAAACAAGGCAACGCCCACCATCAACCCTTTGGACGTTTCATAAGAGAACGGTTTGGTAATCACCACATCGGCCCATGCGGCAACGGGCAACAGAAAAACCAAAGCCGCGAGAGAAAAAAGAACTGTTTTTTTCATGACCCCTCTAAAAACCTTGTTTGTCATCCCCGACAAGGGAAGCCTTTCTGACCGCAGATCGGGGATCCAGTATATGAGTGCAGCGAAGCTGCACAAGATCCCAGATCCCGTATGTGCCAGCGTCCCTACGGGACGCGCCCACGGGATGACGGGAGATATTTTTAGAAATACCCTCATGATCTTTACTCCTCCGTTTTCGGAGAAGGAGACGAGGCTTTTGCTCTTGCATCGTCAAACAAAAGCCGAAGCTCATTGACCCCGGGCATTCCCTCAGGAGGGGGGGTATAAGGCATCGAACCAATCAGGAGAGACGGCACGCTTCTCAGCCCTATATCAACTGCGATGGTGGAATTTTTTTGGATAAGAGGCCGAAGCCCTGCGGCAAGAGCGGCGTCTTCGGCCTTCTTGACATCAATGCCCAAATGGGTCGCCAATTCCTTGGCTCTAGCATAAGAGGGGGGGGTAGCTTCTTCCATGATTTGCTTGTGCAAAGCCACGGCTTTGCCTTGCTCCCGCGAGCCGAGAACAAGAGCGGCAATATCCTCACTGGTTTGGCCCATCCACGCCACAGGGCGCAAAAGAAGTTTGACCTCAGGTTCACTCGGGAGGGTTTTTTCAAGAACGCGGTCAAGAGTCGGGCAATGAGGACATTGGTAATCTATAAACGAAACAACCAATAAGTCCCCTTGTGGGTTGCCGAGCAGTAGCGCGGAGGATTCATTTTTGGCATCCTGAAGAGCATTCTTGGCCGCAAAATAGAAATAGAAATGCAAACCAACAAAGGCGAGGAGCAAAAAGAGGAACCCTCCGAGCGCGATTTTCTTAATCATAGAATCCTTACTTGGTTGCTGTTTTCTTGGCGCGTTCTGCGGCAATCAAAGCCTTGAACCCGTCATATTCGACAAAACCGCGAACAATCTGGTCCCCAAGAATAAAACCAGGGGTTCCCGAAATGCCGAGTTTTTGAGCAAATTCCGAGTTCTTGGCAAGAATGGCTTCAACCTCTGGAGAAGCGGCATCTTTTTTCATTTTCTCAACATCGAGTCCGAGTTTTTTGGCTTCTTCCGCGAGGGCGTCATCATTTTTTGGCCCGTTATGCATCATCAAGGCTTTGTGAAATTCAAAATACTTGCCTTGCTTGGCAGCAGCCAAAGCCCATTGCGAAGCTGTTTTGGATTGAGGCGAAAGAATAGGCAAGTCAATAAAGACCACCCGAACATTCTTGTCTTCTTCAAGCGTCTTGAGGATCGCTTCGAAAGCCCGTTTGCAGTAGCCACAGTTAAAATCAAAAAATTCAACCACAGCCACATCCCCTTTGGGGTTACCAGCTTCAGGCAGTTGAGGATTTTTGAACAAAAAGTCAGAACTGGATTTCAGAATATTCTGAGCATCTTCTTCACGTTTTTTGGTTTGTTGTTCTTGATAGCGATTGACGGACTCCATCAAGACTTCAGGATTATCAAGAATAAAATCACGAACGAAATCTTCCATCGCTCCGCGTTGATCTTCGGTGAACGGAGCCGGCATTTTTTTGGGGATTTTGGTTTCTTCGGCCCCAGCGGCGGGGGTCAAGCCCAGCAACAATCCAGTGGCCAAAACAAGAGAAAGAAGGGGGGTTGAAAAGGGGGATGATTTAATCACAGCGCGAATCTCCTTAGGGTCTAAACGAAGGCAGTTTAATGTTTTTTGTCTTGATCTCCAACTGAATTGATAACGTCTTGCGCCCTCACCCGCTCGGGGGAGGCTGTGGGTAATTTTTTGAGGGCATCTTCGGCCATCGACCGCGCCTTTTCCTTATTGCCTTGCATAAGGGCTTCTTCGGCAAGATAGACTCGCGCCTCGGTCTCTTTGCCCATGCGCCCATAGGCGGTGGCGAGAAGGCGTTTTATGCTTGAACTGCGCGGTTCCTCACGTTCAGCGCGTTTCAGATGAGAGATGGCCTCTTGCAATGAAGAGGGCGGCGCACCTTTTTGTTCAATCAAACTATGAGCCAGAGCCACGCGGATGAGCCCCGAGGACGGCAAAAGTGCCACAGCCTTTTCATAAGCCTTTACCGATTCGGGAATTTTGCCAAACTCGAACAGCATTTGGCCTTTCAGCTCATGAAAATAAGGATTTTTTGGTTCACGGGCGATTAACTGATCAGCGAGGGTTAGAGCCTCTGTCACATGGTTCATGCGGTAAGCGGCAATGCCTCGCGCATAAAGGGACGGGATTGAGGAGTCGGAACTTTTGTAAACATAGGTCACTTGCTGCGGAGAAATATAACCGAGCAACTTGGCTTTGATGCGGGCGTGTTCCTCAACCCACGAAACAGGAAGCTCTTTGCCGCGCAGGGCCGAACGGGACAATTGATTTTCAAGAGCCTCGACCCTGTCTCGTGAAAGCGGGTGGGTGCGGACATATTCGGATTGCTGGGATGTGTCCAGTAATTCTTGAGAGGAGAGCTTATCCAGAAAACTCACAAGCCCCGATGGGTTAACCCCTGCCCCCGTCATGAAGCGAAATCCGGCCTGATCTGCGCTCGATTCTTGAACTCGGCTATGGGAGAGAAAACTATTCATGGCGGTGCTTTGGCCGATCTGAACTCCGGCAGCAGCCGCCGCGCCATCTCCCGTTGCGATAGCGGCTCCAATCCCCAGAACCGCGCCAAGGATAGCTTCAAAGGACGCGTTTTCGGCTACTTCTGACGTGCGGGTTAAATGGCCTCCGGAAATATGCCCCATTTCGTGGGCGATCACGCCAAGAGCTTCGGTGGGGGTTTCGGTTTTGAGTAAGAGTCCGGTATAGATAAAGATATTGGCTCCCCCCGCAACAAAGGCATTGATCCCGGGGTCTTCGAGCAAAATAATATTGACCTGACCTTGACTCAGGCCTGCGGATTGCAAGACTCCCTCGCTCCATTCGCGCAGGGCAGCCTCGGTTTCAGCGTCGCGGATAATGGAGCGCGGCGGCTGGGCATGGGAAAGAGGCATATTTCCTCCCCAAAACCCAAAGAAGAGAAAAATCCCAAGACTTAAACTGCGCAGGAAAGGTTTTTTGTCCATTTTTGAAAAATCTGTCATGGTAAACGACATGGGACTCTACCACTCTAAAAGCAAGAGCAAAAGCGATGTTCGATTCTTTCATCCTCCCGCCAATCGTCACCCCCGCTTTATAGGCGGGGGTTTAGCTTAATAGGCTGGATCCCAGCTTGCGCTGGGATGACAAAGTAACCCCAAAGTTCTCCAAAACCCGTCATTCCAGCGAAAGCTGGAATCCAGATAAGAAAAACGCCAAAGATCAAAAACTCTGTCTATCTCTGTAGTTAAAAGTTCCAAACAAACTTCTAACGGGGGACAGCAGCAGCGGCAGCAGGGACCGTACAACCTTTAGGAACGGTAAGGATGTAAACCAGTTTTCCTGCTGCATCGGTTGTTTCCGCTACATTAAAATTTTTGCACAGCCCGCCACCACTCGGTTTGATCTCAAGCGTGGACGGGACGGGCTCGGCCGCAGGAGCTTTGGGCTGTTCCGGAGGAAGGTAAGCCGCGGCAACATTGAACACAAGCACTGCCCCGAGAGCACAGCCAGCCCCCCCTCCGGTAAGAAGTCTCTTGAAATTATATCCCTTCTTTTCTGCCTCTTTTGCCGCCATGAGAGCAACAGCAGCACCAGCAACAACAGCAGCAGGTGCCCCCTGCTATCGCTCCAGCGGCGACCAAAGACGGCGCGAGGGTCGGAACAAACCCCGCCCGAAACCCGTGGGCCTGACCATCATTCAGGTCTCCGAAAAGTGTTGTCTTAACCGTGTCTAATTTTGTTTTAACCTTATCTACAAATCCCATTTTTCAATCTCCATCGTGTTATCGTTACTTAAATCCTCGGCCTCGTCACCCCCCGCGACTTCTCCCTTGTCATCTCCCCCTTGTCATCCCAGCGAAAGCTGGGATCCAGTGTTCAAGCGCATAGAGTCTCTCCTATTCTGGATTCCAGCTTTCGCTGGAATGACGGGGCTCTCCGCCTGCGCGGAGATGACAGAATCAGGTTTTTACCCAAAACAACTTCGCCTTATGTATACAAACATTCAAAATATGTCAACTTTTTATCCCCTCCCCCACCTGTCACCCCCGCTTTATAGGCGGGGGTCTGGCGTGTTAGAGTTTTACTTTGCCGGATCTCCGCCTGCGCGGAGATGACTATAACGTGTAAGATGAAAAATCCGCCAGAACTAGGAGTATGCAAGATGTCTATTGAGCCGTGGATCAACCAATTTACCAGCCATTACCTTGATGCACTGTGGCTTCCTGTTGCGCTCTTGGTGGTTCACAAAGGACAGAAATGGAAAGCGGCCGCCTTTACCTTGTTGTGCATGGTGGTGTTCCGGCTGCAAATGGAAATTATGGACTCCACGGGGTTCCGAACCGGATTTACGGGGTTTTTCAAAATGTCCCTCTACCATCGGGGGCTGATTGTGTACGGGATTTTCATCCTGCTTTACCTGATTTTGTCCCGCCTTTCGCCTTATACGAAGGGAATAATTTACATTGCGGCCAGTTTGAGCATCTTTTTCATGGCCTTTTTCGTGTCGTCTATTGTAATGATCTTATGATGATGGACAAGAAAATCAAAACGGCCAAGGGGCGCAAGCCTTCCTCCACACGTTGGATCGAACGCCAACTGAACGACCCCTATGTTGTCAAAGCCAAACAACAAGGCTATCGCTCGCGGGCGGCCTTCAAGCTTTTGGAAATGGACGAAAAATACAAACTCCTGAAATCGGGTATGGCTGTCGTGGATTTGGGGGCGGCCCCGGGGGGATGGTGTCAAGTTGCGCTGGCGAAGAAATGCCACCCGATTGTGGCGATTGACCTTTTGGAAATGGGGGAAATTGCGGGGGTTTCGTTTCTTCAGATGGATTTTATGGAGGAAGACGCTCCGGCAAAGCTCAAGGCTTCGCTGGGCGGATTGGCGGACGTGGTGCTCAGTGACATGGCCCATAACACGACGGGCCACCGCGATACCGACCACTTGAAAATCATGGCCTTGGTCGAAGCGGCCTACGAATTTGCGACCGAAATCCTGAAACCAGGCGGAAGCTTTGTGGCCAAGGTTTTTCAGGGAGGGGCGGAATCTTCGCTTCTTGCGCGGATCAAGCTTGATTTTGCGGTGACGCGCCACGTCAAACCTCCTGCCAGTCGTCAGGACAGCTCGGAAAAATACCTTGTCGCCACAGGTTTTCGGAGAAATTTACCATAACTTAATACCCTTCTGTCATGATCTAAGGACGACAAATCAAGATAGAGGGTATAAATTACATGGTAGATTCAAGAAAAGGCACCTGCGACGATCCCGAGGTTGCGAAAATGCGGAGTGATAATCCGATTGTTGCGAAAATTCAGGAGGGCCTTTGTAACGTTTTCAGCGCGACAACGACCCCAAGTCCTATTGCTGCGGCCATATCACCGGCAGAACCAAAAGTGGAGGTAAGACAGCAACCCGCACCCCCACCGGCTGGCCCTGCGAGATAGGGGCTTTCTCTACTCATTATACGTTGCGGGGGGAGGGTTTCTTTCCCCCGTAGTTTGCTTGGGCGGCGGAAGAACGGCCCGTTTTTCCTCGCTGCGCTTGTACACATAAATCCCCAGAACCGACAGGCCAATGGTCCAGATCGTGCCGAGTGAATTCATGGCCTCGATCACCAATCCGGCGTCTTTGGTTGCGAAAATAATGACATAGGCGAGAGCAAACATCTGCGCCCCCCACGTCAGGGCGATGATATATCCGAAGGTTGGCCGCATCCGGCGCACATATAAATCACTTGAGACCACTTCGGCGCGCAGGGATTCATTCACCTGCTCAATGCCGGTTTTGCGCTCGGCGGCCTCAAACTCTTGCACCTTTTCGAGATGACGATTCATTTCAGCGAGATGTTCGGGGCTTATCTTTCCGGCACTGAGGGCTTCGGTTAAACCATCCAAAGCCGCCGAAGCGCCTTGCGCCACAGGGGTATTGACGTTTCTCAAGCCTTCGGCAAGTCCCTTAATCAAAGCGGGAATGCCGATCTGAGCAATCACAGGAAGTGTCATGTTTAATTCTCCACGAGTTTGTAAAAAATATGTCGGCCAATGACCGCGCTGGGTTTTTGCCCTATGGCCCATTTGGGGGTAATCCCCCGCGCATGGTAATGGGTTGCGCCTTGGGTGGTGTCTTTGAGAAATCCCAAAACGCCCCGCGTGGCAACGCGCCTCGCGGTGACGAAATAAACATCGCCTTCATCCACGCTTAAAAGTTTTCGGTAGTTGGGGTCTTCCTTATTCCAGCAGGAAAACTGGAAGGGCTTGTGACAAATATCCAAAATCGTGTTGCCCCACCAATACCCGCCCATTTTCTTGGCATGAGCAGCGCGGTTGAGAATCACACAAGCAACAGCCTGCATCCCGCCGCTACCCTCGCCTCTGGCTTCTCCCCAAAGGGTGCGGGCGAGGGCATCCAGTTCAAGTTCTCGCAAAGATTTGAGAGACGCTTCCGCGCTCCCGCCGTTAAGCGGAATGAGTTTAGGTGTATCCATGATGTATTTCTCCTTCTTAAAATCGTCATTCCGGCGAAGGCCGGAATCCACTCTTGCTATGCGACGAAGCTTGCAAGGCTTCGGCCTTGAGAGCGGTCACATCGAGCTTAGCTTCAATGCGCAGCAGGTGACTTGTAATCCGCCCCTCTAGCGTTCGAAGATCGCGGGTGGGGGCATAGTAACGGGCGACTTCTAACTTATGTTCGGCAAGCTCATGGGTAATCCGGTCTAGGGCGCGTTCATGTTCCCGCCGCATGGTCCAAATCATCCAGAAAAGACCAGAGACAACGGGAATTTCAATCACGCTCACCCACCACCCAAACGCTCCCCAAACTTCCTGTAACATCATCTTTTTTCTCCTTTTTTGTTGATCTCTCATCCCGCCTCTGCTCCCCCCGTCATCCCCGCCCCCCCTCGTCACCCCCGCTTTATAGGCGGGGGTCTGGTCTTTCTGGATTCCAGCTTGCGCTGGAATGACGAGGACCCTCTCCCCTTCGAGGGAGAGGGTAGGGTGAGGGGAAGAAAAAACTCTGTCTATCTCTGTTTATCTCTGTAGTTCAAATGAGGGTCCGGCTCATAATTCTACACCTCAAAATCCGACTTGCCCTTGGTTTGGCTAGAGCCTGCTTGCCAAGTGGGACGATGCGCCCCGCTTGGAACCGAACGCAGCCGAACCGGATCAAGCGAGAGGGCTCCGGCCACAGCGTCGAGCGTGTCATCATGCCCACTGGTTTTGGTAGGTCTCCATTCGCGCAGTTCATGCAGAAAGGGGCTCATCAAAACCGAGCGGTGAACGTGCAAAGCCCGCGCCGCGAGCAGAGCATCAAACGCTTCCAGAATCCGCAAACTCTTGGGACGACGCGCAGTAATTTCAATCACCGCGCATCCGCTTGCCGACTTGCCAAGCTCTCGCCGCAAAATACTGGGCAAAAATTTTCCCAGTCCATTGGTTTCAACGGCAACAGAGGGCAAATAAAACTGGCGCACCAACCCCGCAACGGCTTTGCATTGCTGGGTTGCAACGTCTTCTTCGTTCTTTCCGGATTTCACCTTGATAACGGCAAGATGGTGAAGCCAATATTCCCCTTCGCTGTCGGTATAGACAATGGCGAGAATACTGCGGTCTCCATCATCGCTCCCAAAAGCGGGGTCCCACCAGGCCCGAACGGAAACCAGTTTTCGTCCCGCGAGCGAGAGAACAGGTTGACGACTGGCTTCGGTGTAGTGCAAATCATCGTCATAAATGCGCAAATTATCGGGATCAAAACATCCTTCGGCGATATTGACGGGGAGGCACATCATCTGGCTGGTGAATTGCGCGGGTCCCGTTCGCTTGCGAATAGCCTCGATGGTGTCTAACGAGAACCGTTCGGGCCAGACGCTCTCTCCATCCTTGTCCAAAATGGGGATGACCAACCGCTCAAAGCCTTTGAGAAACGATGCCTCCTCGCCAATTTCTAAGCGCGGCGTTTCAGCATAAAGTGTGTACCAACTATGCGGCGTTCCGACATAGATCTGCAGTCCGTTGGGGGTCAGAATATAGTCAAGCTCTAACAAGCGGGTGCGCAGCTCAGCCCGCTTTTCCGGCGTGTCGCAGGTTTTGGGAACCTCGACATCATCGCAAATAATCACATCGGCCCGCGTGCCGGTCAGGTTGGTAAAAATACTTTTGGCCAGAACAGACGGATCGCGCAGCTCCATCTCGCGGCGAACGGTAAAGCGGTCACTGCCCCATTGATCGGCAGCTCTGGGTTTCAAATGGCGGCTCAGCGGGTGTTTTTCTAAAATACGCTTGACGTTCCTGACCATTTTTCCGGCCAGAGTCATATCGGCGGCCAGCACCAAAATCCGCAAATTGGGATTGCGGATCAGGAGCCAAACACAAAAAAGACCAACCAAAGTTGATTTGCCACACGCCCGAAAAGCCATGAGCAAAAGTCTAGGATTTTTCGATTCTGCCGCGCTCTCCAACCACTGGGAAATTTTGAAATGAACCCGTGGCGTTGAAAGCCCTTGCGTTCGATTCCAGAGTGAGAGGAAAATGGGAAAACGGCATCTAACCATGTGACTCCCTCTCGCTCTCCTGATAGGCCTTTAGTTCTGCTTCGGCTTCGGCCATGATCGAGCGCAAAATATCCTCGTCCGCCGTGTCGCGGCCTTGCAACTGCGCCCATTCTCCCAATTTGATGAGCAGTTCAATATGCGAGATGGCCACCTTGGCAGCGGTGTGGTGTTCCTTGAAATCCTTGGCCGGACCGGAATTTTCCTGCTCCATGAACTCTTTGTATGACTCGATGGCGCGGCGCAGAGCTTCAGGAAAAAATTCTGAAATTCTCTCGCGGGCCTCTTCCTCAACCCGAGGGGTTTTATCGTGTACCATTTTTTCTCTCTCCTTCTATTCGGTTTTCTTACGGGTATCGTGACACGACCAACCATTGCCCGCCGTCGGACACAACCGTGATAGCCTGATATTGGCTGCTGAGGGTCTGGTTATATTGATCGGGCCCCGCGCCACCTTGGACCGCAACCGTGACGGCATTGCTGGAGACATCGGTTTTTTTGATGGTCACACAGCGGCCAATGGCTTTGCTGGCATTGGCGGGAGGCAGCCGCGCCGTCAAGGCTCCGCCAAAACTGGAGAGCAAATAAACATCAACCGCCATGTCAATGTCATAGGTTCCGCTGCCGTCGTAATAGCGTGTGTTTCCGGCTGACCGGTTGCTGGAAATCACAAACCATTCCGCGCCGTTCGAAATCATAACCGCGTAATCATTTTGTCCGCCGAGATAGTAACTGGTGCGATCTGGGCCACTGCCCCCGCCAGCTTCCGCGACCGTGATGATGTTTTTTGACGTGTCAATTTTCTTGACAACCATCATTGCGCCAGCCGCATCGCTAGCCTTGGGCAAGTAAACCGTCAAGGCTCCCCCATAGCTGGAGACAAGATGAACGCTGTGCGAAAGATCAAGCGTCACGCTTCCGCTGGTATCAATATATTCAGTATCAAATCGTTGCAGGGTTGCGGTTAAATCCGTCACCGTTGTTTTCTGCATCCGGTTTTTATAGGGGTATCCGGCATTAAAGGCGGTATAATTTCCGCCGGAAAAATCCCAAATAGCCGCCCCATCACTGGCCGAGAGCAGATTGTAAATCGCGCTCTCCTGCGATCCGCTCTCCAGTTTGATATTGGGAACCGAATTGAAAGACTCGGTGTAAACATTGACGAGCAACGTCTTGTTCGATCCACTGCCCAAACGAATGCACGCCTGAGCCGTTGCGCCATTGACATTGGATTCAAAATCAATGAACGAATTGTTGAACGATCCCTCCTCGACATACAGCCCCGCGCCTGAGGTTGTTGCGCCGAGAGAATACACGCGGCATTGCTGGAAACGGTTGGCGTTGGGGGTGTCTCCGGCTCCGCTGCGCTTCAGGTGAATGCCGTTGACAAAAGGTTGGGCAACCAACACACGGGCGAAATTGTTCCAATAAACAGGCTTGTTCGTATCGCTTCCGCCGTCCAGCAAAATGCCCGTTTGGGCTTGCCAAATGGTAAGGTCACTGATGCTGTTTTGTACGCAGGGGCCGACTTGCCCCATCAATTTGATCCCGACATTTCCCCCCTCAAGGCGAAGGTTTTTGAGCGTGGCATAACTGCCGCCCAGTTCGATAAGGCTGATCGAACTGCTGGTTTTAATGACCGAGGAGTCGCCGCACCCGATCAAACTTTTCCCATTTCCAAGTGATAAAGGCGCGGTCAGCAGATAGGTTCCACTGGGGACAAAAACCGCATCGCGGGCGGCAAGGGCCTGCTGAAAAGCGGCGGTATCGTTATGGGTTCCGTCCCCCACGGCTCCGAAATCCTTGACCGAGAGAAGATCGCTAAATTTGTCATGACTGGTTCTGGTGACGCTTCCCCCTGCGCTGGCCGTGAAATCGGGGGCGGCCATAGATCCGCTCAAATCAACAGCGGATAGGTTACCATCGCCATCGAATCCAAGAGCTTTGTTCGCCCGCAAAAGACGATCCGGCAACGCCATGCCAGAGGGATTTTCGGTTTCGGGGAAACGGATCATGTTTGCTTGATCGCGGCTAACTTGCTGCAATCCGGCAACGAAGAAATCAAGTTCGGTATTCAAAGCGGCCGCCGAAAAATCTCCCCCCTCAAGAAAATCGCTGAGCCGCTCGAAAGCCATGCGCCGTTCGAGAATGACCAAGGTTCCGGCAGGCGGGGGGGAATCGAACGTGACTTCTCCTCCGAGACTATTCCCCGCGCCGCTGATGGTAAACCCGCTATATTGGCGGGCCGTTCCAAAATAAACCGCCATGTCTTCACTGGCAAAAATGGGGAACGGAAAGGCAAAAACGCTCTGGCTTCCGCTGGCGAGAATGCGCAAAACCGGCACAATATCCGGCATTTTGATGTGTTCACTCATGAAAATTTCTCCGCTTTTATAAAAGATCGCTGAGGGAAGAGAGCAAATTTTTCTGGCGTTGCTGTTCTTGTTCCAACAAATTGCTCTGCCGCCTTTGGCCCAAACTTTGGTCAAGGGCTTTGTCGCGCAAGGCATCGCTGCGCTCACGCGCTATGCGCTCGGCATCCGACTCTTGAAATTGACCGAGCAGAACGGCCTCCGAAGATCCTGACAGGTCGCCGGTTCCTCTGGCCCCGAACAGCGCCTTTTGGCGAGACATCGCACGTTTAAGGGCAAGGCGGCGGGTATCTTCGGCTTGCAGAGAGGCCAAGCGATTTTGCTCTTTTTGTAAGGAAACATTTTGCGCGAGAGCCTGCATTTCTTGTTCACCCGAAGCTTTTGCATGACTTTGGCTTTGCGCGTTTTTGATGAACGGTTGCACCACGCTGGCAACCGTGCCAAGGGCCGACCCGACTTGCAAAACCGGACCGAGCGCGGAAACGAGACTACCCATGATAACTCCTTTTTGTAGATCTAATTACTGGTTAACTTTTATTTCGATACCGACTGAGAGAAGGGTAAACGGCAGCGGCAAATTTTGCTCAATGCGCCAGAGCGGTTTGGAAAAATCATTCTGCCAACCGAAGGCGCGAACACGAACATCTGCCGAGACAAGCGGCGGCGGTGCATCGAGAATTTCTTCCGCGCCAAAACTGCGCAAAGCAACATCGCGCAATCCGCGCCCGCTATCGAGTTGCAAAGCGGAACTGTCCTTGAGCCGGAAACACGCCTCAACAAGCCGCAGGGAGCGCCCTCCTCCGACACCGGTCATCAAGCTGGGCGGCAAGGGTTCAATCACATGATGATAGCCAAGTCCGGCGACAACTTCTTGGGCAGGTTCTTCCAAAATAATCTCGCCGCCACTCACGGTTTGATTGCTCTGCACCTGCCCATCGGCCACGATGGAAACAGTTTTTCCTTCGAGGTGATCGAGCCCGCCCCATGTTGAAACCGCTGTGGGGCTGGTTCCTCTCAAAGCCGAGTCGAGATAAAGACTCTCATCAATTTCTTCGATTTGAAAATCTCCGTCCCGTTCAACGAGCAGGTAAACACTCTCGCCAACCACGGAAACGGATTTGACCAAACCGGACGTTTCGTGAAGAGTCCATGCGGCCACGTCTTCGGCGCGATAGACAGTCAGCGTGGCAAATTTTCCATCCTGACGCACAAGGAACAACAAGCGGCGTTTCTGGTCAAAATCCTGATCGATCGGGGTGGTGATGATATGGCGCGAGAGCAAAGCCAAATCGGTAGCGCGATAAGCTTGCTCGACATCCGTATAAATGAATTCGCGCAGCTCCTGACCATTTCTGGCCACAAACAAGGTGGCTCCATCGACATCAAGCGGCGGGATATAGCGGTGAATAGGCGAACCAATTCGCGTTTGCCGTTTAATCTGAACATTGGCGGGAGTGAGAGGGTCTCCGGTCACCATCCATTCCGCGCCACTGGTGAAGACCTGCAAATGCCGCCCCGAAAACACACCGCGAATTGCGTTGATCTGATCCGAGAAAATCCCGAACTCAATCGCTTCGCTGTCCAGTCCGGTTCCCAGATTGAAATTCATCAAATCTCCCGACTGCGACATCCAGAGTCGGTTGGGCAAATCGCGGCTGCCACCAATCACAAGGCGATCCTGATGATAGGCTGCCGAAACGGGGTAGCCGCGCACAGGTGAGAATGCCTGCTCTTCCCAATCGACCGTCGCGCTGAGCGAGAGCAAAGTTTCAATGACGCTGACCGTCACCACGGTTGGCGAATTAAACGCAGTGATAAGAACTTCTTTGTTGCCAACGCGCAATCTGGTTCCCTCGTGTGCAGCAGAGAACACAGCCTCCGAAGCGGTGAGCGTGATGGTTCCACTCGTCCCGCTCGGGGTCAAGGTCACACGGCTTTCGGCGAATTTGAAATAGGGTTGATGCACCACATCGTTTTTGCTGTAAAACTCCCAGCTTGCCAAAGTCCATGTGCCGCTAGCCGAACGGGTCAAGCGGCGCGAGGGAAAATCGGGATGCATGAAGAGCAGCGTATCCGCACTCTGTGTCCATGAAACTTGCGAGATATGCTCGGTTCCCCAAGGAGACGCCACAAAAGCAATCGGCACGCCCTCTTCATAAATATCAATGCGCAGGGCCGTGAGGACCAACAGATACGTCTGCTCTGTGTTAAATTCGAAAGCTAGAAGCCTCCCGTTCCCAAGAGCCGTATCGACATAGCGCAACCCGCAACGGCGCGTCACGCCGCCAGTTGGTTGAATAAAGACGTTCCGCAGTTGAAGAGCCCCGTTCTCATAGGCTCTCAAATCTCCCCGCCCGAGCAAATCGGGAGAAACCTCTCCGGCGGTGAAGGTGGTCTTATAAAGTGTGAGCTTGGTCATGACGTTACTCGCGGGCTGAGATCAAGGAAAAATCTTCAATACGGTTGGGCGTGTCCTGCTGGGCATCAATCTGACGGGCCTTGGCAAATTCAGCTTCGGCCAGACGCGCAAGACTTTCGGCCCGCGATGAATTTTCGGTGAGCGGCAAACAAAACTCTGCGGCCAGACGCGCAATCAAAGCCATGTCAAAGTAAGGAGGAAACTCTTCTTCGGCGGGCCGGAAAATATAGGTCAGGATAACCTCTTCGGCGGCAGTTTGAATGGTTCCTCTGGTCACGCGAAAATTAAGTCCGCGCCCCCGCCCTCCATTGCCAGCGGAAATGACCCGCAAATAATCAAGCGGCAACTGATAGGCGTAAGGGTAATCCGCAAGGGGAGGAGACGACAACCGCGAGAGCAAAGCTTGTCCCGTTGCAAAACTCCAGCCATAGGCGGATAAAACAGCATCGCGCACAGGCGCATAGAGGACGCTGGCAATTTCGGATTCGGCAGTTCCATCGGAAAACGAGCTGATCGGACGCGCCCCGATCCGAATTAAAGCGCGGCTGCATAGGCCAATATCATTCAAAGCCATCTTTAGTATCTCCTCAAAAAAATTGAAAAAAAAGAGCGGCTCCAGCTATTCGCCAGAGCCGCCCCTCTTGTGGACTGACAGATCCTTGCACCAGAAGCGGGGCTGGCGTACAAGGTCTTCACCTTCAAACAAGGGAGGAAGGTTAAGCGGTAAAGACCGCCACCGTGACAACGGTTCCGGTATTGCCGGTTACCACATAGAACACGGTAGAGGGGGTTCCGTCAGTGTCAAGATTGACAATCATCAAATCATTCACCCGCAGCATAGACGCCGCCGAATTAAAATATCCGGCGGTCACGACAGAAGAATCTATCGTGGTGTAATGCCACAAAGTGAAATTGTTAGCATAGGCAAGGACGCTAAGGTCTTTGGTTAAAAAAGCCATAGGAAATCTCCATTCAAGTTAATAAGAAAAAATTATTAATCGGGGGTTTCGTCACAATTGATGACGACAACACCGGACCCATCAATCAGGACAGCTCCTTGCGACATCATGTTGTTGACAAAGTGAGAAGCCCGATCCCCATGCCATGAAATATCGGTTACGACATCGGAACCAGAGGCATGGCCAATGGCCGTTTTGTGGAACCAGAAACATTTGCGAATGTCGTTTCCGTCAATCGGCAAACCTGAATGGGGAATCCACGTTGCGCCCAGCCATTTCTTGGCTTGCGTTCCTTTGTAGGGCAGCTCATCAGGACCGACAAAATCGCTGCTGGCAAATTCAGGAAGCTTGAGCAGCTCGCTCCATTGTTGCCAACCGACCACAGCGAATCTCTGGCCATCGTCGGGAATATCCGCTTCGCCCAGTTTTTCAAAAGCGGCGAGAACTTTGTCTCTGGTGAGTCCGGTATTGCCATCCGCAATCGTGTGCGTTGAGGCTCCCGACAAGGCCGCGATAATCAGATCATCGGTCTTGCGGCCCAGCGCATAAGCTCCGGCATTGGCAATCACGCCGCGCTCATCGTGGTTGATTTTCAGTTCATCGAGTTTGTCCACCCAATCGCCGGCGTAATAATCCTGCAAGAGACACTCAACAGACGTATAGGACGCATTCATCACAGGAACCATCCCGTGGGTAGATTTGGTTGACGCAGTCCCTTTGCCAATTTTTTGGAAGATGACCGAAGATCCCTTCACATTATTGACGTTCCGAACGGCACCACGGAGCTTAGCCCCTTGGCGTTGATAGGCTTCATGGACTTCGCGCTCAAATTGTTTGACGAAGGCCACATTGATGGTCGTGGTCATGATTAAACCTTTTCTAAATAGAGGGTTGAAGAAAAAACGGGTCGTCTCTGGTTACCGGAGAGCCTCTCCGGCCAGTCGGACCGCAAAACCAAGGGGCCCGAATCATCTGATCTGATTCGGGTTGTCCGCATTAAAAAACGTCTTGGAGGGAAACCCACCAAAAGACATAACTATAAAAACAACAACTTAAGGCTTATTATTGACAAATACTTGCGGTTTTCCTTGTTGAAAACCGTCAAACTGTGTCAAAATGACACTTCCTATATTTATGTTGATTTTTTATAATCCCTTTGTATATTACTAAGCGGTTGGTGATTACGAAAAAGTACTGAAGGTGTCCTGGTTTCTTTTTTAGAAAAACGTCTACGCAAGTGGACATTACCGGGAGTCCCTATATGATACAGTCCATTATGACTGCACTTGGATTGAAAAAGATACATCACGGTCAGGGCGGCGGCGGTGATGATTTTTCTTCGCGTCGCTCTTATCCTCGCCGAACCAGCGATCAATGCATCAGCATGATCGATGGGAAAGCTCACCCTGTTCTGGACTGGAGCCCGGGGGGCGTTCGCTTGTTCGCTGATACCCGCCCCTTGGCCATTGGCCAAGAGTTGCCTGTCGTTCTGAAATTTCACCTTCAAGATGAAGTTGTCCAAGTGGAGCATCTGGCCCACATCATCCGCAAAGGCCGTGACAGCGTATCGTTGCAATTTTTGCCACTGACGAAAGATATTCGCCGGACGTTCCAGCAGGTGATTGACGACTTCAACGCCCGCGAATTTGCCAGCTCGCAGATTTAACCCCCTTCTCCCCCCTTCAAGAAAAGGAGGGAGAAGAAAACTTCCGCATGGGTGCGAAGATTCTGGATCCCAGCTTTCGCTGGGATGACAAAGAAACCGCAGAGTTCCCAAACCTGTCATTCCAGCGAAAGCTGGAATCCAGTGTTCAAACACACATAGCTTCGCTAACCCTAGTTCGAATACAATTTCTCGAAACCAGCCGTCACCTGCGCAATATAGGCAGGATCTTTGTCGCGCCAATATTTCGGGTTTTGCATCATGGCCCGCAAATCCGTCTCGTTTGTCGCAGAGGCAGTGCCGCCTTTGGCTTTGAGCGAGGAGGCTTCGCCTTTCATCAGGTGGTAAAGGGCCATAACCCCTTCGAAGGAACAGGCCATTCCCTCAAGAACAGATGGCGGCAAGTTGCGGCGACCATATTCGAGCAATTGGCGCGAGACTTCCTGCCATTGTTCAACACCGCCAAATTCGGCGACGAGGCGTTCAACTTCGCGGTCGGCTTGGAACTCGGCAGCCATTTCGAGAATCAGCGGAACCATTTTTTCGGCGGCGAGGTCGTAAACTTCCTGCACCTGTTCCGGCGTAAACCCCTTGGTATGAAGCCGGGCATTCAATTCGGGGTCTGGCTGAAACAAATCATTGGCCACGGTCACGGTGTAATCTTCTGGACGCTCAGGCACCCCCAAAGACTTCCAGATTTTGAGACGATCCGCCTCACTCTGCGGCAAAGGAAGGCTCTGCCCCAGCTTCTTTTCAAGCGCGAGATAGGACGCAAGCAGTGCGTTCACGCGAATTTCTTTCTTGTCAGTATCCCAGAATTTATCAGGAACGCCCTCCGGCTTGGCTGGATCGGAAGCCGTAGAAGATTGGGCGGTTTCATCAATCGGATGAGTAAGTAGGCTATCAGTCATGTGAAGTCTCCTTTGCAAGAGGGTCAGGGTTGGAATGAAGGTTAAGTGAAAGTTCTGATGAAGGAATGGAGTTCAAAAGCTGCGGCGGAACGCCCAGAACACGCGACATATAGCGGACAACTTCGCCAATATTAACGTATTCAGCTCCGCCATTCCCGAGCGAGAGAATGTTCCGAACCCATGTCATGGTTGAATCAAGATGGCGAGCGGCCTCGGCTCTGGCGAGGGGAGAACGCAATTCAATCTGAACAATCCGCCCATCAAGTGGCAAGTCCGGCAAAACCCCTCGCCGCTTGAGAATCAGGTAAGCCCGTTGAATGAGAGGGATCAAAAACTCGCTTTGCAACCTTCCGTAAGTTGCCCCCAAAAGCAAAGACATCTGGGTCGATCGTTCGGTGACTTCCGTGGCCGTCATGCGTGCTTGGCCCAACTCGGGCAAACGATCTGCCAACAAGGCGTGGCGAATCCGGCTGCGTAAATCATCCAGAATAATCTGCGAGACATCAAATCGCCCGGGCATTTCGAGCGGGGTCAGTCCCTTTGATCCCATCGCTTTGGGAATAATCGCCCCGGGAACCAATTCGATATTGGCCGGATTGAGAACCCCATCATCTTCGGCTTGCCAAATACCTGTCACGGCAATGGACGCATTCTTCAAGATCAGCTCAACAACCTTGTTGGCCGTCTTAATATCCGGCAGGGCTTTCATAATGGGAGAGCGACCATAGCTTTCGCCGGCTGATTTCATCCAGCGGAAATTGATAAAGGGTGATTGGGAAATGGTTTGAGAAAGCAAAACTTCCGTTCCGTCCAACGCAATGACCGTATAATCAAACCCGCGGCCATTGGGCAAAACCGCTTCAAGAATTCTGAAATCTGCCCGCACGTCTCGGCTTCCCTGATCTTCGATTTCACGCGGAACCTCCGCCGCCGGATAACGGTCCTTGATCTGAGAGAGGGTCAAAGACAAAATGCGGTACACCCCATCCAGAAACCCCAAATCTCCTTCTTCCAAAATCACCTCGCCAAGAGGAACTGCCGTAAACCGAAAGGCCGATGGCGTTCCCGGGTGCGATTCTTCAAAAGCCAAAGAAGCCGTCCCGCCCACTACCAAATCAAGAAAAGCTTGGTGAACTTCGACAATAAAATTCGATTGGTCAAAATGAGAGTGCATAATCCGCGCAGCTTTCTCAAGAAGCGGAGCAATGCGTTCAGCCTCGGCCTCATCAAGTCCTGGCCCTGCCCGAAAACCAAACCACGGCACGAGAGGCGGAGTCAAATTCCCCAGTAGCGAAGCCGCCAATTGATCGACAGCATCCAGAGCCGTTGCATCATAAAGCCGTTCGCTGCGGCGATTCCCCGCCTGAACCCCACCCAGAAAATCCCCCCGTTGCGGCAAAGCATAGTCGTAACAATCCTGCCATAAATCTTCCCATGCCCGCCGCTTTCTGTGGGCTGTTTCAAAACGGCGCAAAACCGTCTCTGGAGAAACACTCGCCAAAGCGCGAGTTTGATGGCTAAACGCAACCGGCATTTCTATTCTCCCAACAAATTTTTACGTTGTGTCCCCACATCAGACGGAGTCAAAATCCCCCTGAAACTGGTTAGAACCGTCCCCAAGCGAGACCGGCTGCGACGTAGAACATTCTCAGCTCTTTGCGCCGCTGTAACCGTCTCGTCTACCTCTGCTGGATCAGGAGAAGAAGCAGGATTGGAACTGGAACTGGTACTGCTTACAGCCGGAACATAAACAACTTGCGGCGCAGACACCGAGGCACTAGCGGCTTTGGGCCGCGAGGTTAAACTTCCCATTGAGAAACTCCTTCTTTGATAAAATGGAATGGTTGTTAAATTCTTTTTGCTAAAGCTGCATACAGCTGCCACGGGGTCAAAATCCACCACCCGCGCAGACCGATCATCCGCTTGACGGCTTCAACACAGGTAAACATCATAGGCGGCAAAATTTTTTGCTTTGGGCAAAGAGAAGACGGAACCTTGATGACCGTCATTCCCTGTTCGCTCAGCCAACCAAGCAAATCAAAGGTTTCAGGAACATCAACCCAAAACAGTTCCGTGTAATGAGCCAACGGATCATAAGAAATCCAATGTCCACGATCCCGTATCACCACAAAACAGTGACGAAACCCACGGCGCAAACATTTCAGAAAGGGCAAATCGGTTTCATCCGAAAATACGACCCAAAGCATCCTCTCCGAGGGAGATTGATTGCTTTGACTCATAATATTCTCTCTCTTTCTCGATAGTCCAATGAGGTTTTTTGACAATGCCTTTGGCAATTAAAACATCTTCGATCCTCTCCATGGCTTCTTGCCAAAGAGAATAGGCGCGCATCTCTTTTGCCCGCTGAGGATCAGGCGACATCTGCCGCCGCCCATAAAATCTGAGAACCAAAATATGGTCCATCAACAATCGCCGCCCCCGATAGAGTCGTTCGACAACAGCCAACACGTCCACAGGTTCACACGGGCGACACCCCAACCCCAGACCCGCGACAATTTTTGCCCCCTCACTTCGGGCGAGAGAGGCTTGGATAAACCAGAACCAAGCCTCTTCTGCCGAGACAAAAGGGGTTGTTTGCCCGTCAACGTAAGATTTAGGAACATAGCGATCATGAATTGGCATCAAAAACCCCTTTTGGTCTGGATCAACAGGAACCCCACCCCAGCGGACTTAAGCCGCAGACGCAATTGTTCCCTTTATGTTCTCTTTATGACGCCAGTTTTCGAGAATGTCAAGAAGTTTTTATGATTAAATTCCTAATGATGTGCGACAAGAAATTGCCGAAACTTTGGCCATGACCGTCTATATGGGCGGGGGACCAAGCCTGATATATGCCGCTGACGCCTTGCGAGCTTACGATCAATTCGCCGAGAAAAAGGAATAGAGCCCTGTAAACTGATCCCAAAATTATTTAGATAATGGTCACCCCCGACAAGGGAAGCGAAGCTGACCGCAGATCGGGGGTCTAGTACGTTGAGTGCAGCAAAGCTGCACGAGATTCTGGATCCCGTTTGTGCCAGCGTCCCTACGGGCCGCGCCAACGGGATGACATATAATGGATAAGAAAAAGAAATGGCGCGCCCGGCGAGATTCGAACTCACGACCTTTGCCTTCGGAGGGCAACGCTCTATCCAGCTGAGCTACGGGCGCATCTACCCGCCAAGGTATTAACCTTTCTGCCTTGTTCCTGTCAATAGACCTCTCGCAGAACCCGCTCTGGCGACCTTCTGCGAGAGGTCTAATCTCTATCATTTACCGGTTGCCTATGGTAAAATAGAAGAAGGTTCGGGTCTTCTAACCGACAACCTTCTGTTTTTGCACCCATTTTCTGGAAGTTTCCCAATGAAACGCGGTCCTGTGATTGGAATTATCTTTGCGTTGCTGGTAACGGTTGGCACCGTTGTTGCGAGTACGTCAAATTATATTGCCTTTATCCATTTTCAAGGCTTTGTCGTTGTGTTCGGAGGCGCGGTTGCGTGTGCCTTTCTGTCCCACCCCTCGGAAGAGGTTATGAAAGCCTTCAAGGCTCTGCGCGAAATTGGCTCAGATCCCGACTCCGCCGAAGAAGATCTCGGCAATTTTCTTGAAAAAGTGATTGGTTGGGCTTACCTCGTTCAATCAAAGGGTTTCTTAGGATTGGAACAAGCCGGAGAAAAAGAAGAAATTTCCAAAGACCCCCTCTTGCGCTACGGGCTTGAATTGACGGTCACCGGATATGAACCACAAGAAGTTCAGAAAATGGTCGAAACCGCCGCCGACAGTAATTACCGCCGGAATATTTTTCCGGCCAAGGTTCTCCATACCATGGCCAGTTCGTCCCCCGCATTCGGAATGGTCGGAACCTTAATTGGAATGATTGTTATGCTCGGCTCGTTGCAATCTGATGTTTCGCAAGTTGCCTCGGGGCTTTCGGTCGCTTTGCTGGCCACTCTTTACGGCCTCCTCTCCGCCCGCTTGCTGTATTTGCCTGCTCAAGAAAAACTACTCTTGCGGGAAGACCGTGTTCGGGTTCGCTATTATCTGATGGCCGAAGGTCTCGCCATGCTCCTCGGGCAGAAAAACCCGCACGCCATTCAAGACCGCCTGAACAGTTATATTGATCCGTCCAGCCATTATGACCTTAATAAAACCAGCGCAACCTTAAAGCGGAAATATGGCCTTACCACCTGAAAACCCGATGAATGACGATCAACACGTTGACAGTTGGCTGATTTCCTATGCCGATCTGATTACGCTGCTTTTGTGTTTCTTTGTTATTATTGTCTCTATGTCCAAGCCGCAAGAAGAAAGAATAAAAACCGCCACGGAAACTATTCGCAAGGAATTTGGACAAAAAGGCGAGATTCCTAAAGTCGCCTATTTAACCGGAGATGATATCCTAATCCTGCGGCCCAACGCGCCCATTGTCGGGGACATTGAAAAAGTCATCACCTCCTCCCCTGAACTCAAGGCCGTAGCCAATGTCACCGAAACCGAAGATGGAAAGGTTGTGATTGAACTGAAAAGTTCCTACTTCTACGAATCCGGTTCGGCAGAATTCAAGGGCGAAGGAAAACAGATTTTAACAGAATTGGCTGAGCGGCTCAGCAAACCAGAATATGAAAGTTTCAAAATCAGTGTCGAAGGACATACAGATGATGCGCCGATTAAAACGGACCGTTATCCTTCGAACTGGGAACTTTCAACCGCACGCGCCACGAATGTTGTTCGTTTCCTGATTGACAAAGGGTTTTCTCCCCAGCGGCTCAAGGCTTCTGGCTATGCCGACTCCCTGCCCAAGATGCCCAATCGTGATGCCTCCGGCAAGGCCATTCTAGAGAACCAAGCGCAAAACCGCCGCATTATTTTGACGCTAGAGCGTCCACAAGAAAAGAAACCGCCGGAATAATATTCTCGTTTCACGCCATTTTTTTTCGAAATAAAATCCAATACAGACCAACCACCGGAAGCCTGAGCACCATAAAAACAAGCAAGGCCGTGGCTATTCCGTTCGTATCCGCAATAATCCCCATACAAAGGGAAATAATCGCCGCAATACTCGCCCCCATGAACTGGGAAAGAGAGCTCATCGTAGCGCGCTGACGCGCATCAAAATCTTCCTGTTGTAAATGTTCTTTGGCTACATCGTTCAAGCCATAGAACAGGTTGTTGATAAAAATCAAAAAGGGAGACAAGACATTCTGAATGAGGACCGCCACAATTCCCAAAAAGCTGATCATCGCCGAGCCCACCAATAAAACCGTAGGCTCCCCGTATCGTTTGATAACTTGGCCAGAAACCCAGTATCCGATGGCTCCGAAAACATTCCGAATGACACTTAAACTCGACACAAGCCACGGAGCCCAAACCGTCTGGAAAAATGCCGGAGCGAAACGGTATTGGGCATCTCCGATCCCGAACTGAATGGCATTGGCAATCGTCACAAGGCGAAGGCGCGGATTGGTTTTGAAAAGTTTTATGGCCTCCCCAAGGTTTCGGTAGATGTTGGTGTGTTCTATTTTATGTCGTTGCGGTTCAATCAAAAAGAAGCCAATTCCCAAACAAATCAGCTGCGCGGCAAAGGTCATCCACACCAATGACCGCAGGGAAACATCCATAAACAACAGTCCTCCCCCAAGCAAAGATGCTAGCCCCAGCGCGATCTGTCCCATTGATCTCATTTTTCCCCAAGCCTCACGAAAATCCTCTTTCCGCCCCAACTGTTCAAGGGTTTCATAGACAAGAGCATTGCTGTTCCCGCTCATGAAAGCTTCAGCCATTCCCCCCATCACCGCCCCAAAAAGCAGGGTTTCTATATTTTCGGCCACGGCAAAAAGAAAAATTGAAAGCGCGTAACTCAAAGTTCCGCATAAGAACGTGGCTTTGCGCCCGATACGATCCGAAAGAATTCCAGTAGGAATCTCAAACAAAAAAGAGGAAACCATGATGACTGAAAAAACCGACATGGCCGCCGCAAAGGATCCAGACACAGTTTGGAAATAAACAACAGCCAAGGCCGCAAAAGGGCGAAAATCCCTGAAAAAGAAGTAGGCCCCCATAAGGAAAATATTGCGGTTTTTCAAAACCTACCCCCTGTAAACATAGGTTCCCTCTTCGCGGAGAAATTCCCGCACACCCTCGCCAGACAGCCAGACCTTGGCAGACTCATCGCCTTTCAAATACGCTTCCCAGAAAGCCAGAGAGAGCACCTTGATAATTTCTTCGTGAATTTCCCGCTTTGGATTTTCACCAAGCTTCCCACGGCTTCCGTTATAAACCATGTGATCCCCCCCATCAAGAATCAGCAAATGCTGTTCGGGACCGCCAGAATGTTCAAAAACTTCGAGGCGATCTTTATATCCAAAGTTTTCAATCGGACTATCGTCATCTGTTCCCGTCATAACCAAGAGCGGAATCTGAATCCCTCCATAAAAATCGGCAGGGCCATGATGCCGTTTCTGGCGAACCGGTACAGGAGAATACAGCAATCCGGCACGAAATCGTTCTTCATGCAGCGAATATTGCCATGCCCCATAGCCGCGCCTTTGTCCTGCCATAACCTGTGTGGTCATCGCCCCAAAGGAATGACCCGACATTCCAAGCCGCGCCACATCCATTTTGGCAGCAAGCGGAGCCCCCCCCTCTGCCAAACGATAAAGCTGGTCAACCGCAAAGGGGACATCTTGCAGTCGTTGCAACGTCGCCTTGCGCGGAATTTTGGTTTGACGAATAACGTCCCACGGATGGCCTGGCTTCCCTTCCCACAACTCGCTATCCGTTCCCGCATGCTGAATATGCACGACAATATAGCCATGAGAGGCAATATAGCGGGAAATGAACCCCGCCCCCTCACGGCTCCCTCCCAGCCCATGAGACCACAAGATGACTGGAAAACGCTCTCCCCCTTGCCCTACAGGCGCATAAATTTTGTAAGGAACTTTTCGCCCTCCGCGAGAAGAATCCTCCCAATCCCCCCGTTCAATTTCAATTTGAGCCGGCGGTTCCTGAGGGTCAACGCTTTGATTCCATAAGAACTTCGTCATTTTTGGCCATTTTTCATAGGATTAAATTTAACGCTCACAAAAAATTAAGTAACCCCTAAAAAAATAATCTTGACATAAACTCAAGTTTAACTTATAAAAAAAACAATTCATAGAAATCGAGCCGCCTAAAGTAGGCATAGATAGACAAGAAGACGGGCATAATAAAGACGGGCAAACGTCGGTTATAGTTAAAGATAATTTGAGGTTAAAACCTCGTGGTGTGTACTTGATACCCTAAACAAAATTATACGAGCTTTCTCCCCCCCAGAAGAAAGGCAGGTCTTGAGTTTACTCAAGACCTGTTCTGGTTTTTGGGATACAGAAAAGGTCCGTTATCTTTCTCAGTGTTCATCCAGAAAGTTCCAGATATGTGACGAAAATGGGGGATTTCCGAGAACCGTAGCGGAACGTACATCAAGGTACTTGAGCAACGGAAGCGCAGGAAACCAGCATTTGCAGTCCATAGATGGAAACTTTATGGGTGGACACTTTAGGCCCCCTGAGGCAAATCCCCCAACCCACCCCCACGAGGAACCGCAGGTTTCGAAGAAGCTGGAGTGTCTTCTTTGTCATCGCGCAAGATAGGCTCACCACGCAACAAGGTTTTGATTTCCTCGCCAGAAAGCATTTCGTATTCAAGCAACGCCTTCGCCAATTTGTGAAGATCCTCAATCCGATCCGTCAAAGTCTTGGTCGCCCGCGTATAGGCGTCTTCGACAATACGTCTGATTTCTGAATCTACGATAGAGGCCGTATCATCGGACATTGTTTTGGTTTGCGAAACGGAATGGCCTAGGAAAACCTCTTCTTGATCCCCCGCATAACGCAGCGGGCCCAATTTCTGGCTCATCCCCCATTCCGTAACCATCCGGCGGGCAATATCGGTTGCCATGCGAATGTCGCTTGACGCACCGGTTGTGACTTTTTCTGGACCGAAAATCAATTCTTCGGCAATCCGCCCCCCCATCGCTACAGCAAGATCCGCCTCAAGCTTGGCTTTGGACATCGAGATACGATCCCCTTCCGGAAGACGCATAACCATCCCCAGAGCGCGGCCACGCGGCACAATCGTAGCCTTGTGAACCGGATCAGATTCGGGTTCGCTCAAAGCAACAATGGCATGGCCTGCCTCATGATAGGCTGTTAGCTTTTTCTCGTTGTCCGTCATGACCATTGAACGACGCTCCGCTCCCATCATCACTTTGTCTTTGGCTTCTTCAAAATCTTCCATGCCAACCACACGCTTGTTACGCCGCGCCGCAAGCAAAGCCGCTTCGTTAACCAGATTGGCCAGATCCGCACCGGAAAACCCGGGCGTCCCGCGAGCAATCACCGAAGGATCAACATTAGAAGACAAAGGAACTTTTTTCATGTGAACTTTGAGAATTTTCTCACGACCCTTCACATCAGGGTTGGGAATGACCACCTGACGATCAAACCGACCCGGGCGAAGCAACGCCGGATCCAAAACATCGGGACGGTTGGTTGCCGCAATGATAATCACGCCTTCATTGGCTTCGAACCCATCCATTTCCACCAGAAGCTGGTTGAGGGTTTGTTCGCGTTCATCGTTCCCGCCCCCTAGACCCGCCCCCCGATGGCGACCGACGGCATCAATTTCATCAATAAAAATGATACACGGCGCATTCTTTTTGCCTTGTTCAAACATATCGCGAACACGGCTCGCCCCAACCCCAACAAACATTTCCACAAAATCAGAGCCTGAAATTGTAAAGAACGGCACGTTGGCCTCCCCCGCCACAGCGCGAGCCACCAAAGTTTTCCCCGTTCCCGGGGGCCCCACCAACAAAGCTCCTTTGGGAATTTTGCCCCCCAGCCGCTGGAATTTTTGAGGGTCTTTCAAAAACTCGACAACTTCCTTGAGTTCTTCCTTCGCTTCGTCAATCCCTGCAACATCTTCAAAGGTCACGCGCCCTTGTTTCTCAGTAAGCAGCCGCGCCCGTGACTTGCCAAACCCCATCACACCGCCGCCACCTTTTCCTTGCTGGCGCATGAAGAAAATCCACACCCCAATCAAAAGCAGCATAGGAAACCATGAGAGCAAAATCCCGAACAAACTGACCTGATCTCCTTCATCACGTTCAGCTTTGATTCGGACACTGGTCCCTTGCAAGCGTTCAACAATGTTCTCGCCCACAGGGACCAAAGATCGAAACGCCCCCCCAGAATTCGCGTAGTGCCCCGTTAATTCCTGCCCTTTGATAACGACATCCGACACGGTTCCCGTTTTGGCCGCCGTCATGAAATCGCTATAGGCCACACTATCGATCTTGCCAACACCTTCCCCGCCTTTGGAGGACTGAAACACATTGAACAAAAATGCCAGCGTCAAAACAATTGCCAGCCAAAATAAAAGGTTGCGATTAAGACCTTGCACTGCGAACATCCTCTATTTGGTAAAAAGTGAGATTTACTCTACCCGTTTTCAACTGCTCCGTCCATGATAACACAGGAAGGATACCAGACATAAGATGGAAAAGATTTTCCCAAAAACAAGCCGAATACAGCAGAATCAGGAAAAACGGCGGCGCAGCACAACAAGATACAAAAAGACGAAATAATAGAGAAATATCTCGAGTATCTCACTGGTCCGCCAAAACAAGGAAGATTGAACCTGATCGCCGTAGGTATCGGCAAGTTTCATAGCAAACGCGATCAAGGACACCGGAACAAGGTGATAGGTTGGATAGATAGAGGAAAACTGCACCGGAAGCCAAAGAGGTCTGATTTTCTCAAGAAGCGGAATTAAAATCCCCCCAACCAAAACCCCGATTTCCAAAAGGATCAAAGGCTTTTGATCGAGCCAATCCGATGTATTGTGCAAATTGGTTTCGTTCTGGTCGTTCACCACCGCCCATGATTCTGGCGTTCCCCATTTGAACAAGTGCTGCCCCCAGCTTATTTCTTCGCCTGTGACATATAAAGCCCCAATAGCGGCAATTGCCACCCAGAGCTTTAGCCATGGCTGACTTTGAAACACGAAAAAAAGGCGCACGGCCAAGGCGAAAGCAGAAACTGTGATAATAGCTTGAAACGTTTCGTGAAATCCCCCTTCCCCAAGAATCGCTTCTTTCTCCGCTTCGGAAAGCCCGACCTCAATAGCCAACTGCCCCACAACCATCAGTAGGGGAATCCACAACCACCAGATTTTAGATAAAACAACAGGTTTCATAGAGAAAAAATAAAACACCTCGCAAAACTTAACAAGCCCCCTGACATTATTATAGGCAGTCAGTCTTCTTTAAGAATGGTGAGATGATTTCGGCTTTGATGGGGACGAAAAATACACCCGCCGATGGTCGCTCCCTTAAATTCAGGGTCTGACAAAAACCGATGAACCAGAGCTTCAATATCTTGAAGGCGTGGAGGATATGTTTTTTTCCCCCCTATCTCTAAAACCAGCCTTTTGAAAATGCGTAAAACAACTTCTTCAGGAAGAGCCTTTAATCCACCCAGAGACATTACGATACGTTTCGCATCCTTCTCAATCAGATTATTTTTATATTCCGTTTCAGAAACTTGCTCAGCAAATTTTACAATTCTGTCGAAGCGGCGCATGGCGGAGAGAATCCTCGGAACCGTCAAGCCTTCTTGCTCTAAAACTTCCCTCGCCCCCCGCAATCTCCCCCTTACGAAACGTTGCGAAACGTTACTCTGATCTTCGATCCACGTGATCTGCCTTTCTCGGCAGGTTGCAATCAAGCGATGGTGAGTCACACCAAGCAAAGGACGAACAAGGGTGAGCCCCTCTTCCTCAAACTCTTGGCATAAAGACATCCCCGTCAACCCATCAATCCCGCTTCCTTTGGCAAGGCGATAGAAAAAAGTTTCCATCTGGTCATCCGCATGATGCGCCAAAAATAAATACCGAATGTTTTGAGAGCGGCAAAATTCACCCATCAACCGATAGCGGGCCGCCCGCGCCAATTCCTGAATTCGGGAATGCGGTTTTTCGCCTTCCCAACACAGCGTCACATGAGGAACCCCCCAACCGGATAAAATACTACCAACTTGCAACGCTTCGGCTGATGATTCGGAGCGAAGCCCATGATCGACCGTCAGGGCATGAAGCGGGATAGAATGTGCCGCCGCCCATTCCTTAAGAAGAGACACCAAAGCCATGCTGTCCCCTCCCCCAGAAACCCCCACAGCAATCGGTTCGCCGCTCCCCGCCAAAAAGGGGAGGGCCGCTGTCATATAAGCCGAAAATTCTTCGAAGGTCAGAGGAGAATCAGCGAGCGCAGCCAAGACGGGTCATCTCTTGCTCTGCGCGGCGCAGAGCCGTTGTTTGTCCCGAAGGAAACTCTTTTTTGAGCTGCTGCAATGTCACGCAAGCTTCCTTGGTTTTTCCCAGCCCCCCCAGCGACATCCCCATTTTAAGAAGACTATCCGCCACTTTGGGACCTTTGGGATATTTCTTGTAGCTCTCAGCAAAAATCCGCGCCGCTTTATCATACTGGCCTTGTGCATAATGGCATTCGGCCAACCAATAAGTTGCATTGGCGGCAAGCGGATGCACAGGATAGGTTTTCAAAAACCCCTCAAAGTCTTTTTGCGCCTTGACGTAGCCGCCATTCTTGAGTTGAGAAAACGCTCCCTCATATATGCTTGCCGGATCGCCTCCATCCGCCGCCGGAGGAATCGAGGCCCCACCAGGAGCTTCCCGCAAAGACCCCAGCGGCTTTTGCGTTGGCGAATCAGCCGGAGCCGGCGCATTCGGATCTGCTGTCACCGGAAGCGTTACGCCGGAAGGTGGAATGTCTTCATTGGGAGCTTGCGGCGCAGACGCAACCGCCCCCCCCATATCCTCAGGAGCCAACGTCCCCGATTGAACATTGCCACCAGCCGTCGGAGACGTTAAAGGCGCAGATGCCGGAGAATCTGAAACAGCACCGCCCCCACCTCCTACACGTTTTTCTAAATCACCCAAACGCAACTCGCTATCGGCTTGGGCTTTGTCCAATTTCTCACGAAGCTGAGAGAGATCAAAATTTTGTTGTTCAATTTTTCCGGTCAAATCCCGAATCTGTTTTTCAAGACCAGACAAGCGAACTTCAAGATCGGCCTGATAACTTGAGCCACCCGCCAACTCCGCCGGAGGAGTCGCCGGCATATCGCCCTTGTAAACCGCCCGATTGAGGGTATCAATATCCCGCTCAATTCGCGAAAGACGGGCCGCATCATCGGCAGATTGCGCCAGCGCAGGCCAAGAGACCATGAGACTACAGGCCGCAACGGCGGCCTGTAGAGAAAAGCATAAAGGATGGCGAGTGCGGCAGAACCAAGTGGAACGAGCCATAGTGACGACATCCTTTCCTATTTCTTAGTTAACAACTGTCACGCCACGACGGTTTTGAGACCATGCGGCTGAACTGTTTTCAGGAACAGCAGGACGCTCTTTACCGTAGCTGATGGTATTGATACGTGCGGCATCAACGCCTTGCGACAGCAAATAGCTGCGAACCGAAGACGCGCGGCGTTCGCCCAAAGCCAAGTTGTATTCGCGAGTCCCGCGTTCATCCGCATGACCTTCGATAGTCACGTTCACAGCCGGATATTGCTTCAGCCATGTAACTTGACGATCAAGCGTTGCGCGGGCTTCGTCAGAAATATCGGATTGATCGTAGCCAAAGAATACGCGGTCGCCAACATTGACAACTAAGTCTTGCTGGGTCCCGGGAACAACTCCGTTGATTGGAGCCGCGCCACCCATGCCATCACCGGCCACGCCACCCGCACCACCGACACCTGCAACATCAGGGCCGCCAGCGGCATCTTCATCGGAAGAACAAGCAGAAAGAGAGATCAGAGCGACTGACAACAGTAGCAAATTGCGAAAAACCATAATGGACTCCTTAGGTCATTTAGTGTGGTGTGGGCCTTGAACAGGGATCAGTGAAACTCGAAACACACGAAGGATGGAAAAACAACCGCCGATGCGCAGAGAACTATGTCTTTCTAAATAACGGCTTGTGGCTAGCGGCGCAAGGGGGCGAGAACATTTTTTTGTAATTTTTTATCAAGAAGCGTTTTTGATATTCTGTCTAATGGCCAAGGTGCCCTAAAAATCACGGCTCTGCAAGTTGCGCAGCAATAACTGAGCATCGGCCCGATCACGAGGATCTGGAACCGCCCTGATATAGTCCTCCAGAATAGAAATCGCCTCTTGGAGACGACCTGTCCGCGCATAAAGAACCCCGCTATCCAGCCACAAGCGAATATCTTCCGGCGCGAATAACCGCATCGTTTCCACAGTTTGTAGAGCCTCCTCATAGGATTCCTGCTCAATCAGTCGCAGTTTGATATTGTTTTGCATCCGCAAGAGAATTTCTCGATTGCTGGCCGGAGTATAATGATGGAGGGCAAGTTCCGCGTGAGGTCCCGCCACTTGCTTCAGCAAGGCCCGCAAGTCTTGCGCCTGCAAGAGACGAAAGCGATGGAAAGGATCACATAAAATCCGCTCTCCGTCTTTCTGTAGTCTGAGAATAAAATGGCCGGGGAAATTAAGCCCCTGAACATCCCATCCTTGAGCCCTCCCCACTTCAATGCTGAGCAAGCACAGCACAACCGGTAATCCCTTGCGCCGTTCAATCACACTTATCAGATCGGCATTGCTAAGATCATCATAGTGATCGACATCTCCCTCATAGCCGCACTGATCGGAAAGAATATGTTTGAGCGCGGCAAGTTGGGTTTCAAGGCTTTCTTCAGCGCCGGCCTCGATCAACGCCGCATAGCGCGTGCCAACATCATGACTCAACTTGGCAATATGGTGACGATACCGATCAAGATCACGCCCCAAATGCGCCAAACCAGAAAGAAGCAACGCCGTCTCTGTCAAAGAAACGTCCGCATCGGGTAAAGCTCCTATCCGCCTTAAAGCCTCGCGCAGGTCGCCCATGCCTCGCTCCCTTTACTTATATTTCGGCCTCACGGAGGCAGAACTTCTGATTCAATTCCAGCAGGTCCCGCCGGAGACGACGCCGCCCCACCTGTAATTGGGGTTGGAGCCGACGAAGAAGACAAAGGAGCCTCACTGACCGGAGCAAGTGGAGCCGCAGAAACCGTCGCGCTGTTCGTTGCCGAGGTTGCTGACGATGTAGAAAGAGTCGGTTCACCCGCGAGCTTCACGTAACTAATGACTTCTTTGACGCCCTTGATCTTACGAGCAATGCGAATGACCGTATCCAGCTCTCGCTGATGTTGAGCAACCCCCATGAGATAGACCGAGCCTTGTACTGTTTCGATAGAATAGTTGACAGATTGAACATATTTTTCAAATGTCAAACGCGTGCGAAGCTGGCCAGAAATCCAAGCATCTGTCGTATAAGAGCGGAAATTATCGGGGTTCCCCACACGAATTTCATTGATAACCTGTTTAACCCCTTTGGGTTGCCACGCAAGACGAATGGCTTCAACACGATCTTCGGGATTTTGAACAACCCCCGTCAATAAAACCCGCCCTTGGTTGACGTTGAGATTCAACTTTCTGAACATCTCCACGCTGCGCTTAAACCACAAGTCACTAATTTTAAGGCGAATGGCTTCATCGGTCAGAGAGGTTTGCAAACCGCCTTCCTTGGTTGCCGCCATACCCACAGCAGCCCCCACTCCCGTTGCCAGCCCCACACATCCCGACAGCAAAAAGGGTGAGGACAAAAGAACCGCAGCCAATATTACTTTTTTCATGAGAGCCTCTCGCGTCACATCATCCGAACGAATCATTCGCCCCATTATGTAGGGGCTTCCCACGCATTGTCCAGATGGCGAATGCACAAACCAGACACGGCAACCACATCAAACCGCAAAGAAGAGGGTATCTTTTGCCTTTGCCGCGCCAGAAAATGCCCTGCAGCCGCCCCAATCCGCCGCCGCATTAGGGGAGTCACCGCAAAAACAGCTTCTTCAATGCTTCGCCGCTGTTTGACCTCGACAAAAACAACCCAGTCTCTTCGAGACACAATCAGGTCAATTTCACCAACAGAAGTTTTGTATCTCCACGCCAAAATCCGATACCCTTTGAGAAAGAAATACAACGCCGCATATAACTCGGCCCCAAGCCCCCGTTCATAGCTTGAAGATTTCAATCTCATTCCTCATCTCGCAATTCGAGAGCGCGGCTATACACCTGATTTTTAGGAACCCCCAGCAAAGCAGACACTTTCGCCGCCGCATCTTTCAAAGAAAGATTTTTCATTTCGGCTTTCAGCATCTCGTCCAAATCGCCCACTTGAGAAACAGCTTCGCCGCGCCCAATAACCAAAACTATTTCACCTTTGGGTGGCCCGTCTCGCTCTAAACGATCACAAATTTCTTTGACCTGACCACTCCAAACTTCTTCAAATTTTTTTGTCAATTCCCGCGCAACAACCATAGGCCGGTTTCCCAGTATCGCCAGAATATCTTTCGTACTTTCCTCAAGCCGAGGAGCTGTTTCAAAAAAAATCAAGGAAGCCTCAGCATTTTTCCACTTAGCCAAAGTCTCTTGGCGCGCTTTGGTTTTAGGAGGCAAAAACCCACCAAAAACAAACGCATCACTTGGAAGCCCTGAAAGTTGCAAAGCCATCAAAGGCGCGTTGGCCCCGGGCAGACTGGTCACATACAGCCCTCTTGCCATAGCCTCTCGCACCAGTTTATACCCGGGATCGGAAATGAGAGGCATTCCCGCATCAGAAATAAGAGCGATACAAGCCCCCGCCTCTATTTTTTCCAGAATCATTGGCCTTTGGTAATCTGCGTTATGGTCATGATAAGGACACAGAGGAACCTTCAGCCCATACGCCGCCATCAATTTCGCGCTCACCCGCGTATCTTCGCAGGCAATCAAATCTACCGATGCCAAAACCTCCAAGGCTCGCAGCGTTATGTCTTTCAAGTTTCCAATCGGCGTCGCCACCAAATAAAGCCCAGACTTTAGCGGCTTTTTTTCGCCCTGTGCGTTTTTTACAAAAGCCTCTGGCACGGTGTTCTCATTTTGTGTAGGTTTTTCCATCATCATTTAAGTATTAGGAGACCCGTTCATGTGGCGCAATCAGGTTTGTGGAGCTTTCCCCTCTTTTCGGCCTCTTTTTATTGCCGGCTTGCTTCTCCTTTCGGGATGCTCGGTGTCTTCTTCGCCTTGGACACCATCCAATTCTGCAACACCCGTCCCCGCCGCCCCTGCCACAGCCTCTCAACCACAAGCAGCGGTATCGCCCCTTCCCGCTACCCCCTCGAAAGTCGCCCTGCTTCTCCCTCTCACAGGCAAAGGGGCTGAGACGGGACAAGCCATGCTGAACGCTGCCCAGCTTGCCATGTTTGATCTCGGGGGCAATAGCTTTGAACTCCTGCCGAAGGATACAAGCCAAGGAGCAGAGACAGCCGCGAATGAGGCTCTCGCCGAAGGCGCAGGACTTATCTTAGGCCCTGTCTTCGGACCCGATGCCAAAACCATTGCCCCCCTAGCGCGAGCCCGTGGCATTAACATTCTGCCCTTTTCAACCGACACCAGCGCGGCGGGCGGCAATAGCTTTCTTATGGGGTTTGTCCCCCAAACCCAAGTTGAACAGATTATTGATTTCACTCTTGGTCAAGGAATGAAACGGATTGCCTTGATTGCAGCTCAAGATGCCTATGGCGATGCGGTCACCGCCACTTATCAATCCAGCTTGGCTCGTCACGGCGTGCCCTCGGTCGGGGTTCTTCGGTTTGCAGCAGGTATGACCCCCAGCGATTCTCAAATTCTTGATTTGAGCAAGCGTCCCGCCTCGCTCCCCTCCGGCATGAGTTATAATGCAATGAGTTCCGTTCCGTTTGATGCCGTCTTGATTGCAACATCGGGACCACAAGCTGAAAAAATTTCAAATCAACTGACTGCCATAGGACTGCCTCCCTCTTCTGTGCGCCGATTGGGAACAGGTTTGTGGGACCAAGCCGAAACAGCTCGCTCGCCATCTTTACAAGGCGCATGGTATGCGGCCTCGTCCCCCCGCCTTCGTCAGAAATTCGAAAAACGTTATCTTGAAACTTACGGACAACCTGCCCCCCGCCTCGCCTCTTTGGCCTATGACGCAACAGCACTCGCCGTTGTTCTTGCCAAAGCCGGACGCGGATATGGAAGCGAAAGCTTGACCAGCCCCAACGGGTTCTCGGGGATTGACGGGATTTTTCGCTTCCGCACAGATGGGCTTGCGCAGCGCGGACTTGCCATTCTTGAAATTAGAAACAATATGGCCGTAGTTGTTCGCGATGCCCCGTCCAGCTTTCTTTCTGGGGGGCAGTAGGATTCTTCTTGCCCCACCGCCGCCAGAAGATTAAAACCTCTTTTCCTGATTTTTTTACTTTTAGTTACCCGTGAGGGATTGCCGATGATGTCCTCTACCTTCTCCCCCCGCCTTGTTGAAGATACCCAAGATTCCCTGAGCGTAAAGGAAGAGGGTGACGATCTGGACTCGCGCAAAGTTGCAGCCGGCGGCCGCCCACGCAGCGAACAAGTGCACCAGTCTATCCTTGATGCCACGAACAAGCTTCTTCTTCACTCTCCGGTCCGCGATATTTCGATTGAGGCCATTGCCAAAAAAGCTGGCGTTGGCAAGACAACCATCTATCGCCGCTGGCCAAATAAAATAGCGATTATCCTTGATGCGATTTCTGGGCCAATGGGCGTTATCCCTGCTCCAGTCAGCGGAGGGAACGCCAAAGACCTTTTGGTTCGTCAACTTGAACGCTTTGCTAGGTTGACCAGAGGACGTGGCGGAAAAGTGATTGCCGAAGTTATGGCCGAAGCTCAGGGCGACCCAGAAATGACGGCCTTGTTCTTCCAGAACTTCATGGTTCAGCACGAAGAAATTCTGGCCAGCATTATCGAACAAGGAAAATCTTCTGGAGACTTCAGGGAAGGCCTTGATACCGCCTTGGCCGTTGACATGATCTATGGGGCGGTTTTTTACCGTTTGATGAGCACCTCAGACCCGCTCGACCACAGTTTTTCAGACTCTCTCATCATGGAAGCCTTGCGAATTCTGAAATGAATGAACTTCAAGAAGATGTGACCGCCAAAAGCGTTCCAGAGTGCGGGCTCTATATTGTCATGCCGGATGCCAAGACACCGGAAGACGTTGACCGCCTTGCCTTTCAGCTCCGTCAGGCTCTTCTCGCCGCGAATAAATTCTCAACCTATTATATGAACCGTCATGTTGTTGAATACCGCCCGTTTGAAGGTGAGGACAATAAAATCGCCACGGCCTTGCTCTATAAAAACGTGGCCCAACATGGCGGTTTCATTTTTCTAATTTACGATGACGTTCTCCTCGCTCGCGAGGTGGACGCCGATGGTGTTTTGTGTTCCTCAATCAAGCACGCATCAGAAGCACGGACCCTCCTCGGCGAAGATAAAATTGTTGGCCTCCATTGCGCGACACAGACCGCCGCACAATCTGCCCTTGCCCTTGAACTTGACTTTGTGAGCTTCTTTGCCGCCCGGGGAGGAGAGGGAACACTCAACCTTCTCAACTGGTGGACCAGCATGAGCGAAAATCCCGCCGCGATTGAAGGTCAATTCGATCTGGAAAACTGCGAAGCCTTCGTTCGCGCCGGTGCCACATTCATTCAAGCCGATCACCACATCTGGACTCACCCATCGGGAAATGTCATGCAGGGCGTGGTAAATATGCTTGATGCTTTTGAACGTTACCAGCCCCTGCCCATTGCCAAGGTTTTTTCCAATTAATCTTTTGTCTGAGACGATGCATAGGCAGGAGAAGGGGGGAAAATCCCCGATGCTTCGTATCGATGGATAATAGCCCCAACTTCTCCCGATACCTCAAGCGATTGAACAGTTGAATCAATCATGTTTTTCAAATCGCTTTCCCCCCGCTTCATAGCAAAAACATTTGCAAACAAACGGACAGGCTTTCCTCCGCCAATTTCTTTAATTTTCTTCTTAGACCCCGCGTTAAATCTTTCGGCTCCGTCAATATTGGTCAACACGACGTCTGCCTTTTTCGTTATCACGCTCAAGAACATTTGAGGTGAATCAAAAAGAGAAAGTTCAACAGCATCAGGAAAAACTTGTTTTTTTATCGTCTGGGATACATCATTTTCGGTGACGGCAACGGTTATATCCGGCGCATTGATACGATTTACTTTCCCGCTAAAACGAGGATCATCATCCCGCGCATAGGCAAAAACTCCATTGAAATAAAGAGGGTCACTCAAAAGTCCAATTTTAGCTCGCTGCCCCGACTGCCACACAGCCGAACACATCATATCGTAACGATTAGATTCTAGACCCGCATAGAAAGTCCCCCAATCTACTTCTTCGGCCCATTCGATTTTAATATCCAACTCTCTACCGATTGCTGAAACATAATCATAAATCAGGCCCGAAAACTTTCCTGAATTAGGATCTTTCAGTAAATACGGAGGCCAGACGACGTAAGCACAGCGCAAAGTTCCTGTGCGCATAATGCGTTCATAAGCCGTTTCTTTTTCCTCTGCCGCATAAGAAGAAAAACTTCCGACCATCATCACCGACAACATCACAACAGCCAGCACAGTGTTTTTCATTAAAATCTACCTTCTCTTGTTTGTTTTCTAGCTTCCCCGAGACGATAATTTTTATGAAAAGATATTGTCAATTAAATCTATTTTTAGTACACTTTTTACGCACGAATGGCCAAAAAGGAGCATAAAATGATTACCATCCCCCAAATTAAAGCAGCCCGAGGACTGCTGGGCTGGAGTCAAAAAGACCTCGCTGCGGCAAGCAGTGTTTCTTTGCGTGCCGTTGCCAAGATCGAGCTGGAACAAGTTACCCCTCGCAAAGAAACCCTTCTGGCCATCAAATGCGCTTTTGAAAAGGAGGGAGTCGTTTTCCTAGGTTTCCATGGACTCGAAAAACGGGATGAAAAACTCGAGCTTAAGACGTTCACCGGAAAAGAAGGGCTTCAGAAAATTCAGGCCGACATCTTGCGGACTCTGCCCAAGGGAGGGGAAGTTCTCCTCGCCAATGTCGATAATAACAAACATTGGTCCCGCGATAGTGAAACGATTAAACTTGTTAAAAAATGGGTGGAAGAACGGGCGCAGCAGGGAATTATCACACGTTGCCTTATCTGTGAAAATGAAAGATTTTTTCTTCAGGAACGGGAACTATATCGCATCGTTCCTCAAGAGTTATTTTCTCAGGTTCCCTACTATATCTACGGAAACAAAACCGTTTTCATGTTTCTGGCACAGTTACCCATTCGATCTGTTTTGATCGAGAATGCGTTGCTGACAGAAGCCTTTCGCAACCAGTTTGAGTACAGCTGGAAGATTGGGAAAAAACCATCCTCTTCTTCATAAAAAAGCCCCCGACGAGCGGATCCTTAATGAAAGGTAAAGATCAGAAAACGTTTTAGTTATTTGGTTACACGTTCAATGTAAGATTCACGTTTAGAAAATTCTATATTTATAGAGGCAAATGGATTGAGGCTTGTAAAATGAAAAAAATCTTATTCGGGTTGGCGGCCTTATTCCTTATAGGTATATTCTTTTTTGCCATGTCACTAAACCTTACTGATCCAGGTCTCTCTGCTCGCAATTTTCCCCCACCTCAACCGATTGAAAAAGTCGAAAACATATATGAACTAATCAATCGATGGACCGAAGACGGAGCATTACAAAAAATTGAATCCCAGTTAAAGGCTGGATTTAACCTAGATGTTATAAATACAGAGTCAACCACGAGTGGATATGGCCAGACTCCGTTGACCCTTGCCCTTTTGGTGGCATCCCCCCAAATGATTCATTATGCGGCTGATGTTCGGGCTAACCGGTATGACGTTGTGACGTTAATCTTAAAATATAACCCTAACATCAATTTTCGGAATGACCGTGGGGAGACCCCGTTACATATTGCTGTCAACAAAGGGGATATTGATTTGACATCCGAATTGATTGCACGTGGAGCCGATATCAACGCGGAAATCAATGATGGGCGTGAGAATAGTTATAAACGGAGTATGTTGGATGCCACATTTCCGTTTGGGGATAATGCTTTTAAAATCTTGATGGCGAAGGGTGTAAAATACGATCCAGAAAAAATACTGGACACAGTTTTTCAATTTGGATCGGGGTCTTCGAGTGACCCATTTTTAGAAACTTTTTTATCTTATCCGATTGAAATCCCCGAATCCTACCGTGATCGTCTTGCTTATAATATACAACAAAAGGATCCTAACCGAATTCATATTGCAGGTATCATTGCAAAACATATGGATTTGATGAACGCCGCAAAGAAATCTGGCAACCCACCTGAACTTTCATTTAAGCGTGCGCCGGTTCTATTCAAACAAATTGTCCCGCCAGTTGAAGACCCTGAAATTGTCACAGCCGTTCGCTCAGGAGATTTGGTCAAGGTAAAATCCCTCATCAATCACGGCACGGATGTAAACGCCGTTAGCCGCGTGATGCGTCAAAATGATGATTATAAAGAGATCGGTTTATTTTCTGCGCCTATCCTGCACATTGTCATTCAGAAGAAATATGATGAGATTGCAGATTTCTTGATTGATAAGGGGGCAAAAGTTGATATGACCGATGCCAAAGGAAAGACCCCATTATTTTTAGCCGTAAGCACAAACAATTATAAGATTGTTCAAAAACTGGTGAGCAAAGGAGCCGATGTCAATCAACCTGAACTCGAATACGGCAGCACTCCCCTTGAACAAGCCACAGATGTTCAAATTGTGAACTTTTTGTTGAGTAAAAAAGCCGATCCTAATCACATTAGTAACTATGGATCTGTTATGCACGCTCACGCCCATGACAAAACCCCAGATATTTTAAAATCACTCATTGCACATGGAGGAAATATTAATCTGATCGGATATGAAGGAAATACACCCCTACAGCAGATATTGAATGATGATTACAGCAAAAAAATCACCGTAGATCAGGTCAAAAATTTGGTCCAACTTGGTGCAGACCTAAAAATTAAAAACGATCGTGGGTTCACGGCCTATGATATTGCGATTGAAAAAGACCGTCACGATATCGCAGATTACTTGCAACATTCTGGAGCGGTGAGTGGCGACCAAGAATCTGTTCTAAATAATGCCCTTTATAAAGGCGATGTCGAAACAGTTAAACGTGTTCTTGAAGGCGGATATTCTGCAAAGGATTTCCGGTATGCGCTTGCCGCAATTTCGAACTCTTATAAAATAAAACCTGCCGATCAACTTGCTATTCTAAAGTTACTGGCAGAACATGGTACCAATTTATCGGGATCAGATAGTGGGCGACAAGGTGCAACGTTGTTGCACATGACGTCAGACCCAGACACCATAGACTTCCTTGTTTCACAAGGGGTAGATGTGAACGGAATAGATGCCAACCGAACAACTCCCCTTCATGTTTGGGCGCGGGCCGGAAACGTATCTGCCGTGACCGCGCTTATTAAAAACAAGGCGTTCCCAAATCCAATATCAGAAGAAGAGACGCCTCTTTGTCAGGCTTTACAAGGGCCTATTAACCGAACGCCTGCCGATGGTCCTCCCATTCATTGGGGTGTTGATGAACTCCCCTATCTCGAAGTTATCCGTGTCTTAATGGCCGCCGGAGCAGATCCAAATCTGGTGAATAAGAAAAAATGTCTCCCGTATTCGGCTGAGCCTGAATACGAGTCTTTTCGAAAACAAGCCGATAAAATTATGTCGGAAAGTAAAGTGATTGTTTCGCAAAAACCTCCGCTTGTGATTAAGAAAACCTATAAACTGATCCCAATAACTGATGTACAATTTTTATTTGGGATGGTGAGCGCTCAATATTTAAACAAAGATCAGGCTGAAAAATATCAATCCGGCGTTGATATTCAAGGTGTATGTAATTTACCCGTTATCGAGGTTGCCAAAAAGTTATACGAGGCAAACCCAGAATCTGCTCCTGACTTCAAAACATTTTTGAATAGTTTAACACTGCGGAAAATGGGAAATTATACAAGTTACAACGGTGTTGACACACTCCCAACCTCACCCTATCGGGGGTATAACCTCCTTCACATGGCGGCCTATTATAGTGATGTTGGGCTTGTCAAACAACTTTTGGATATAGGGGTAGACCCAAAGGCAATTGATGCAATAGGAAACACAGCTCTTCATTACGCAACCAATAGCCGCGGAAAGCGTGTAAAAGAAGCAATGGAAATTTCCCAGATTTTGATTGATCGCGGCATTGATATCAATGCCCAGAATTTCGATGGAGAATCTGCTCTTTTTACAGGTGCCTTCATGAGTTTTTCCAAAGATCAGCCTGTCCCGCATTATCAACTTATTTCTTATCTACTGGATCATGGGGCAAACCCGAAAGTAAATGAGTCTGGATTGCGTAATTTTGCCGATGTTATTCAATATGCTTTAAAAAGTGCAACGGAATATGGACAGCCCTCCCATCAAGAGCCCTATAAAACTTTACTCGAAAAGTTGAGAAAACAGGGGATTGAGCCTCAATTTAATAAACCGGACGATGGAAAATCGCGGGAACGTCTGTTGAATGATCCCCTCCTTAAAGCCATTCGAGAAAATAATATCGAGAAAGTGAGAGAGGCTATTGCCGCCGGAGCGGATGTCAACCAACGTACCGGAGGAATCTCACCCATTTTTTACTCAGTTAAAAATGGCGACGCCAACCTTGAAATCACAAAATTGTTGGTTGATAAGGGAGCGAGACTTGATGGACCGGTTGGGTATGAACCGTTGATTGCCCGAGCGACATTCGAAAAAACGGTTCGGTATCTAATTGATCATGGGGTTAAACCAAAATCCAGTGACCTTTTAGAAATGCAGAGTATTCGATCAAAATCTTTAACCTCCTCTGCGCGGCGTGCATTAGAGTTGATTTTGCAACAAGGGATAGATCCGAATGTGTGCAAAGATTATGGGACCAGCCCCCTTCTAAACGCAGTGCAGTCGCAGAATGTCGAAGCTGTCGAGTTATTGGTCCAGTATGGGGCAACCCCATCAGCCTGTGCTCAAAACCCGCTCGAATCCTCGAGTAGTATAAATTTTGAAATAAAATCTATTCTTGAAAAAGCTCCTACACAAGAAAGTCCCTCCATCCTTTCTGACCTTATCAAGATTACCGATCCGGCCTTATCCACCTGCACTGAAACTGATGTTCTTATTCCGGATGCCTATCGTGACTATGTCCATCCTAAAATCCTGCAAGCCCCTCCCATCAAGCTTACGCCAGCACAGCAAGATTATGCTCAAGGCCTTGCCTATTTCAAAGGGAGTGGCGTGGCAAAAGATGATGTAAAGGCCGTTGAGTATTTCTTACGCGCTGCCAATGCAGGAAACGCTATGGCTCAACATGATCTGGCATATATGTATTCTGTTGGCCAAGGGGTTGAAAAAGATGAAGAAAAAGCCTTTGAGTGGGTCAAGAAATCCGCCGAACAGGGAAACTCCATCGCCCAAGACGATCTTGGTGTGATGTATGGGGACGGCCGTGGTGTCCCGCAAGATTTGGTACAGTCCTATCGATGGATTGCGCTCTCCGCCCGTCAGGGTAACGCGCAGGCCATAAATGACCTCGAATATATCAAAAGAAGAATGACACCTGAACAAATCACAGAGGCTGAAAAACTAATCAATAAATAAAAGAGAGCGCACAACAACAGACCCTTAAAAAAATCACCTCCGGTCTATCTCTAGCCAGAGGTGATTTTCTTTTCCTATAAATCGCTTTTGGCGATCGTGGCCTAAGCTGCTTGAGCCATAGAGGCAGAGAGGATATTCGCCGCTTCCTTTGCCGTCGCCGCTGCATTCACCGCTGCCGCGATGCGAATGGCACACTGGATCTGTTCCGTGCTAACCCCTGCGGCACGCAGCTGAGCCTCATGCGCATCAAGACACATTCCACAACCGGAAATGGCCGAAACAGCAAATGACCAGAGTTCAAAATCCACTTTGTCCACACCCGGATTGGCAATAACCGTCATCCGCAGTTTGGCTGGAAGATTTTGATATTCCTTATTGGTCATCAAGTGAACCGTCCGGTAATAAATGTTGTTCATCGCCATGATCGAGGCCGAGGCACACGCCGCGTTCCGAGCTTCCGGAGATAACTTCGACGAGGCTTCCGTTGCGATTGCCCGGATCACATCTTCTTGTCGTGTAGCCAAGGCACACGCCAAAAAGGTTCCCCAAAGCTGTTGCTGGGACAAAGCCTCCTCTCCCATCAAATTCGATAGGTTGAGTTTAATGTCCTTGGCATAGTCGGCAAGAGAGTCCTTTAATTGATCGATGCTCATGTTAGGCCACCTGTTTCAGATCAATATGATCGCCGCCAACCGGACGGTTACATGGGCATAATTCGTCAGTTTGCAGCGCATCCAGAATACGGAGGGTTTCCTTCGGATTGCGTCCAACGCTGAGGCTATTCACCGAGACATGCTGAATGACGTTATGCGGATCCACAATGAACGTTGCGCGGTAAGCCACACCAGATTCTTCACGAATGCCAAGACCATCAACCAAAGATCCATTGGTATCTGCAAACATCCATTGATCCAGATTGTGCAGGTCTTTGTGTTCACGGCGCCAAGCCAGTTTGCAAAACTCGTTATCTGTGCTGCCGCCGAGAAGAATGCAATCGCGATCTTCAAAGTCTTTGTTCAG
>JAEUKO010000039.1:0-18763 GCA_016794285.1 Alphaproteobacteria bacterium | reverse complement strand
ACCGCATTCTGCGCTCTGCCGATGCTGCGGGACAAGCTGCCCTGAGCGGAAAACAAGAAAAAGCAGCGGAAGCCGCCAAAGATTTTGAGGCGGTCTTCATCGCTGAAATGCTCAAACCTATGTTTGAAACGGTCGAAGTCGATGACACTTTTGGTGGTGGCCACGGCGAAGAAGTCTTCCGTGGTCTGATGGTTCAAGAATACGGCAAGATGCTCTCTCAAAAAGGAGGCATTGGTCTTGCCACGCACATTCAAGCCCAACTCTTAAAACTTCAAGAAAAAGGAACTGCCGCATGACCCAACCCCTTGCTTCTTCCTCCTTCTCTCTCGGCGGGTCCCCTGAGGGGACTTTGAATACGATGATTGTTCTGACCCAAAAGTTGAAACATATTTATCAGGACGAATTGAACGCTTTGGACAGCAACAACTTGAAAGCCTTTCTTGATTTGCAACCATCGAAAGCTCAGGTTTCGCGGGATTACGAACTCAGTGTGAAAGAGATTCAAGTCCGCTCGGCCTCCATCAAAAAAACCGATCCTGCCCTGCGGGCCAAGGTTATGGCTGAACAGAACGAACTAGCCGCGCTGGCCGAACGCTCGCAGGCAATTTGTTCGCGCATGGCCGAAAGTATCAAACGGGTTCGCGCCCGCTTGATTGAAGCCGCCCGCAGTGCCGTAGCTGATGAGCAAAGAAGCAATTACAGCAGCAATGGAAAAAAGGATTCCGGAGCCGCCGCAAAACCAATCGCTACCGCCATCAACGAAGCCGTATAGACCTGTTACGCAAGGAGAACAAAAATGTCCACCACATCTGCTGCTGCCCTTCCCATTGTTATGAACCCCTTGGCGGCAGCTCTTGCTACAAGCTCTTCCTCTGGTCAAGATTTGGGAGAGCTTACAGCAGAATCGCTGTTCGCGTCGATGATGGCGGGGTTGTTGGGAACTCCATCCCTTGCCACTCCAGCTCCAGCCCTTGGCGATGCGCCGCTGCAATTTGGCGGTAAAGGATTCAACTTTGATCCATCCTTACTTGTCGTCCCTAACGCCGATCTAAGCGAAGGGGCTTTCGACATTTCTTCTTTCTTTTCGGATTTTTCTCCTAAAGATCAATTCGCCGATGGGAAGTTTTCCGCAGATCTTCTTAAATCGCTTACCGCTGGCGTTCCTCAGATTCCGTCAGATCAGAGCAGTCTTCCCATGACGGCAAGCTTCTATCAAAATGCCGATGGAACGACAACGCAAACGACATCTCTGGCCGATCCTTTGTTGGTCGCAACAGGCCTCTCCCCCGTACAAATGGAAGAATTGATATCCAATCTCTCTACCCTTTCGGCTAAGGCAACAAACGAACATGGAGAAAATATCCCCGATCAGTTTGCTGTCATCTCCTTCACAGATTCTGAGATAGAATCGGTAGAGCCTCTTTTAACAGGGGGGGAAGTTCGTAAAAGTCTGACACCGGAATTTGATCCTGTAGAATTTCGGATTGCCCAGAAGTTAGCGCGAACAGGAGCTCCCCTCAAACCTTTCGAGATAGCAAGTACTTCTGACCAACAAGTTGGAGACCTACCTTCTGGCGCGAAAGATATTGCCGGCGCGTCTCCACGCTCCGCCCACGCGCTTCAAGGATCGTTGAGTCAAGTTGGGCTTGAAAAATCTGGTCAGCTTGGATCTCAAGAGGATTCCCTTCCTTTCCTTATTGATCCGCAAAGCGGCCTTCTCTCTTTACCCAACGCAGCAAACGGTCTTCCTTCTCCCGCTGGCGGTGGACAGACTACATTGACCAACCCGCTTTTGCACAACTTCTCTGCGGTTCAATCTCACCCAGCCATGCAAGCCGTAGCAACCGTCATCCAAAAAACTGCCAAACAGGGGGAAAGTCAAAGCCTCGCTATCCAGCTAGATCCCCCAGAGCTTGGCCGATTGAATGTGAGAATGCAATACGATGCCGGAGAACCCTTAAAGGTTCATATCGTCCTTGAAAAAGCCGATACCATGGCGATGTTCTTGCGTGACTCTCACGCCTTGCAAAGTGCCTTGGATCAAGCCGGACTGAAAACGGATAGTGCTTCGCTCAGTTTTGAACTCTCGCAAGATGGCAGTGCATTCCAGCAGGCCTTGGGCGGAGGACAGAACCAATCTGGATCGTCTTCTTCAGGAGAGAGATGGACCGCTTCAAGCAACCAAAATATTGATCTCTCTCAACTGCCTCCGATCGAAACAGTCATGGACCTTAGCACCGATCCGAAAACCGGTCTGACCCGCTATAACTTGCTGGTATAATGGGGAGGTAGTCTAGTAAGACAGTCTAGGAAGATGTATCGGCCCTGTCCGGTTGCTCTTCTCTGGGAGGTCTGCTGTTTTGTTCGCGAACAAACCGCTCGGCTTCTAGAACCATTTGTGGAAATTCTGGCTTCTCGGGACGGTAGCGAACATCAAGTAAGTTTTCAAAATTCTTGACCTCGGCACTCAGCCGTACCATGCGCTGACGGCCTGAGTCGGCCTCTTTGGCAGACGGCGAGAACCGTTCAATCAATCCTTGTCGCAGCTTCTCATTGGTCATGCCAATCTGGAACGCCAGTTGGATTCCCTCAAGCAGAGCCGCGGCCACAGTCAAGCACTGGGAAACCGTTACTTTGTGCTCTCCACGGTCTTCGACAATAAAGTTAAATGTTGTCCGCTTATTTGGGTTGCGCAAAATGAGTCCCCCGCGCCCAGACCCAACCTTCACCGTAATCACCAACCCGATACTGGCATCGTGACTGATTGTCAGGTTGTGACCAGCTTTGCGAAAAGCATCCTCAGCCAACGTCACCGCATTATCATAGTTCCCGGGATTCTTGCTGTAGCATTTTTCAATGACGTCTAAAAAAGGATGACGCCCCCCCGATTCGAAAATAACTTTCCCCTTATGATACACAGCAACCCAGCGAGCCGGATTAAATCTCACATCGTGGTCATCGGAAAGAGAAAGCCACGCATCTTCAAAGTCGAAAGCTTCTTCCCGCGCCATAATCGGTCCAACCCGTTGAAAGGTTTGAACCAGCTTGGTTGCCATGCGAATGCAAGAATGCATAGACTGCGCCCGCACAACAAAAGTTTCAACCACATCACCCCGACGATTTATCAGGGGAACAGCCATACGATTGCTCGTCGCAATCATGGGCGGCGCAGAAATAATATCACCTTTGAGATCGCGCAGAATAAATTTCTCACGCAAAAGAGTGGTGCTGAATTCCAAGTTTCAGATCCTTCCAGTGTAATCTTCTGCGAATCTAACACATCCTGACGGCTGAGCAAAGAAGGACCTTAAAAATAGGAAAAGGCCCGCTAAGCAGCAGGCCAATCCATTTTAGAACACCCTGTATTTTCATTCGGCTTCCGTTTGTCCGAAATTTATCACAGGCGGGCGGTAACCTCTTTGAGTTGATGGATAGGCTTGGAGGAACCGCCCCATCATGCTGGGCCAACTCGCCTTCGCCGTGATTTTTCTATCCTAGCAAGGGAAGTTGAAAACGAACTTAACTTTACCTAAAAGTTTACGCATTCTTGGTATGAATCGCTGCGAATTTATTTCAAATTTTATGGGGTTTTGACCGTCCGAAGCCCCTTGGAAACAGCCCCCATTCGTTCAAAGTAAAGAGCTCTGATCTTGGGCAAAGATTTTTCCCATTGTTCGAATGGTACTGCCTCGCCAACGTCATACCCGGGCAAATAGAGATATGGAGCAGACTCGTCCCACGCTTTGACATCCGTCAAAATCTTATCCAAGCGATCAGGATTGGCTATCGTCCATTTGATAATTGGCGACCCAATCTGGCGACCCAATTCCGAGAGGAATGCGTGGGGGTTTTTAACTTGGGGAGCAGAATTTGCAGAGGGACTCTTTTGATCACTCGTTTTCTTCTCTTCTTTAAGAATGGCCTCTAACTCTTCTTTTGTTGCGCGAGGAGGCCAACGAGAAACATCAAACATCATCCGTAATTGTGCTGCGAAGAAATAGAGGGCCGCTTCTTCCATCTTTTTCTGATCGGCCAATGACTTCGCCGCCAAGAAAAGCCCCTGCGGCGGAACTTCCCCACGATTTTCTTCAATCAGCATAACAATTTTTTTAACGTCTTCGGGAGTTTGCGCCACCGCCACATCCGAAAGATGGGACCATTCTTTCAGCTCTTCAAGTTTCACCAACGCCTTTTCAAGTGGAAGAGCGTCCCGTTTTTTGAACTTTGGGAGAGCCTCCGGTTCCGTTGCTTGTTCTGTTTCTGTAGATTTCTCCCCCTCAGCGACAACGGGAGCTTCTGCTTTCTCAGCCGCTTTTTCGGCAGGCTGGGTAATTTCCATGTGGCGCATCCCCTGAATCGGCTGGGGGGTAGGAAACCCTCCCCCCATTTCTTGAGCCACACTGTCCCACGGAAAAAGCAAAACCAAAAACGCCGAAAGCAGAAAGAAAGCGTGCATTGAACAAACCCTTCCTTAAATAATTAAGCTAAGCAGCTTTCGCCGCAGGCTCTTCAGCACGCTCGCCCTTCACATAGGTTTCATAAACATAAACCGGAATATCCAAAGACCCCAAATGTTGCTCAATCAAAGGCTCGACATCGGCCCAATCCAGTTTGCCCACCCCTGTTGCCAAACGCGGCAAGGCCAAAGATGAGATTTTTTCGGAGTCAATGAGGTGACGCAAGGCTTTGAGCGCATGGTTCACATAAGAAAGCGTGGCTGGCCCCGGGTGAACTCCATGAGAATGAGGTCCTTCAACAGGTTCTTGCACCATCAGGCTAACAACAACTTTTCCCTCTGGGCCGCCCCACATCCAAACTTCGCCTGGCTTCGCGTGGTTCTGGTGGCAATAATGACGAAAATCTCGCACCATTGCCGGCCATTGTTCCCGCAAAGCCAATGCCAACCCATTTTCGAAATGGTCAGCCGGAGCCACCGCATGGGCAATCGCTTGGGCCGAGGTGAGAAGAATATCACCAGAAACTTTTATAATCATTTTATACTCCTAAAAACTTACACCTAACTTCTGTTCATCCTACTGCGAGATCACAAAAATAGGGAGGGCAAAAATGCAAGTCTTCCATCCATATTCTCATTTTCTTTTCTGGGCAGATTGTGGTATACACGGTTAGGTAGTGAGCGTCCCTCACTGGCCTTGCTTTTCAGCCTTCTGGCTTGGTCTGCGTAACCGTATCAATTCAATCAAAATCACAACCCATTCAGGTGTTCTCACATGGCACAAAATGCAACCCTCACAGGCCGCGAGCGGTTCTTTGACAAAAACGAAATTATCGTGAGTAAAACCGACATCAAGGGATACATTCAGTATGCCAATCCCGTTTTTATGAGAATTGGAGGGTTTGAAGAAGACGAGTTGATCGGAACTCCGCACAGCATTCTCCGCCACCCGCATATGCCCCGCTGCGTTTTCAAGCTCTTGTGGGAAAGAATCCAAGCTGGTCAAGAAATTTTTGCTTACGTTGTCAATCGCGCCAAAAACGGTGACCATTACTGGGTTCTCGCTCATGTAACCCCCAGTTTTGATGCAAATGGGAAGGTCACCGGATACCACTCGAACCGGCGCGTTCCAGAACGCAAGGTGATTGAGGGAACGATTATTCCTCTCTACCAGAAACTCCTCGCTGTAGAACAAAGTCACTCGAACAGCAAGGACGGCATGAACGCCGCGTATGAAACCTTAACCGCTATTTTGAACGACAAGGGAGTCTCTTATGACGAATTTATCTTCTCTCTCCAAAATTGAGATCGCTCTAGGGGGGGCCTCTCTGGTTCTACTCGCGGACCTTGCCGTAGGGTTTTACGAGGGGGCAGGGTTCTCGCACCAATCCCTCGCTTCTCTAATCGGCCTTGGCGCGACGGGAGCGGGCTTCTTGATAACCCACCGCGTAAAATCTGAAATTAGAAGAGCCACTGACGTTTGTAAAAAAATTGCAAATGGTGACTACTCCATTCGCCTCATTGGTATTCGGGACAAAGGCGAAGTCGGGGAATTATTTCATTCTATCAACACCATGGCTGACTATAACGATGCGTTTATTCGCGAAGCTACTGCCACAATGTACGCCGTCAGTCAGAATAAATATTACCGCTGTATTCTTGAAAACGGGATGCAAGGCTCCTTACTCCACGGAGCACGAATTATCAACAAAGCTCTCGCCGGCGTGGGTCGTAAAATGAATAATTTTGTCGAGGTCGCCAACGACGTCAACCAATCTCTTGGCAAGGTTGTTGGAGAAATCGGCACAACTGCAGACACCTTGAAATCAACAGCCTTCGTGATGGAAGAAACCGTCCGCATGGCCCGCGATAAATCCAACATTGCTGTTCGGGGAGCAAACGACACATCCATGTCCGTAGATACCATCTCCTCGGCAGCCGAAGAGATGTCTGCTTCAGTTGGAGAAATTTCCCACCAAGTTTCAAAAACATCTCAAGTCGCAGGACGCGCTGTAGCCGATGCCGAAGAGGCCGGAAGGTCAATTCAGGAGTTGGTAAACAACGCCCAGAAAATTGGTGAAGTTGTTTCTTTGATTGAAAACATTGCCAAACAGACCAATCTTCTGGCTCTCAACGCGACAATCGAAGCCGCCCGTGCCGGAGAGGCTGGAAAAGGTTTTGCTGTGGTTGCCGGAGAGGTTAAAAATCTGGCTGCCCAGACCTCACTCGCCACCGAAGAAATTTCCCAGCAAATCGGAGCTATTCAATCTGCGACCGACCATTCCGCCAAGTCATTTGATGAAATCATGCGCATCATCAACGAGATCAACCAGTACACAGCCAATATTTCAGCCGCCATTGAAGAACAAAGCGCGGCCTCAAAAGAAATTGCCAGCTCGGCCCAGCGGGCATCTGCGGGAACCGCCGGTGTGTCTGAAAGTATTCAAGAACTGGCCGTGGGTATGGGAGACGTGGACCAAGCCGCCAGCAAGGTTCAGTCCGTTACAGAGAGTTTATCGACAACCACAGTTCGCGATGTTCGCGAATTGCTCGGCAAGATGAATAAATTCATGCAGGAATTACAAAAAGTCGCATAGATTTTTTCATGATCCCCGCAAAGAGCATTTCTAAAAACCCCGTTGGTCATCCCCGACAAGGGAAGTGATGCCGACCGCAGATCGGGGATTTGGTATTGTGTGTGCAGCGCAAGCTGCACGAGACTCTGGATCCCATGCGTGCGAGCGTCCTATGGACGCGCCCATGGGATGACGTATAAGTAATTATAGATTTAGCCATAGAAGTGCCCTAAAAAAGAAAATGCCCGCGTAAAGCGGGCATTTGAGTAGGAACAAGCTTTTTACGCACAAGCAAATTCTTGTGGACGGCAAGAGGCTTCTAGATTGTACCGCCCATTTTGGCCGATAAACCCCTCAAGCGCAGCTTTCCCACCCTTCAACATTGCCAAATCTGGACTGTCAGGCGTTTTCTCTTCAATATTCGCAATCTTAGCCTCTAACAAATCAATGGGAAATGTCTCACTGTTTTGAGAGGTAATCCTTAATGCGTAACCCTTTCTTCTTCCTGAGTCGGAATGCGAATAGGGAGACTCCTCAGCCAAGGTAGATTGTCTGGAACAACGCAGACTAAACACAATCGCAGCTTCATCTCCAAAATAGCCAACCGCGAACCCTGTATATTTTCCAGCGTCAGCTTGCGTCTCTCCTGCTCCCGAAAATTTTTTTTCTAGTGCGCCCATTCCCTATCCCTCCTGTTGTTCCTATGGTCCTTTTACCGAGAGAAGATTACACTATCCTTTGCCTAACAATCAATATAAATATTATGACTAAAGAAAAAATTATTCCGCCCCTTCTTCGCTTTGCTCCCTCACCGACCGGATATCTTCATATCGGGCACGCCGCCTCGGCTTTTTTTGCGTGGGACCAAGCCGGCAGATCAGCAGAGCATTTCTTGCTGCGGATCGAAGATATTGACCAGACTCGTTGCCGTCCCGTTTTCGAAGCGGCGATTTATGAAGATCTTAACTGGCTGGGCCTGAGCTGGGAAAAGCCGCCCCGCCGCCAATCCGAACATTTTGCCGATTACCAATCTGTGCTGGACCAGTTGGAAGAGATGGGACTGATTTACCCCTGTTTTTGCACACGGCGGGAGATTCAAGAAGAAATTGCCCGCTCGCCTTCAGCCCCCCACGGCCCAGAAGGGAGCCTCTACCCCGAATTGTGCAAGAAGTTGGGGCAGGACGAACGAAGCGAAAGAATGGCGCGAGGGGATGCCTACGCCCTGCGCCTTGACCTTGCCGCCGCCCGCCGCCGCTGCCCTGACCGCTTGACATGGTTTGACCGCGCTTGCGGCGAGCAAATAGCTACACCGGAAATTCTGGGCGATGTCATTCTAGCCCGCAAAGACACCCCCGCCAGTTATCACCTATGCGTCACCCATGACGATGCGGGGCAAGGTATTACTCTGGTCACGCGAGGGAAAGATTTATTCCACGCCACGCATTTACACCGATTATTGCAAGAAATTCTGGGATACCCTGTTCCCGAATATCACCATCACCCCCTTTTGCTGAACCAAAACGGGGTCCGCTTTGCCAAAAGAAACAACAGCGTCACCCTGCGCAGCCTGCGAGAAAGGGGCTTTTCACCTGCCCAGCTTCGCTCTATCATGAAAGACCAGCGAATCTCTCGCCTTTATGATCCTGTCTAATTCCTCCAACAGTCCATTTTCCTAAAGTTCATCATGTCGCAGCCCACTCCTGACCACCAGCAAGAAGCCAGCCATTTTACCAAACTCATTATCGGGGCCATTGGCGTTGTTTATGGCGATATTGGGACCAGCCCCTTATACGCCTTCAAAGAATCGTTCTTGGGAGCCCATTTCGCCGCCGATCCAGCCCACGTTCTGAATATCCTCTCGCTCATTTTCTGGTCCGTGATGATTACAGTGACCTTGAAATACGTCATTATCATGATGAGAGCCGACAATAAGGGTGAAGGCGGAAGTCTGGCCTTGCTGGCTCTTGCCTCACGATATTCTCATGACCGAAAGTGGCTAGCCTTTGCCGTCCCCTTACTCGGGATTTTTGCGGCAGCCCTTTTCTATGGTGACAGCATTATCACCCCCGCGATTTCCGTTCTGAGTGCAGTTGAAGGATTAAACGTCGTCTCCTCGCAGCTCGGCGGCTATGTCATTCCATTGACCTTGATTATTTTAATGTTTCTCTTTGCTTCACAACGCCTTGGAACTTCAGAAGTGGGAAGGCTCTTTGGGCCGATTATGTGTGTCTGGTTCGTCACCATTGCCGCTATGGGACTGGTCCATATTTTTAACCATCCCGAAGTTTTGAGGGCTCTTAACCCGCTTTATGCCGTTAACTTTTTTGTCACCGATGGAACCTATGCTTTTCTGACGATGGGAAGTGTGATTCTGGCCATGACGGGGGCCGAGGCTCTCTACGCCGATATGGGCCATTTCGGCAAAGCTCCGATCCGCATGGCGTGGACCAGTTTAATTTTCCCATCCCTAATGCTGAACTACTTTGGCCAAGGGGCTTTTGTCATTTCGAATCCAGACGGAGTCAGTAACCCGTTCTTTATGATGGCTCCTTCTTGGTTCCAATGGCCCCTGATCGGGCTGGCAACCATGGCAACCATTATCGCATCCCAAGCAGTGATTTCCGGTGCGTTCTCCGTTACGCAACAAGCTATTCAGCTTGGCTATTTGCCACGGATGTCGATTGTCCATACCTCGGAAAATCAAATCGGACAAATTTATGTCCCCTTCATCAACTGGAGCCTGTTGATTTTCGTTTGTATGCTGGTTCTCGGCTTCAAAACGTCAAGCGGGCTGGCCCATGCCTATGGCGTGGCGGTCACAGGAACCATGCTCATTGACACACTATTGCTTGGAGTGGTCATTTTCATGTCATGGAAATGGAAGCCTGTTTTCGCCGTTCCCGTGATTGCCATTTTGCTGACTGTTGATTTATCCTATTTCCTCGCAACCAGCACAAAAATTCTTCATGGTGGATGGTTTCCACTCTTCCTTGGCCTTGTGGTCTTTATCATGCTCACCACATGGAAACGAGGACGCTCCATTCTCCACGACAAGCTCCGCAGCGAAAGTATGCCCGTTGATCGCTTCTTGGCAGAAGTCAGCGATAATTTTCCGCATGTCGAGGGAACAGCCATTTTCATGTACAACCTAGACGATGGGGTTCCAACCTCTTTGCTCCTCAACTTGAGGCACAACAAAATCCTTCACGATATCAATATATTTCTTCACGTTTCAGTTCTTGAAAAACCCTATGTCGCCGAAGAAAAACGGCTTGAAATAACCCCTTTAGGAAAAAGCTTTTACCGTGTGACGGTTCTTTACGGGTTTAAGGATAAAATTGATGTCCCCGCCGACCTGATGAAAAAAACCATTAACGGAGAACTTCTGGTTCACGAAGACACTACCTATTTCATCGGGAAAGAAACCATTATTCCAACCGCTCTTCCCGGGATGGCTATTTGGCGGGAACATTTGTTTGCGTGGATTTCCAAGAATGCCTCCAGTGCGGCAGATTTTTATAACCTGCCGAGCAAACGGATCATGGAACTCGGAAGCCGGATTGATATTTGAGGAAGCACGACTTTTTATCCCCCTATAACCAAGCCTATAATGGGCTTACCTGTCATCCCGTTGGCGCGTCCGCAGGACGCTGGCACAAACGGGATCCAGAATCTCGTGCAGCGTCGCTGCACTCAATACACCAGACCCCCGCCTGAAGCGGGGGTGACAACGGGGGGAGAAAAGGATAACGTTGTATAAATAATTTTGGATTCACCCCAACAAGTATCCTAAAACAGCATTCAGGCATTTGAGTCCCTGCGGCGTAGCCTGCAGGAGATCGCTTGAAGATTCAATTAACCCCTCTTCTTTAAGATGGCGCAGTTTTTTTGGATCAATCACCGTGAGCGGATCACCACCATACTCTGCGGCAAGGCGGGCTAGAGGCACACCTTCGCGGATTCTCATTCCCATCAAGGCGGCTTCCCTCAAACGAGACAGACGGTCAACACTTTCGGGATCATGTCCACCCGTCCCTTTTTCCTCCGCACGAGAGAGCCAAAGATCTGGTGAACGATGGCCGCGCAGAGCCCATTTCGTATCCCCTAACGTCAGCCGCCCATGCGCGCCCGGGCCAAGGCCGAGATAATCCCCATACCGCCAATACAAAAGATTATGCCGCGACTCCTCTCCCGTTTTCGCATGATTGGAGACTTCGTAAGCAGGGTATCCAGCTTGCTCCATAATCTCTTGAGTTAGGTCATATAAATCGGCGGCAGGGTCCGGGTCCGGTATACGAAACTCTCCCCTTTGGTGCCGCAGATAAAACGGTGTGGCTTTTTCGATGGTGAGTTGATAGAGCGAGAGGTGGCCACGAGCAAGAGAAAGAGCCTCGCCCAGCTCCTCCTTCCATGAAGCAAGAGACTGGTTGGGACGTGCGTAAATCAGGTCAAAACTGAATCGATCAAAGACCTTGCCAGCGGTTTCAATCGCGGCCAAAGCTTGGCTTGGAGAATGCGTGCGGCCAAGAAATTTCAAATCCTCTGCCCGCAAAGATTGCACCCCCAGCGAAACGCGATTGACTCCTGCCGCACGAAAATCAACAAACTTGGCCTCTTCAACCGAGGTGGGATTGGCCTCTAACGTCACTTCCCAATCATTCGAAATTTTCCAGCACCTCTGAATTTTGTCAAGAATGAGAGAAACAGTTTCCGGCTTCATCAAAGACGGAGTCCCGCCGCCAAAAAAAACGCTGGTGACAGTTCTTTTGCTGGTTTCCCTTGAGAAATGCTCGATCTCGCGCAGATAGGCCCGCGCCCACCTATCGTGATCTATCGTTTCGGCAACATGAGAATTAAAATCGCAATACGGACATTTCGATAGACAAAACGGCCAATGAATATAAATACCAAAAGTCATTCCGAACAAAAGACCTGTTCAATCAATTTCTTGAACGCACGCGCACGATGAGAATAGGCTTTCTTTTCGGCCGACGTCATTTCGGCAAAAGTCCGATTTTCACCTAGGGGAACAAACATGGGGTCATGTCCGAATCCGTTTTCTCCACGGAGTGGCCAGACCAAATGCCCATCACACCGCCCTTCGAAAATTTTTTCGCGCCCATCAGGATACACCAAAGCCAGAACTGCTACGAAATACGCCGAACGATCTGGAGTGTCTCCCATTTCTGTATGAATGCGCAGCATTGAGCATTTGGAGTCTCTCTCTACCCCGCCCCACTCTGCTGTATGCACCCCGGGGGCTCCCCCCAACGCATTCACGCATAAACCGCTATCATCGGCCAAAGCCGGAAGACCAGAGGCGCGGCACGCTGCGCGGGCTTTAATCAAGGCATTGCCTTCAAAGCTTTCTTCGCTCTCCTCAGGAACGGGAAGAGCGAGATCTGCCGCCGAAACAACATGAGTTCCATAAGGGGCAAGCAAATCCCCAATCTCTACAAGTTTACCCCGATTGTGAGTCGCAAGCACTAATTTGTCTAAGGTCATGCCGCCGCCGTATCCAGTGCTTTTTTCTGAGCCTCGGTTAAGTGCGCACATCCCTTCTGGGCCAAGGACAAAAGCTCAAGAAGCTGCGCCTCGCTAAAGGGATCTTTTTCCGCAGTTCCTTGAATCTCGACAATTCCACCCGATCCGGTAATCACGAAATTGGCATCGGTTTCCGCTGACGAATCTTCTGCGTAATCAAGGTCCAGAATAGCAACCCCCTGATACACGCCGCAAGAAATAGCCGAAACACTGTCCTTGAACGGATCAGCTTTTAGGACTCCGATTGAACTTAAATACCGGCAAGCAAGTTGCAGAGCGACATAACTTCCGGTAATTGCCGCTGTCCGCGTGCCACCATCGGCTTGCAAAACATCGCAGTCGAGCCGAATTTGCCGCTCACCCAATTTTTGCATATCCACAACGGCGCGCAAAGCCCGTCCAATCAACCGTTGAATTTCTTGCGTCCGGCCCGTCTGGCGACCTTTGGCAGCTTCGCGGTCCATCCGTTTTTCAGTAGAACGGGGTAGCATCCCATATTCTGCAGTAATCCAACCTTTTCCAGTGTTTTTCATCCACCCGGGCACGCTTTCTTCAACAGTGGCCGTACACAAAACATGAGTATCCCCGAATTTGACAAGACAAGACCCTTCGGCGTGTTTTGAAACATTACAAATGAGTTCAACAGGGCGAAGCTCAGAAGACAGACGACCAGACGGACGAGACATGGGGGGATTTTTCCTTAATGGGTTATGATTGCAGCCGCATCAAAGCAGGGCAAACAGTCCTTTGTCAAACATTCCCTCTGCTTTCCCCTGCGGTTTTCCCTGTTGAATACTTAAATTTTCTCGCCTTGACGCTGTTGCTTTTCCTTATTTCCTTGCTTATTTTAGCTTCATGAGTGAAGACACATCCCAAAAACCAGACCAATCTCCCCCGCCATCCGGCTTTACCGATCTGTCGGGGCCAGCGGCATTCAAAGCCCAGCAAAAAGCGGAAGAAGAAGCTCTTCTCGCTGAAAACTATCCCTTGCCTAACGATTTGGCCGATGCGGGGCCCGCCCTGATCCGCAAAGTCGTTGAATTGGAAGCGAAAGTTGCTGAGGTTACCGACCAATTGCTGCGCAGCGTTGCCGATATGGATAATTTGCGCAAACGCTCCCTGCGGGAACGGGAAGATGCCAGTAAATATGCTGTGGCCAGTTTTGCGCGAGACCTGCTGGATGTCGCCGACACGTTCCGCCGCGCTCTTGAGGCTATTCCAGAGGATTTGCGGGCAGAAACACGAATTAAACCCTTGGTTGAGGGAATTGAGGCAACAGAGAGATCCTTTCTCAAAAGCTTCGAAAAATATGGTATTCGCCGGATTGAGCCTTTGGATGAACCGTTCGACCCGAATTTTCATGAAGTGATGTTTGAGACAATGGTTCCCGACAAACCCGCCGGAACAATTGTCCAGATTTTAGAACCCGGGTTTGTTTTGCACGATCGCCTTTTGCGTCCGGCCCGTGTGGGAGTTTCCAAGGCAAACAGCGAGCCCACGGCACATCGGGTTGATACAAAGGCCTAAATGTCCATCCAGAAAGTTTCCACCTATGGACTGCAAATGGTGGTTTCCTGCGCTTCCGTTGCTCAAGTACCTTGATGTACGTTCCGCTACGGTTCTCGGAAATCAGCCATTTTCATCACATATCTGGAACTTTCTGGATGGACACTAACAAACTGGCCTCTCGTTTTATTTTAACCGTTTACGAAGGTTTATTTGTTAGAATTAACAGACTAGGTAATCAACCAAAAACCTTACGTCTCGCACAGGTGGTCCAGATTATGTTGAACAAAATCAAGGTATTTACCCGTAGTGAGCAAGGGGCCACCGCTATTGAATACGCCTTGATTGCCGCCGGAATTTCTTTAGCCATTACGGTTTCGGTTTTTTTCTTCGGACAGCAGATTTACACGCTTCTCTACGAAGACTTGCCAAACGTCCTCGATATTTAGTCCTTCTTTGATCCCGCAGCCATTGTAACCCGCAGCCCATCGAGAGCATCAGACATCAAGATCTGGCAAGACAGGCGGGAATTGCTTTGAAGCCCCATCGCGTCTTCTTCAAGCCGTTCGGTTTCGTCTTCGGTTGGAGGATAGAGTTTTCCTAGCCACTGCGGATCAACATAAACATGGCACGTTCCACAAAGGCAGGCCCCCCCGCATTCAGCCTTAATCGGAAAGCCATAGTCACGGATAATTTCCATGACACGCCAGCCTTCAATTGCTTCCAGTTCGTGCTCGACTCCGTCAAAATCTGTCACATATAATTTCATGACTTTACTTTACCTTTCCTTCTGCATCGGCAAAAGCTTGGGGAGATTTGGGCAAGAAACCCCGCATAGCAAAAGCCATCGCTGCCACGGTAACAAGACCAACCACAGTCTGCACGGCAACGCTCAAGAACACAATTACAAACCGTCCCACATCTTCAAGACCAGTTCCACCAACGAGGTTGGCAATGCCTTGTGGCACCATAATCGCCACAAAAGACAAAGGAACAATTGAAGCAAGAAACACCGCCATCATGCGGATGGATGTCACAAAACCAGCTATATTTCTGAGATATTCGCGAGGAGCCATCAACACAGAAAAGGGGACATGAAGCCACATCAAGCGAAACGCCCAAATAGACCCCAGTAGTAGCAAAACAGCCGGAATCAACATAATGGGATTGCCTTCCGCCGAAGAAGCTTCTTTCGCCCCAGTTTGAACATTCGCCAACTCAGCTTGCGAGGATGCAATCCCCTCCATCAGAAATAGCCAATGACGCAAAACATATTCAGACAGCAAAATCAAAACATAAACCAAGGTCGCCGCAACAATTCCTTGCGCTCTCAAAATCAGACGAGCCATTTCGGGACCATCTGTTTTTTGCGGAAGAATGGTCGGCCAACGTTCCTCCATCAACAAGGTTCGAAGAAACTGCGCAAGCAGCCAGCCTTCGGCAAAACTAGCCGGCAGCATAATCAACCCCTGACGAAGGAAATTGTCCTGATACTCGAATGAAATAACCACCACCATACTGGCAAATTTCATCAAGATCGGAATAAAAGCCAAGCGGGCAAGATAGGCCCGTTCGCTCCACACCCGCCGATAGCCATAGAAAGCAGCCCCCATGACGTCAGGGGAAAAGCCTGATGGGGACCGAGAAGGAGGGAAAGAGAAAAGATTGCTCATCGAATGTCTTCTGCCACGGCTGTTAATGCTCTCTTCCTGAGTCGTTCACACCAAGCTTTGTCTGCAAATCACTGGAAGAGGTCGTATATTGGAACCGCAATTTTTTGTCTGGGAACACATAACGGAAGGCCGCTTGAGCCATCAAAGCTCCCTCATGGAATCCCGACAAAATGAGCTTTAATTTTCCCGGGTAAGAATTGATGTCTCCGATAGAAAAAACTCTGGGAGTCGAGGTTTCAAATTTTTCAGTATCCACTGGAATTAAATTTTCATGAAGGTTCAAACCAAACTCAGCAATCGGTCCCAATTTCATGGTTAGCCCATAAAACGCCAACAACCTCTCGCAAGGCAAGTTTCCCTCGCTGCCTTCCCTATCCCGAAGCCTCAAGCCAGTCATTTGCCCTCCCTCTCCGGTAATGCCTGTAATATCGGCAATGACGAGTTTCATTTTCCCATCTTCCACGAGGGCCCGCATCCGCTTGACACTGTCCGGTGCGGCGCGGAATTCATCACGACGATGAACAAGCGTCACGCTCGCCGCAATAGGCTCTAAATTCAAAACCCAATCAAGCGCGGAGTCTCCCCCTCCGGCAATCACCAGATGTTTTCCAGCAAACTGATCCATTTTGCGGACAGCATAGAAAACCGAGTGCCCTTCATAGCGTTCAATCTCGGGGATAGATGGTTTCTTGGGCATGAAAGACCCCCCGCCGGCTGCAACCACAACCACCGCTGCCCGAACAACCACTCCGCTGTCTGTTGTAACTTGCCACCGTCCATCCTCCGTTTTGGTCAAAGTCTCAGCCATTTGTCCGAGATGAAAAACAGGTTTGAACGGCGCAATCTGTTCCATCAAGCGATCGGTCAACTCCTGACCTGTGACCACCGGATACCCGGGAATATCATAAATTGGTTTTTCAGGGTAAAGCTCTGTGCATTGCCCCCCCGGGCGGTCCAGAATATCAATCAAATGCGCCTTCATATCCAAAAGGCCAAGCTCAAAGACCGCAAAGAGCCCGACAGGACCCGCCCCAATAATGACAACATCCGTTTCAAACGTGCCAGAAAAAGAAGAATCGTCTCGAACGGTCATAAACTTACCTCAATAGAGAGAAGTTCTATCTTTGATCCCCCCAAAGGGTCAACCGAAATTGGCGAATAAGAGGGAAAACTTTGCCGTCCTGCAAAAACTTGCCGCTCTGTCTTCTGCCTACAAAGCTAACGTCATCCCCGTGATCCCTCCCCCCGTTGTCATCTCCGCGAAGGCGGATATCCGGCAACGTAAAACTCTAACACGCCAGACCCCCGCCTATAAAGCGGGGGTGACGGATAGGGAACTACAGACCCTGTTTTGTAGTTATGAATATAGACGTGGTTCTTCTTTTGGCATGGATCTCGCAAGGTATGTCTCAAGACACTGACGAAAGATGTTTGAAGGATATATAAGAATATGACGATGGGCCAAGCCTCTTTGGGATACACCACCACCCCGCCCCCTTCTCTCAGCCCTCTTGCCACGCTGGAGAGAAGACTGGCCGAGCTGGAAAACCTGCTGGTGACCGATCCTTTGACAGGGCTTAAAAACCGCAGGGGTTTTGCCGAGGCCTTCGCTCGTGAGGTGGGACGCTCGAAAAGATTCCAGTCCCACGGTGGTTTGCTGGTTGTGATTGACCTTGATAATTTTGCACAGATCAAAATGGTTTATGGTCAATTAGCAGGACAGGCTTGCCTGCGTCTCGTTGGCAAAACTCTGGCCCATGAAGTTCGTCCAGCCGATGTGGCCGCCCGATTTGAAGGGGACGAATTTGTTCTACTCCTCGCCGATGCCAAACGGGACGAAGCTCTCTCAAGGGTGCAGACCTTGGCGTGGCATCTTAACAATCTTTCGTTGGCTTGGAACGGGGAGGAAATTCCCATTTGCGCCAGCGTTGGTGTCAAACCCTATTCCAGCGGCGATAGGGCAGAGACTATTTTCGAGGGGATTGGCTCCAGCCCGACCCCCCTCGCTGCCGCACCGTCTGTTCACAGCCAAGAAGGAGAGTCTTTGGTTTCGTAACCACCGCCTATTTTCCAGCTATCTGTTGCTGCTGTCCCCCCCCCTTACCCCTTGCAGCAACAGATTTTCTCAGCCCGACTTGTGTCCCCCTTACCCCTCACAAGTCGGGCTTTTTCTTGCCCGAATTTTCTTGACAAATCTTAATGTTATGTTAAAGAATGGTTCGTTGATGCCTTTTTGAAAACGAGAACCATGCCAAGCAACGACAATCATCTCTCTAGCGAACAATTCGAGGCCCTGCTTGCGTGCCTTGAAAACAACGATGCTGGTCCAGAAAGCAAAGACTCCGCCAAAGAGACTTTGCGTGGAATTTTCAAAGAGAACGCTCGGCTAAGAGAGGGCACCACGAAAGACCCGATGACAGGTTACGCCAATTTTCAAGGTCTTTCCGAGGCTGTGGCACGAGAAAGATCACGGATTGAAAGGGAGCACTCAAAAGGGTTTGTTCTGGTTGCCCTTGACCTTGATAAATTCAAGCAGGTCAACGACACCCATGGCCACGCGGCAGGAGATGCCGTTATTATTGAGTTTGCCAATCGGGTTGGGAGCAGGTTGCGTCCGGTCGATACACTCTGCCACAAAAGTGGTGATGAATTTTTGGTTCTGGCCACCAACACAACCATCGCTGAGTTTGGGCCCATTTTTGACCAAACTCTTTCGGAGATCACCCAAGACCCCATGAACTATAATGGACAAAGTATTTTGCTTGGTGTCAGTCAAGGATATGGCGAATATGATACAGCCGCAGCAAGCAACAGTTTCGAAAGCATAATGGAAATCGCAGATAAGGATATGTACCGAGTCAAGCACGAGAAGGAAGCCGCAGCAATTCCTCAAACCGCTCATCAGGGTCTTCCAACCCCCGCCCCTTAAGAACGCCGCCCTTTTTGTCATTCCCCGAATCCGCGAAGCGGATTCTAGGGGAATCCAGAAAAGAAAGATGGATGGCCTT
>JAEUKO010000038.1:8038-18886 GCA_016794285.1 Alphaproteobacteria bacterium | reverse complement strand
CGAAATTTGAGCAGGCGTTGTTTCAAATGAAGGAAGGGGAAATATCAGCTTCTCCCGTGGCCAGTGAGGTTGGTTATCACATTATCAAGGTTCATAAACGCGCTGAGGGTCAGCAAATGACATTTGATATGGTAAGGGAGCCAATCGCAACCTATCTAAAAGATAGAAGCTGGCAGAGTGCCTTGAACCAGTACTTGCAGCTTTTGGCAGGAAGAGCGAAAATTAGCGGATTCCGAATGAAGGCTGTGGACCAGCCGCTGGTACAATAAAATTAAGTCAGGATTTTGTAATGGATATTTTGAAGGCTCCGGTTTTGGGCCGAGGCTTTCGGCCGTTCTTTTTGCTTGGGGCGGTCTATAGTGCTTTGAGCATCCTTATCTGGGCGGGGGCGTACTCCGGATATATTATAGCTCCTGTCGTTTTTTCGGACCCTGTTTCGTGGCACGCACACGAGATGGTTTATGGCTTTGCTTTGGCGATTGTTGCGGGGTTTTTGCTAACGGCAGTTCCCAACTGGACGGGGGGAGCACCCGTTCGCCAAATCAGGCTATTGGCACTGGTTCTCATCTGGGGTCTTGCTCGCGTTCTAATGAATGTTGAACTTGGTTTGCCGCGCATGGTGGTGATTATGGGGGCAACAATCTTTACTCCGGTGCTGGCCTTTATGCTGGCTATCCCCTTGATTAAAAGTTGGAGCAAACGGAATTTTATCTTTCTAGGGATTTTGGGAGTCCTGTTTTTTAGTGATCTTGCCTTTTTATTGACCGAAGAACGAGAGTTCCTTTATGTGGCGTTGTTGATGATCGGTACGATGATTTCTCTCGTTGGGGGGCGCATTATCCCATCGTTTACGACATCTGCTCTGAGACAGGGAGGACATGAAGTTTCTCAAAAAGACCAACCCATAGCAGATGGCCTCGCTATGGTGTCGTTGGTGGGGGTCGGGGCTTGTCTTCTGGTTTTTGGTCCTCTGTCCCCTATGTTTGGTGGAATAGCTCTTCTTTCCTCGGCGATTCACGCCATTCGGTTTCGTCATTATCATACAGTTATGATACTCAAGCAGCCGATGCTTTGGATTCTTCATGCCGGTTTTTCATGGCTTATTGTGGGGTTATTCCTTCTTGGTTTGGCAGGGTTCGAGTGGATCGCGTTCTCCCCTGCAATTCACGCTTTAACGGTTGGGTCCATTGGTTCGATGACGCTGGGGATGATGTGCCGTGTGGCCCTAGGGCATACAGGCAGACCGATCATTGCCCGAAAGGTGGTAAAGATAAGTTTCTTTCTTATGCAAGGGGCAGGGATTATGCGCGTCTTTGGCCCCCTTTTGGCGACAGAGTTTTCTGTTTTGTGGATTTTGGGGTCTGCGGTTTTGTGGTCGGTTTGTTTTTTATTGTATGTAATTTTCTATGCGCCGATCTTATGCGGACCGCGCATTGACGGAGAAGCGGCGTAACAGATTTCTTTTTGAGACAAGAACAATGAGTTCGTGTCCGTTAAAAAAACACTTGACTTTTTTCCCAAAAATAGGAATATTATCCTCGTAAAGGCCACAGGTGTACCCGCACCGTGGCCTTTTCCTGTTTTACCCGCATAGCGAGTTTCCCATGAAAATAGAACTATCCAAACCCTTTGCCAGTAATGGCATTGTAGACGAGTATGATGTTATTCAGATGAAAAAAGCCTTGAACCGTCTCGGGTATTATCAGCCCTATGAAAAAATTGGTATTACAGATATTGCGGATAAAGGTGTGTTCGAGGCACTCAAAGCTTTTCAAAAAGATCACATCCTTCCTGCTACCGGCACAGCTAAACCCGATGATGGAACTGTAAAAGCTTTGAATAAAGAAGCCGCTAAAACACCTCACGGTCAATACATCTGGCGTACGGTCGAGGATCAAAAAGTCCGCAAAGGTCACGCCCAATATAACCGCACAATCCGCAATTGGAACGATTCTCCCGACCCGGGAGAAGATTTTAACTGCCGATGTTGGGCAGAGCCTGTTGAAAAACAAAGAAATATTTATGATCCGCCGATCAGGCCAGTCTATCCGGAACTATTGTTGCTTACAGTTCTGCCTGTTGGGCGTCTTTATAATTTATGGAAGCTATGGCTAAATGTAAGGAATACAACTTGGATTTTGGGACAACATAAATCAGAAGTTCGCTGGGGAAATCAACTTCGCAACAGGAACTGGACACCAGATCAAATTACAAGGACAATACAAAATGGAAGAAAATATACAGCCCCTAACAAAGTCAATTCAGGAAACACGGCAACGCGTTACGAGTATGAAGGACGGTTTGTAGTTCAGGACGATCAGACGAAGGAAATTTTACAAGTAAGTGGGCAAGGAAATTTTAAGCCAAACGTTTTAGGAGGTAAGTAATGAGTCAAGACACGGTAGAAGTGTATGTTGTTCTTTTAGAGGAGGGAACGGATACGATTCGTGGAACACAAGCGGTCAATCTCGGAAATGGGTTGGTTCAGTTGCTGCCAACCCCCTGGTATGATCCGGAAGATGAGGTGTGGGAATTCCCTCCAGGCTCCATCGTAAAAATCAAATCAGAGAAAGACTATCTTGGAAACAGTATAATGTTGGCTTATGCGAAAGCGTAGAATTATGTTCTATATTGCCTGCAAAAAAGGAGGGTGGTGCGCCTGGAGGGACTCGAACCCCCGACCAAACCGTTATGAGCGGTCCGCTCTAACCAGCTGAGCTACAGGCGCAACAAGCCCCCTATACCACGAAGGGATGGGGCCTGAAAACAATATTTAAGTGTCAAGGAAACTCCGCAGCTTGCGTGAGCGGGATGGATGTTTCAGTTTCCGCAGGGCTTTCGCCTCAATTTGGCGAATCCTCTCCCGTGTCACGTTAAACTGCTGCCCAACTTCCTCAAGCGTGTGGTCGGTGTTCATTCCAATTCCGAAGCGCATCCGCAAGACCCGCTCTTCCCGTGGGGTGAGGGTGGCCAGAACGCGGGTCGTTGTTTCGCGCAAGTTTGACTGAATGGCACTTTCGACGGGGAGAATGGCGTTTTTGTCCTCAATGAAATCACCGAGCGAAGAGTCTTCCTCATCCCCAATCGGCGTTTCGAGCGAAACAGGTTCTTTGGCAATTTTGAGAACCTTGCGGACTTTGTCGAGAGGCATATGCAGCCGTTCGGCCAATTCCTCGGGGGTTGGTTCGCGTCCTATTTCGTGCATCATCTGACGCGAGGTCCGCACCAATTTGTTGATGGTTTCGATCATGTGAACGGGAATGCGGATAGTCCGCGCCTGATCCGCAATGGAACGGGTAATCGCTTGCCGGATCCACCATGTCGCATAGGTTGAAAATTTATACCCGCGCCGATATTCGAATTTATCAACGGCCTTCATCAGGCCGATATTGCCCTCTTGAATCAAATCAAGAAATTGCAGGCCACGGTTGGTGTATTTCTTGGCAATCGAAATCACAAGGCGAAGGTTGGCTTCAACCATTTCCTTTTTAGCCCGATTGGATTCCTTGTCACCTTTTTGAACCGTCGTGACAATCCGTTTGAATTCCATCAAGGGCAGGGCGGATTCAGCGGCAATCGCTTCAATTTGGCCTGTCAGCGCGTCCACTTCGATTTTATATTTCTCAGCGAATTTGACCCAGCCTTTGCCTGTGAGTTTTTTAACTTTGTCATGCCATTTGCCCGAGAGCAAAGTTTCTTCGTAATGAGCCAAGAAATCTTCGCGCTTTACCCCGCACTCTATGGACATACGAAGCATTTTCCCCTCAAGAGAAACAAGATCGCGGTTCATTTTATAAAGCCGCTCAATCAATTGTTCGATACGCGCATTGTGCAGTTTAACATCATTCATCAAAGCCACCATCTCGGCTTTGAGCTGATCGTATTTTTTCAGGATAGCGGGCGTTGCGTTCTTGCCGGCTTCGATTTTTTCCTGTTGGGCTTTTTGCAGTTTTTTATAGGTTTTCTTGATGCCTTCAAAAACCGGATAAACCTTGGGAGCCAGCTCTGCTTCCATGGCTGCCAGAGAGAGGGAGTTCTCATCCTCTTCTCCCCCGCCGCTTCCTTCACCGGCTTCTCCACCTTCGGTGGATTCGGCGGGTTCAACTTCGCGCAGGGCTGGAGCTGGAGGAGGGGTAGGTAATCCGACTTCTCCAAAGGCCGCATCTCCGCCATAAGTCGCGTCCAGATCAATAACTTCACGCAAGAGAATGTCACCCTTGAGCAAGGCTTCGTACCACGCAACAATAGATTCAATGGCAAGCGGGCTTTCACAAATCCCGCCGATCATGGTTTCGCGTCCGGCCTCAATCCTTTTGGCGATGGCAATCTCACCCTCACGAGAGAGAAGCTCAACCGATCCCATTTCGCGGAGATACATCCGAACCGGATCATCTGTCCGTCCCGTATCATCGTCCGAAATATTGCCCCCGCTCTCATATTCTTCTTCGCTTGCAGCTTCTTTGGCGGGAGCTTCAGGTTCATCACTAATGTCATCCGCCCCATCAACCAGCTGCACGCCGGAATCAGAAACCATCGCCATGGCATCTTCAATTTGATCGGAAGAAAATTCCTCCGCAGGGAGAGCATTATTCATCTCGTCGTAGGTGATAAACCCACGTTCTTTCCCGCGAGCAATCAGTTTCTTGACAATCTTTTCAAGGCCGCCTTTTTGTCCGGTCACCAATCCTTGCTCTGGAGAGGGTTTAACTTCCTGAGTTTCTTTGGCAGGCTTAACAACTTTTTTGACGGGGACAACTTTTACTGGAGCTGCAACAACCTTGGTCTTGGCTTTGGTAGGGGTAGCGGGGGGGGTCTTGTCTTTCACTTTTTCCTGAACAATATTTTTGGTTGGAGCAGGAGAGGATTTCTTGCTCGCAGGCTTGACTAAATTTTTCTGAGAACCTTTGTTGCTAGGCTCTCCTTTCTTGTTAGAGGCAGGTTTCGCCACAGGCTTTGCTGCTGGGGATTTTTTAGTCTCGGTCTTTTTCGGAGCTGGCTTTGCTGGCGCAGCTTTGGCAACGGGCTTTTTGGTTTCAGTTTTTTTCGGCGCAGGCTTCGCCGCCGCCTTGACGGGCTTAGCAGGAGCTTTGGACACGGCAGCTTTAGCCGGAGTCTTGGCCGAAGTTTTAGGTGCTGGTTTTACTTGTTTCTTTGCCGCCATCATATTTTGTCCGTACTGGTCCCGATTCGGGACATTAGCTGATTCGCCGATTTAACCTGATTTTGCAGAAAAATCAAAGGGGTACGACATAGTTTTTTTCGTCTAGCCTTGCCCATTAAGCGGAGTCAGCGTCTTTCTCTCTTTGTATTTGCTGTAATGCGAGCATCCGGCTTTCATTTTCAGGAGTTACAGAGGAGCGCAAAGCGGCTCGTGCTGCCTGAATATCAACCAGCAATCGGGATCTATCCCACTGGTCCCACAAGGACAACCATCCCGCCAGAGCCAATTCCGGCTCGGTTTCAGGGCGGGCGAAACCAGCATGGACATAAAACCTGTCACTTCTCAACCGGTCCAGAGTTTCAGCCAATCCAAAGGATGTTATGTGATGCGTTGCTCCCTCTTTGTCAAGAGTTTCAGGCTCATTTTCTTCGAAATACGCGAGAGCTGCGTCATAAAGACTACGAAATTCGGGAGAGTCTGTTTCGATTTGCTGAAAGTGATCCTGCACAGACGGGTATAAATAAGGGTGGTTGAGCAACGTCAAAAGAAGGAGTTGAGGAATCATTCCTTGGGTCTTCTGGCGACTGAGAGGAGGAAGAACGACAGAAGAAGCGTTTCCCCCTGAACTCTTATGGCTGTCCTTGAAAGGGCTGCGCCCCATAGGTTTCCCCGCCCATGACTTGCCGAACAAGGCCCGCGTTTTATCCCGAAACGCTTGCTTGTAATAATATTGAAGTTGAGCTTCAGGAATTTGGGCTGCTAGTCCTTCCAGCGTTTGAGATAGCCCCGCTTGCGCTTCCGGTGTCGAAAAAACCTTGCCGATTGTGTGGTGAGTCCACAAAAAATCTACGAGAGAAATTGCTCGTTCGAGCAGCTCCGCAAAAGCGGCGGCCCCGTTTTCGCGGATATAGGTATCGGGATCGTCGCCTTGGGGGAGAAAAGCAAAGCGTACGGATTGGCTAGGTTTCAAGAGCGGGAGGATTCTATCTATTGCCCGTACGGCAGCGCGATACCCGGCATCATCTCCGTCAAAGCATAAGATTGGCTCTTTGCTGTCTAGCGGAATCATCTTCCACAAGGCGAGAATTTGCTCTTGGGTCAGGGCGGTTCCTAGCGGGGCAACAGCCCCCCGAAAACCAGCCTGCTGGCAGGCAATCACGTCCATGTAACCTTCTACCACGATGACCGGTGATTTGTCGGCCGCCATGCGGGCGTGTTGCTGGGCATAGAGCATCTGTCCCTTGTGAAAGAGAGGATTTTCAGCGGAATTGATATATTTGGGCGGCTTGTGATCGCTTGATCGTATAGGCCGTAAGTGATCGGGTAACACACGCCCACCAAACGCAACGATTCTTCCCCGCGCATCTGTGACAGGAAACATGACCCTATCCCGAAAAAAAGAATAAGACTCGCGTCCGGTGGTCGAAGGTTTAACCACTCCGGCCTCAATCATTTGGGCATCTGTGTAGCCTTGGCCGCGCAGATGAATGCGCAATCCTTGGTCCTCTACTGGCGCATAGCCAAGGCGAAAGGAGTCAATAATCTCAGGTTTAATTCCCCGCCCTGTTAGGTAGCCGAGAACTTCTCTGTTGGACGGAATGTGAAGCTGGGTCTCGAACCATTTGGCGGCTTCCTCGCACAAATCATAAAGCCCTTTTTGCTGTCTGGCTTGGTGAACATCTTCTTGGGTCTGACGGGGAACTTGAAGTCCCGCTTGTGCGGCGAGGGCTTCGATAGCCTCGGTAAAGGGTAGGTTGTCATGACGCATGACAAACCCCAAGACATCTCCGTGCGCCCCGCACCCGAAGCAATGAAAAAATTGCTTATCGTCATTCACGTAGAATGAAGGTGTTTTCTCGCGGTGAAACGGACAGCATCCTTTGAATTCGCGGCCAGAGCGCGTCAATTTGACCCGCCGCCCAATGACCTCGGACAAGGTCAGGCGGTCACGCAGATCTTGAAGAAAGCGCGGAGAAATAGACATAGGTTGGTTTTACACGAGCCTGCAGGAAAAGGGGAAGCTTTTCTTTCGGATGTCACCGTATCCTAGGGGCAAATGACAAATTTTTACGCTGCGTGCCCCGAGCAAAGTTGATGAGTCCCATCGCAGAAAACTATTGACTTTTGAAGGAGAAATCTCTTATTGTTCATCCACCCCAAAGCTTTTCATAAGTATCGGCCCTGAAGGTAGAGGTCCAGATTGTTTGGGAGTGGCTGAACAATACATAACAACCAAGATTCGAAGATAACCACATAATTACTCATTTTAAGGAGACAGCACGAATGCAAAAACCGCTTGCAGGCATGAATGCGGCCATTTTGGTCGCTAACGGATTCAATGAAATCGAAATGACCATGTTCCAACGGGGCATGATGGAAGCAGGCGCAACTCCTCGCATTATCAGTGTTGAAAATTCTTTGGCCAATGGCTGGCAGGGGAATGGCTGGGGCCATTATTTTGCCGTGGACAAACATCTGGCGGATGCTTTGGCGGCGGACTATGAGATTCTCATTATTCCCGGGGGGCATCGCAGTCACGACAAACTGAAACTGACGGCTCATACACGCCGTTTTATCGGTGGGTTTATGGCAGCGTACAAACCAGTCATGGCGATGGGCGATGCAGTTAAACTGATGGCGGAAAGCGGCTTGATCTCTGGTGTGATGGTGACGGGACCTGAAGACGTGCGCTCTGTTGTTGCAGAATCCGGTGCGGTTTGGTCGGATGTCAGCCCCACTATCCACAATAATCTGATTTCGGCGGTTGTTACCCCTGAAAATACGGTTGAATTGGTTGCAACCTTGGTTAATTTTGTTCAGGAACAGTACGCCGAAGAAGAGTCTGACGAACAACAAGCGGCTGCTTAATCTTCCGTCCCTGACCAAACCGAAAGTATGTTACGATGCGCGCAGAAATTGAAGCTCTTTCCAAGAGTATTGAGTATTCCTTGAGTTTGCTACGGAGGCATCTTTGACTGGGATGTTGCTCTATCCCGTCTTGATGAGCTAAACGCGCTCTCGGAAGATCAAAATCTGTGGACCAATCCTGACAAAGCTCAGAAGCTGATGCAGGAGAAAAATCGTCTTGAGCAACAATTATCTTCCGTGCGGACAGTCGAGTCGGGTCTCAAAGACAATCTGGAATTGATGGAACTGGCAGAAATTGAGGGGGACACTGCTGTTGCTCTTGAAGCGGAAACGGCTTTGAGGACCATCGAAAAAGAGGCGGCGCGCCTTCAATTGCTAAGTCTGCTCTCAGGCGAAGCCGATGGCAATGATGCCTATCTGGAAGTGAACTCGGGTGCGGGTGGGACGGAATCCTGTGATTGGGCCCAGATGTTGTTGCGGATGTACACAAGGTGGGCAGAGCAGAACGGGTATAAACTCTCACTTTTGGATCGTTCCGAGGGGGACGAAGCTGGCATTAAATCGGCGACTGTCAAAATTGAGGGATTTCAAGCCTATGGGTGGTTAAAAAACGAAAGCGGGGTTCACCGTCTTGTTCGCATTTCTCCTTTTGATTCCAATGCCCGCCGCCACACAAGTTTTGCCTCGGTCCATGTGACGCCTGTTATTGATGATTCGATTAACATCGAAGTTCTTGATAAGGATTTGCGGGTGGATACCTACCGCTCCAGCGGGGCAGGGGGCCAACACGTTAACAAGACAGATAGTGCAGTTCGTCTGACCCACTTGCCTTCGGGGATTGTGGTGGCTTGCCAAAATGAACGCTCTCAGCACCAAAACCGCGCCCAAGCTATGGCTATGCTCAAGGCAAGGCTTTACGAGGCCGAGTTAAAACGGCGGGAAGCAGCCAGTGGGGCAGAATATGATTCCAAAAGCGAAATTGGCTGGGGGCACCAAATACGCTCTTATGTCTTGCAACCGTACCAAATGGTTAAGGATTTGCGGACGGGGGTTGAGCGGACAGACGCTGGGGTTGTGCTGGACGGCGATATTGATGACTATTTACACGCCGCTCTTGCCCAGAAATTAACCGGAAAAAGTGAGGATGGAGAAGCCTAAATCCTCAATAATCGGTTGCAGGGGGCTTCAGCCTAGAGTATTCCTTGGACTTCAGGAAATTGAACTTTATCGAGGAATAACGATGATTTTTGCCAAAACGTATTTTGCCAAAACCCTTTTGTTGTCAGCCACAATGCTGGGGGGTTTGTGTTTTCCTCCTTTGGCAAATTCGGCGCAGGCAGGATTTGATTTTTCTACATCGTCCCTTGTTGGTCTTGCTGCTGCGCAGAAGTCTTCGGTGGCGCGTCCTGAGAGTGATCCGAATGCCCCAGCTTTGCAGGTTTTTGAAGATCGCTATGTTCCCGATACCATCAAAAAGAAATATGACCTTTCAGACGATTGGTATGACGAAGGGAAGATGAGCGGACAACCCTCCGGCTCACCTGCAATGTCAATACCAATGCCTCTCACGCGGGAGGAGGTTTTGACGCCTGCACCAACCAATCCTGATCCTGCTGAAGATGAAATGGTCAAGGACAACAAGACGGTAGTTGTTCCCGCTCCAGTGGTGCTTGTTGAATCATGGCGTGCCCGCAAGGGAGAAACGGTGCGTGAAGTTTTGAAACGTTGGTCGGTTCGTCAGAAAACAGATTTATTGTGGGCCTCTACTACGTCACCTCTGCTCGAGAAAGACTTCTCCTATGTTGGGAAGTTTCAGGACGCGGTCAACAAAATGATTGCCGAAGCTGGAGGAAAAGATCTCCATTCACAGTATCGCTCTGATGGGCTCAATCCCGTGATGATGTCTCCGGCCTCAACAGTGACCTCCAGTACGGCGGTGCCAGTTGAAAAAGTTGAGAAAGTTGGAAAAGCAGAACCTGCGGCAGGGCTTGAAACACTATTGCCTTTGCCACTTGAACGCGAGATGCAAGTCGATCAGGCGTCTCATACCAAGTCCCTCTCTCATATTCCAACTCCAAAAGGAGAGCCCGAGACACGTTGGTTTGGCATATCAGGCTCGCCGCTTTCCGAGGTCTTGGGCGTCTGGGCTGAAGATGCCGATGTTCAGTTGATTTGGCAGTGTGAGCGGTCTTTTGCTCTTCAAGAGACAGTCTCCCAAGTTGGCTTGTTTGAGGATGCGGTTTTTAGAGCCCTCAGTCAGTATGATGGTGATGCGGTTCGTCCAGTTGGGGAAATGTATAAGAACCCACAAACCGGACAAAAAGTTTTGGTCGTGCGGACAGATAGTGCCTCTTAGGATAAAATTTTTGATAGATTTTTTGTTACAAAGGATAAGATAATGAGTAAAGAAACCGTTGCCCTCAAAGCCAGTCGTATTTTTCTTCTAACGGCAGTGAGCTTGCTTGCTGGATCATCGCTTGCCCGTCCGGTTCTTGCGGCGGCCAAGGCTGAAACGGCGGAAGCCAAAACAGGATGGGCGATTAGCCGTGTTGCCAGTATGACACAAGGCAGCTATTGCACGATGGCTCAAAAGTTCGGCAATAATTCCGTTGTGACAATCGGTCAAAATACCAACGGTGAATATTCTTTGGCCTTTGACTTTCAAGAGGCAAAGTTCAAAGCCGGAAAAAAATTGACGGCCTCCGTTCGTGTCGGATCAGGGTCTGCCCAGACTTTCGAAATTGAACCGCAAACATCCCAAACCCTTGTTCTGGGGGTCGGGGCTGATGCGGGTTTTGCCAAAAGTTTGAAAGAGTCTC
>JAEUKO010000038.1:0-8012 GCA_016794285.1 Alphaproteobacteria bacterium | reverse complement strand
TTACAAACTTGCACGGATTGAAGATGGTCAATCTGAACTTGCCACGTGCCTGTCTGGCCTGAAATCTCCAGCTTTGGATGGGGGCAGCAACAAAGGAAAAGCAACAGGGAGCAAAGCCGATAAGCTTGAACAAGCGCGGGCGGCAGAGCCAAGAGCCGAAGACATTCTTCAAGCTGAACCATCTTCGGGGGGAAATGTTGGGGACGATATTTTGCAGGCCCAAGAGGAAAACCTTCGTCTTAAATCAACACTAGGGAATGCCAAAGAAGAGGAAAAGAAATCACTCGGGCGGGATAATCCGGCTCTGGGGGATTTACAAGAAAAACTTCGGGCCCTTGAACTCGAAAACTCTGATCTGCGCAAAAAGGCTGAGGCGCAGGACAAAGCTCCTAAAGTGGTTGATCTAACTGCGGATCTAAAGAAAGCAGAAGTTGATCTTGAATTGGCCAAGAAACAAAATACGGATTTGCAAGCACAGATTTCAACTCTTGAAAAAGGGGTGCAGGACCAAAAAGAAACAGCTGAGAAATTGGCTGAGATACAAAAGGATTTGCAAAAATCCCAGCGCGACATGACGACATTCAAAGCCGAGAATGAAACGCTGCGCAACCAAGTCAAAATTGGTGCGAAGGCTGGTGAGAGCGGAGCGGCAGAGTCTCTGAAACTAGCTGATCTTCAGGCGGAGAACGCCAAATTGTTGGCGGAGATTGACGCGCTCAAAAATCGCCCGCAACCAGATTTGGCAAAGGCAGGGAAGGACACGCCCCAAGAGATCAAAGATCTTAAAGAAAAAATTGCGGCTTTGCAGATAGAGAATACTGATCTCAAAGCGCGTGATGCTCAAGCCGCTGCTATACAACCTGCGGCTGGCGCAGACGATTCAGAGCAAAGAGCTCAACTGAGGGCTCTCAAAGGTCAAATTGATACGCTGACATCTGAGAACGGAACGTTAAAAAAGACCTTAGAAAAAGTTCAGAAAGAGTCTGAAGTAACCCAACTAAAAGCGGCTGGGGGCAATTGGGATTTGGAACAAGCTACGCGGCGGTTCCAAGAGTCTCAACGGGAAATCCGTCGCCTTGGCGCTCTGCTCGAAGGGCAAAAAGCCAAATGTGTTCAGGAGAAAAAAGATATTGAATATATGTTGTTCGATCCTGAGCTGGCTAAGAGTGCCCAAATCTCGATGCTGGGGACTCTAGAAGATCAATTAACAGCCAAGGATTTGGAAATTTCTCGCCTGAAAGAGAAAGCTGAAAATGGAGGTATTTCTCCTGAGCAGCAGGCTCAGATTGATTCCTTGAAGGAAGACTCTGCTCAAAAAGCAGCTCAAATTTCGGAGTTGAAAGCCCAATTGGCGCAGTCGAACACCCAAGCATCTGGTCGTGCGGAACAAGAAGCACAATTACGATCAGCGAAAGAGGCTCTTTCTCAGAAGGAAGCAAAGCTTGCCGAGCTTGAGAAAAAACTTTCTCAAATTGAGGGGGAAACCACAAACCTGTCAGCAAAGTCTCAGGCAGACTTATTAGCAACCAAAGCCCAGCTTGATGAGAAGGCCAAAAAAGTTGCGGATTTGGAAGCTCAACTCGCAGCAGTCAAAAACGAGACATCAACGAAATTAGGCAGTTTGGCGCAAAAAGACGCTGAGTACGCTTTGTTAAAAAAAGAGCTACAGGATGCGCAAACTCAGGTGAGTGTTCTTAATTCGAAGTCGCAGACAGATGGCTTGGCAGTTAAAGCCCAGCTTGACGAAAAGACCAAAAAGGTTGCGGAGCTGGAAGCTCAACTCGCAGCAGTCAAAAACGAAACATCAACGAAATTAGGCAGTTTGGCGCAAAAAGACGCGGATTATGCTCTGCTGCAAAAGAAATTGCAGGAAGCTGAGGCTCAACTGAGCAGTTTCAATACCAAGTCACAGTCCGATCAAATGTATGTGAAGGCCCAGCTTGAGGAGAAAACCAAAAAAGTTGCAGATTTGGAAGCTCAGCTTCTCAGTGCTCAGACAGAGTTCTCGGCGAAGCTGGATGTTGCAACCCGTCAGTCGCAAGTTCAAGGTCAGCAAATTAACGATCTGCAGAAACAACTGGATCAAGCAAAATCTGCTCAATCTACTGTCGAGGCGAAAGCAAAAATTGACCAATCATCTTCGCTTCTCGCTCTTCAGTCTCAATTATCTCAGGGCAACCAGAGAATTGGAGAACTGGAAAGCCAGATTCAGATGTTGCGCTCTGAGGCAGCCAGTGCGCGTGTCGCGCAGGTTGAGCCTGCTGCGGGACCTGCTGCTGTGATTCCTCCGGCTCCTCTTGCTCCAACACCTGTTGTGGCTCCTGTCTCTTACTCTCCTGCAGCGGTCTCGTCGGCCTCTTCGTCCCCATCTGGATTCAAGTCTTCGGATGATTTCTCATCATTGTTGAAATCGGCTGGGGTGACGGTTCAGGGAGGGGTTCACGCGGCGGCAGCTTCCAGCACTTCTTATCGCGCCTATAGTTGGAAAACAGACAGCTTATATGGAAGTGCCGAGCAACGGGCAATGTCATCTTCTGGCTATGAGGCCGCAGTCGATCAATACCTCTCTCGGGCTAAATCTCGCTGTGGCGGGGAATACGCGGCTATTCCGGCCCAAGTCTCAACCGGAGCTGCGCAAAGCAAAGCCTTTGAAATTGCTTGCGTGAATAGCAAGGGCGGGACTTCAGCCTCCGTTTTGTTTACATATAGCGATGGGGTCATGACAACCATTGCTCATGAAGGGCGGGCAGAAGCTATGGACATAGCTATGGAAGCTCGTGACCGTGTGGCTGGGCAGGTTCGTTAGGATTCTTTCATAACACTGACTTTAGTCTGTTTTTTTGAAAGAATATAAAGGACCTGCTAACCATTTATCCGGCATGATTGGGGTTGTAATTTGTGGCATCTTCCTCGAACCTAGAGATTGGGCGGGGAGGACGTGTTGGGCACGCAGCCTGCTCTGCTGAGGGAATGTTTTTATGTCTGGGTCCGAGCTTTGGCTTCACCACCTTTCTTCCTCTTTGCGGGCCAGTCGGCAGGCGGCTTACCTTTACCATGTTGAAGAGGACCGCTATGAATTCATGGGGGACTGTCTTGGTGTTTTAGGCCTTGAGGAAGAGGCCCTGCCAAGAAACAAGGAAAATTTTCTTAAGCTTATTTGTCCAACCGACTTGGTAAGTCGTCAGCTCTCCTTAGCCGATACAATCGGCAAAAGTACATCTGGTGATAAAAATTTCAGCCTTTCTTATAAAATGGTGAGACCGGAGGGAACCCTTATTCCGGTTATAGAAACGGGCGTTGTTCACCATGACAAAGTTTCAAAGAAAACAACGATCCAAAGTCTTTTGGTTCTGGATACCCAGACCATTGAACGTCAGAAAAAGAACTCTCGTAAAATGGATTTCAGAAGCTCTATTAGCAATGCCTTCTCGGGAAGTTCAGGTCGTCAGGCGTTGCTGCAAAGTCTCGAGTCTTTGCTGGAAAATAGAGAGAGGGATTATTCGCGGGGCTATTTGTTGGCTGTGGGGATAGACAGACTTTCTCTGCTCAACGAGATTTATGGGTCTCAATTGGCTGATGACGTTTTGCTTGAAACCGAAAAACGTCTTCAAGACATGGTCCACGGAAGAGCGCAAGTCCTCCGTTGGAGCGGGGATGTTTTTGCCTTGCTCTTTCCTATGGCAGATCAAGCCGAGATGGCCGACACCGCGAATAACATCATCAAGGTTTTTTACCGCCAGCCGATTATGACGGAAGAACGCCCTCTGCATATCATGGTATCAATCGGGGGGATCAAACTTGATAACCCTGCCTTGCGGGCTAACTCTGTGGCAACGAGGGCTGATATGGCGTTGCAAGAAGCCAAACAAAAGGGCCGTGGCTGTTTTGCCGGTTATACCGACAAGTTGAATGAAGAGGTCAATAGTTTCAAAGATGCGCTGGCGGTTGGGGATGATTTTCTCAAAGCCTTCCGCGAGGGCCGCGTCAAGCTGGCTTTCCAAGGAATTGTCAATTCACGAACCAGCAATGTTTCATTCTATGAATGCCTCATGCGGATGATTGACGAGAACGGAAATATTCGCTCGGCGGGGAGCTTTATTCCTGCTGTTGAGAAGATGGGTTTGACCCGCTTGGTGGATACTTACTGCGTGCGGCAGGCGATTTATGAATTGAAAAGTTTTCCGACCATCAGTTTGTCAGTCAATGTTTCCAACCATACTTTGACGGATCCTGACTGGCTCAAGGAGGTGACGCTTGAGCTACGCGATCATGTGGATGTTGCCAATCGCTTGATCGTTGAAATTACCGAGAGCGTAGCTATGAGTGACCTTAACCAAACGTTGCGGGTTATTCGGGTGCTTGAAGATTTGGGATGCCGAATTGCGCTGGATGATTTCGGCGTTGGGCAAACGGCGTTCTCACAGATCAAAGAGCTATCACTTGATATTGTCAAAATTGACAAATCTTTTGTTCAGGAAATGAATAAAGAAGGAAACAAACTCTTTATCCGAACCTTACATTCTCTCGCGTCTGGAATGAATCTTGAAACGGTGGGGGAGGGGGCAGAAACATTGGCCGAAGCTGATATTCTGGCCAAGGATGGAATCGACCACATTCAGGGCTACGCCTATGGACTCCCGAGTATTGAACGGCTTTGGTTAGCGACAGATGACGAACAAAGAGTCAGTGACCAGAACTCGGCAACGCCGCATACAGCGTCTGTTCAGTAATAAAAAAGGCCCCGTTTGGGGCCTAATTTTTTGAGGGAGGAGAGTTTATTCCTCTGATTTTTTATTCTTTAGTCCAAAATTTCCAAAAGCCTTCATCGCGTTTTCCAACATGACCATATTCTGCTTGCTTAGCTCTTCGAACGAGCTAACAGGAAAAATTCCGCCAAAAGATTTGTTCAGTTGGTCGCGCATCTGGTCTTGGTTTTTGGTAAAAGCACCAAAAGTCTGTTCCAAATAATTGGGGACCAACGGACTCATATTGTCGCCGTAAAACCCGATCAACTGGCGCAAGAAATTGGTGGGCAGGAGATTGTTGTTCCCGCTCTTGGCTTCCTGTTCAACAATGATTTGCGTGAGAACACCGCGGGTGAGGTCTTCGCCAGACTTGGCATCATAAACAACAAAGTCGTAGCCTTCTTTAATCATCTGGCACAGATCATCAAGAGTGACGTAGCTGCTTCGCCCCGTATCATAAAGACGGCGGTTCGCATATTTTTTAATAACGGTTGGCTTATCACTGCCTTTTTTTGCAGACATGGGACACCTGTTGAATATAGTTGTTGCAAGAACTTGAAGTATTGTTGCATGAATCAATGGGTTCTACAAATATTTTGCTGCGGGAAAGATTGATACTTCACAATCTTTTGCAATGTTTACAGAGAATTGAATTATGTCCTTTACGGGTCACGCAAGCTCTCCAAAATCTTATCGCAGTCGGTCTTTCCTGCTGCAACTTGGTATGATGACGGACTCATTCATCCGGCCTTACTTAGGTAAAGGAAAACGGTTTGATGATGCGTTCTGGGAAAAGACGGATGGGCGTAATGTCAAAGCCAGCATGGAAAAAGTCATGCAAGGTATTCGGCTCTATCAAATACATCCGTATGAGAGACACCCCGCACGGCAAAGTATTGTGTGGTCGGATGGAAGTGCGCGTCTTGTTTGGTTTGCGGCAAAAACTCGGGGACGACTGAAAGCTCCTCGCGCCCGCATTTTGGTGATCCCATCTTTAATCAACGGGCCGGAAATTCTGGATATTTTGCCCGACCGTTCTTTGGTGCGCTACCTCGCCCATCAGGGATTCGATGTCTATCTTCTTGATTGGGGGAATGTGCGTGAAGACCCTGAGCTTGCCACACTTGAATCGGCGATTTCTGTCAAGTTAGGAAAGGTCTTGGCCTGGTTACAGAAAAACCCTGATGGCCCGCCTTTGGTGGGTATGGGGTATTGCATGGGCGGAGTTTTTCTTGCTGCCGCTGATATATTGTATCCTGAGGTTTTTTCAGCCCTGACCTTTATTGCGACACCTTGGGACTTTAAGGCCGGAGGCAAAGGCGGATTTCCAGAGGCTGTGACTGTCTGGGCGAAGGAGGGGCTTCCTCGCGTTGCTCACCTTGACCAGATGCCAGCGGCTTGGCTGCAAATGATTTTCGCGGGTGTCGATCCGTCCTTGGTGGCGCGGAAGTTTTCGGCTTTTTCCGAAATGAAGATGGAGAGCGCGGCGGCAGAATTATTCGTGGCGGTCGAGGATTGGGTGAATGGGGGAGCTGATCTTCCGGCGGGGGTGGCGCGTCAAGCGGTGAGTGAGTGGTATCTGGAGAATAAACCCTGTCATGGAAAGTGGGAAATCGCCGGAGTTCCGATTCAGGCGCGTAAAATCAAAAAGCCGTCTTTGGTTATTGTGCCGGCTCGGGATAAAATTGTTCCTCCAGCCTCGGCTCGGGCCTTGGTCAGGCAGCTTCCGAATGTTTGGGTGCTAGAACCCGATTGCGGCCATATCAGCATGATGGTTGGGGCCTCCGCCAGAAGTCAAGTGTGGACACCCACCAAGAACTGGATCCTTTCGCAAGTTTGATTGCGGCGCAGCATGGATAAACTTGACAACATCCCTTGAAAATAGCTGCGTAGAGTGCATAGTCTTCGCATCTAATTTTCATCTCAGAAGGAAGTGTGTCATGTCATCAGATCCGGTTGTTATTGTTGCGGCCAAACGAACAGCTATTGGGGGATTTTCGGGTTCTTTGAGCACGCTTTCCGCTGTCGAGATCGGAACGGTTGCGGTCAAGGCCGTGCTTGCCGAGTCGGGTGTTTCTCCGAATGATGTGGACGAAGTTATTCTGGGGCAGGTTTTAACGGCGGGAGTCGGACAAAATCCGGCGCGTCAGACGGCGATCAAATCGGGTATCCCTGCGGATAAAACAGCCATGACCATCAATCAGGTTTGTGGGTCGGGTTTGCGGTCTGTTGCTCTGGGCTTTCAATCAATTGTTACGGGCGATGCTTCTATCGTGATTGCCGGTGGACAAGAAAGCATGAGCCAGTCTCCTCATTGTCTTCATCTTCGGAGTGGAACCAAGATGGGCAATGCCGAGTTGGTGGATACCATGATCCGTGATGGGTTGTGGGACATTTTCAATGGCTATCATATGGGGGTGACGGCGGAAAACGTTGCTGAAAAATATTCTCTGACTCGCGCCGACCAAGATGCTTTGGCAGCGACTTCACAGCAACGGGCTGAGGCGGCCATCAAGGACGGGAAATTCAAAGACGAAATTGTTCCCGTCACGATCAAACAGAAGAAACAGGATATTATTTTCGATACAGATGAATTTCCTCGCGCGGGAACCACAGTGGAGAGCCTAGCTGGACTGCGTCCCGCTTTCAAACCAGATGGAACGGTCACGGCGGGGAATGCTTCGGGAATCAATGATGGCGCGGCGGTGGTCCTGCTGATGAAGTTGAGCGAGGCACAGAAAAGGGGACTCTCTCCTTTGGCCAAAATCGTTTCATGGGCAACATCTGGTGTTGATCCGGCTATCATGGGGACAGGGCCTATTCCTGCGTCCCAAAAGGCTTTGCAAAAAGCAGGGTGGAGCGTGGCAGACCTTGACCTTGTTGAAGCAAACGAAGCCTTTGCCGCTCAAGCTTGCGCGGTTCTGAAAGATATGAAGTTTGATCCGAACAAGGTCAACGTCAATGGCGGGGCCATCGCGCTCGGGCATCCTATCGGTGCATCTGGGGCGCGTGTTTTGGTGACGTTGCTTCACGAAATGAAACGCCGCTCGGCGCGTAAGGGCCTTACAACTTTGTGCATTGGTGGCGGCATGGGAATTGCCATGTGTGTTGAACGGGTCGAATAAACAAATCTTTTAACAATGAAATAGGATGTAAGTTGATGCAAAAAATTGCAGTTGTAACAGGCGGGACACGCGGGATTGGTCTGTCTATTACCAAAGTGTTGGTAGCTGAAGGGTACAAAGTCGCGGCTCTTTATCACGGCAA
>JAEUKO010000037.1:0-19216 GCA_016794285.1 Alphaproteobacteria bacterium | reverse complement strand
TTCGAAAAAGTGACGGGTCCACTTGCTGTGATCCATACTTACTGAAACAGACTAGCCGCCGCTGCCTGTGCCCGATCAAACAAAGCATTCGGCATCAGGGTAAAAAGCAAGATAAAGGCAAGCGATGCTGCCGCAACTATTTTTCGTGACCACGAACAAGTTTTTTCCAAAGGCAAAACCGGCTCGTCAAAGAACATCACTTTAACCACGCGCAAATAGTAATAGGAAGCCACGACCGAAGCCAAAACCCCGATCACAGCCACCGCAATATACCCTCCGGCAACGGCTGCCTGAAAAACAAACAATTTGCTGAAAAACCCTGCAAGCGGAGGAATGCCACTCATGGAAAACATCAACGCCGCGAGGATATAGGCATAGAAAGGAGAAGTTTGCGACAAACCTGCAAAATCCGAAATTGTTTCAAGCGATTGCCCATTGCGGCGAAGCCCCATCAAGACAGCAAAAACCCCCGCCGTCATGACCATGTAAATTGTCAGGTAAAGGATGACGGCCCCTACTCCTTCGGGAACCCCAGGCAAAAGCCCGATCAAAGCATAGCCCATATTGGCAATCGAACTATAGGCCAGCAGGCGTTTGAAGTTGGTTTGTGCCACCCCTGCAAAACCTCCCCAAACCATTGAAGCCACAGCCATAAAGGAAATGATTTGCGTCCATTCCGGCCCCAGAGATTCAAACGGTCCAAAAAGAAGCCGAATAATCAACCCAAAGGCGGCAACCTTTGGCACAATCGCAAACAGAGCCGTCACTGGTGTCGGAGCCCCTTGATAGACATCAGGTGTCCACATATGGAAGGGAACCGCCGAAATTTTGAAAGCCAACCCTGCCAGAATGAAAACCATACCAACAATCGCCCCAAGCGGGATTTCTTCCGCTGAACCCAATGCCTGAGCAACGAGGGCATAACTGGTTGTTCCCGTGAACCCGTAAACCAAACTAATACCAAAAAGCAGCAATCCAGAAGACAATGCCCCCAGAACAAAATATTTGACCCCCGCTTCGGAGGATAAAACATCGTCACGCCGAATAGCCGCCAAAACATAAAGGCACAAAGAGGAAAGTTCCAAAGACACATAAAGAGCCAGAAAATTATTGGCCGAGAGCATGAGCATCATGCCAATACCAGAGAATAAAACCAGAAGCGGGTATTCAAAACGTAGCAAACTATTCTCTCGCAGCCACGAAACAGACAAAAGCAAAGACGCCGAAAGCCCAGAAAGAACCAAGACTTTCATCCATCCTGCAAAGCCGTCCATAAGAACCATGCCGCCCAAGGTATCAATCGGAGACCAGTCACTTTGCAAGGTAAAGCCGATGGCCACAACAAAAGAAGCCACAACGGCCGAGAGAATGAAATTGATGCTCGCGTTGCCACGAAAAGCCCCAAGAAGCAAAAGAAGCAAGCCCACTCCCGCCAAGAACAGCTCTGGCTTCAAGGGGCTAAGCACCATACCGCTCATCATATCAGGGATATTATTGGTCATTATTCAGTACCTCCGATGAGGGGAGAACAGGCTGAGTTAGCCGCGTTTGGTAGTCGTTTACCAAAGTCTGGACCGCCGGTTGTGTGCGATCAAGGATATATCCCGGGGCCACCCCTAACCAAATCACGAGCAGAACCAAAGGCAGGAAATAGAGTTTCTCGCGCCCGTCCAGATCAAGCATTGCGGCTGCGTCTTCATTCACTTTGGGACCAAAAACAATTTTGCGGGTTAAGAGCAACATATAGGCTGCCCCCAGCACCACTCCCGTTGCAGCAAAAGTCGCGACCACTGTGTTGACTTTGAATGCCCCCAGCAGGGCAAGAAATTCTCCGACAAATCCAGATGTCCCTGGCAAACCAACGGACCCCAACATTAGAATAACGAAGGTTGTCGCATACAAAGGCATATTCTTCGAAAGGTTGCCGTAACGATTAATATCCCGCGTGTGCAAGCGGTCATAGACAACCCCCACACAGAGGAAGAGGGCCGCCGATATAATCCCGTGGCTCAGCATTTGGAAGATAGCCCCCTGCACGCCCTGCACAGTTAACGTAAAAATCCCGAGCGTAACAAAACCCATATGCGCCACCGAAGAATAGGCAATCATTTTCTTCATATCGGTCTGAACCAACGCCACCAACGATGTATAGATGATGGCAATAACACTCAAAGCGAAGATATAGGGCGTAAAGAATTGGGTTGCATCAGGAAACATCGGCAGGGAGAAACGCAAGAACCCATACCCCCCCATTTTAAGCAAAACCCCCGCCAAAATAACAGAACCCGCCGTCGGAGCCTCAACGTGAGCGTCCGGCAACCACGTATGAACCGGCCACATAGGCATCTTGACCGCAAAACTGGCAAAGAAAGCCAGAAACAACCAAAACTGCATCTCTACCGGAAAGGATGATTGCATCAGGGAAGGAATATCCGTTGTGCCAGATTGAATATACATCGCCAGCAAAGCAACCAGCATCAAAACTGAACCCAGCAAGGTATAAAGAAACAGCTTAAAGGCCGAATAAATACGGCGCGGGCCGCCCCAAACCCCAATGATAATAAACATCGGGATGAGGACACCTTCAAAGAAGGTATAAAACAGAACCGCGTCCAAAGCGCAGAATGTCCCGATCATAAAGGTTTCAAGCAGAAGGAACGCCGCCATATATTCGCGAACACGCTTTGTAATAGAATGTTGACTGGCCAGAATGCAAATTGGAGTCAGGAAGGCCGAAAGAACGACAAAGAAAAAGGAAATACCGTCAACTCCCATGTGATAAGAAATTCCAGCAGTTTGGAACCAGACTATTTTTTCTTCGAACTGGAAACCACTCACCACCGGATCAAAATTAATCATCATAGCGACCGACAGTAGAAAGGTCAGTCCAGAAACCGCCAAAGCAATCAAGCGGGAAAGTCTTCCCACCAGCTCCTCATCCCCCCGCACAAGAAGAAGACAAGCCGCTCCCGCCAAAGGCAGGAAAGTCATCAAGGAGAGAATGGGAAAATCAATCATCTTTTTCTCTTTTTCTACTGGCCAAACAAACCAGCTCGGAACGCCACCCACGACACCAAGGCAACAAGGCCTATCATCATGACAAACGCATATTGGAAGACATATCCAGTCTGGAACCGTCCCAAAATTGCAGCCACACGCTTGGAAAGCAGAGACACCCCATCTGGCCCAAACCCATCAATGATCTTTTGGTCTCCGCCCTTCCAGAACAAATTCCCAAGAGCCACACTGCTCCGAACAAAGACAAGGTCATAAATCTCGTCAAAAAACCATTTGCGGAAGAAAAGCGTATGAAGCTTTTTGAACCGTTTAACGGTGATTTCTGGAATAGTCTTGACAAACATATAGGCCAGATAGCCAAGCAATATCCCGCAAACCCCCATAATCGTAGGAAGAAGCTTCACCCAGAGCTCAACATGGTGCGCTTTGGCCACCGAGTCATGCTCTGGCAAAACCATCAAACTTTTTCCAAAGAAATCATCGCGGTTCCAATCACTTGGTGGCTCTTCCATTTGAACCGCCACGTCTGCGCCTGCTCCGTGGGCGGCTTCTACCAACTGGTGTTTCGGCTCCGCAAACACACCGTTAAACACAGTCCCCGCAAAGATTGCCCCAACTGCCAAAACAGCAAGAGGCACAAGCATCACAGCAGGCGATTCATGGACGTGTTCCATTGTGTGATGGTCAGCCCGCGCCTTCCCGTGAAACGTCATGATGAGCAAACGCCAACTGTAGAAGGCCGTCAACAAAGCCGCGACAATCCCAACCCAATAGGCAAAATGGCCCACCGCCGACCCAGAAGCCCATTCGGCCTCCAGAATCAGATCTTTGGAATAAAAACCAGCAAAGAAAGGAAACCCAGCCAAAGCCAGAGAACCAATCCACATCAAAGTATAGGTCACAGGAATTTTCTTCCAAATTCCGCCCATTTTACGCATATCTTGTTCGCCAGACATGGCATGGATGACGGACCCCGCCCCCAAGAAAAGCAATGCCTTGAAAAAGGCGTGAGTGACAAGGTGAAACATAGCCGCGCTATAGGCCGAAACCCCCAAAGCAAAAAACATATAGCCGAGTTGAGACATCGTGGAATAGGCAATCACCCGTTTAATATCAAACTGCGTCATACCAATTGTTGCCGCGACAATCGCAGTCAAAGCTCCAACAAGGCAAACCACCATCAAAGCATCCGGCGCGTATTCAAACACAGGAGAAAACCGCGCAACCAGAAACACGCCAGCCGTAACCATCGTTGCCGCGTGGATAAGAGCAGAAACAGGCGTTGGCCCCTCCATCGCGTCTGGCAACCATGTGTGGAGGCCAAGTTGAGCTGATTTCCCCATTGCCCCGACAAACAACAACAGGCAGACAAGAGTCAAAGCGTGAATTTGGTAACCAAAAAAGGAAAACGTCTCGTTCGCTCTGGCCGGAGCTTGGTCAAAAATACCGTCAAATTGTATGGTTCCAAAAACATAAAACGCCGCCATAATCCCGAGGGTCAACCCCAAATCCCCCACACGATTGACAAGGAACGCTTTGACCGAGGCCGCATTGGCCGAAGGCTTCTGATACCAGAAACCAATCAGCAAATAGGAAGCCAACCCGACCCCTTCCCAACCAAAGAAGAGCTGGAGCAAGTTATCAGAGGTCACCAGCATCAGCATGGCAAACGTAAACAAACTGAGATAGGCCATAAAACGGGCCTTGCTATCATCGTGGCTCATATACCCGACTGAATAAACATGGACACAAGCCGAAACGATATTGATGACGCACATCATAACCACAGCCAGCTGGTCAACGCGCAAGGCCCAATCGACACGAAAATCGCCCGAGGATACCCACGTCATCAATTTCAGAACATGAGGGTCATGCCCCATTCCCACTGAAAAGAACAAACTGACCGAGGCCATTGCCGCCAGAATAACGGCGGCACAAGTAACAATCTGGGCGGGGACATCGCCCATCTTTCTGCCGAAAATTCCGGTTATCAGAAACGCCGCAAGAGGAGAAAAAACTGCCAAGTATTCCATGTTCATCTACCCCTTCAACGAGGATATATCCTCAACCGCGATGGAACCCTTGTTGCGGAAGAACACCACCAGAATCGCAAGACCAATGGCAGCCTCTGCCGCCGCCACCGTCAAAACAAACATGGTAAAGACCTGCCCCACCAAATCGCCCAAAACCGCCCCAAATGCAACAAAGTTGATATTGACCGCGAGGAGCATTAACTCAATAGACATGAGAATAACAATCACATTCCGGCGATTGAGAAAAATGCCAAAAATCCCAATGGTAAACAGAATGGCGGCCAAAATCAGGTAGTGAGTCAATCCGATTTCAAGCATCATGATCTACCCCTGCTCCCGTTGCCACTTTTTGAACTGTCAAAACATCAGAGACTTTTCGCCCGACTTGAGAAGGAACGCTTTGCCGATGCAGCCCCTCACGCGAGCGCAGAGTTAAAACAATCGCCCCAATCATTGCCACCAGCAAAATCAAGCCTGAAACCTGAAACGGAAAAAGAAAATCTGTATAAAGAATGTTCCCGATTGCCCTTGAATTATCAATCGCTTCGGGAGTCGGGGCCCCCAAATTCCGACCAGACAAGGGAGATGGCGACCACGAAGCGTAAAGCAACACAAGTTCAGCCAACAGCACCCCGCCAAAGGTAACTCCCAGTGGGATGAATCGCATCGCCCCCCGCCGCAGATCGGCAAAGTTAATGTCGAGCATCATCACAACGAACAGGAAAAGAACCGCCACAGCCCCGACATAGACAATCATCAGAATCATAGCGAGAAACTCGGCCCCCATCAGAACGAATAGCCCCGCCGCATTGAAAAAGGATAGAATCAGGAAAAGGACAGAGTGAACGGGGTTCCGAGCTGAAATAACCATCAAGGAACTCAGAACCAGAACACTCGCAAAAATATAAAAGGCAAACGCCCCGATCATGGGAGACTCACTAATAGTGGTGCTTGACAAAAATCACCACTTTTCTAGAGCTTTATGCAGTTTTTCGCAAGGCCCACAAACCAAAAAACTAGGGTTATAAACGAAAGAAGCGGAGCGCACTCGGCCCTCCGCCCTGAATACGTCAACTCAAAGGCTTTCTAAGCAAACAATGCGTCAATATCAGCCTGAGAGTTCGCGTGGTTATCACTCGAATCACGAACGACTTCGTTGGTTTCCGGCCTGATATTAACCCCGAATTTTTCAAGCGTCGAACTCAAACGCCCTTCAATCATTTGAAGATTTTCAAGGGTTTTTCGAATGCGCTGCCCCGTCAGATCCTGAAAGGTACAGGCCATCAAGATGTCTTGTATATCGCTTTTGGTTTCTTCAAGCAGCTTATCGCGAGCCCCTGGCTCATCCCATTTCCCTTCGGTGTGCAGCCGATTTGCAATCCGGTCCGCAGCATCCAAAATCTGATTCGCTGCTTTTTCTGTGGTTTCAATGACAGATTCGAGCTCCACGCCTGTATTGGCCGCTGAAGATCCATCTCCGCTATAAGAAATAGCTGAAAGAACCTGCATCACCTCAACAATTTTCCCGACCATCCCCTCCTCGGCCATATCCAGTTGCTGCGAGGTGGCGTTTATCTCCATCGATATTTCGTCAAATCGACGGGAGACAAATCTCTCCATAACTTCGAGCCTAGATTGAAGAGTGTGAATGCCATAAAGCAACGCCTCCTTTTCGAGAGAGGGAGCATTACCAACAAGGGACTGAGCAGAAGAAGATATGTTTGTCATGAGTTCGATCCGACCTAAGAGTGAAAAACCTTAAATCGGATTATATCCCTTAAAACCTTAACAAATTCTGAGAAGACGGAAATTTTGAACCTAAAATTAGGCCGTTCCTACTTCTTTTTCATCTTCCTTGGCAGATTTTTTAGGTTTTTTCTTGTCAGAGCGGACAAGCAGAGGTTTTTGGCCTTCTTTTACAACTTCTGCGTTAATAACCACTTCTTCGACATCATCCATATCGGGAATGTCATACATGGTATCCAGAAGCAAATTCTCAAGAATCGAACGCAAACCACGCGCCCCTGTTTTACGGTCAATCGCCTTGACGGCAATGGCATTCAAAGCCTCTGGCGTAAAGCTCAGCTTGGTGTTTTCCATCTCAAACAACCTCTGATACTGCTTGCACAGAGCATTTTTGGGCTCAGTCAAGATCGTAACCAAGGCAGCTTCATCAAGATCATCAAGCGTTGCCACGACAGGCAAACGACCAATAAACTCAGGAATAAGGCCGAACTTCAATAAATCTTCGGTTTCAAGAACCCGCAAAAGCTCACCAGCCCGTTTTTCCTCAGGAGAAGCCACATCGGCTCCAAACCCAATAGACGTGCTGCCTTTCGAGCGCATGGCAATAATTTTTTCAATCCCAGCAAAAGCCCCACCGCAAATGAAGAGAATATTGGTGGTATCAACTTGCAAGAACTCTTGCTGTGGGTGTTTACGTCCTCCCTGAGGCGGAACACTGGCAATTGTGCCTTCCATCAACTTAAGCAAAGCCTGCTGAACTCCCTCGCCCGACACGTCGCGGGTAATCGAAGGATTGTCAGACTTGCGGCTGATTTTATCAATTTCATCAATGTAAACAATCCCGCGCTGGGCCCGCTCCACGTTGTAATCGCAGTTTTGCAGCAGCTTGAGGACGATATTTTCGACATCTTCCCCAACATAACCAGCTTCGGTCAAAGTCGTGGCATCCGCCATGGTAAAGGGAACATCAAGAATCCGCGCCAAGGTTTGCGCAAGCAACGTCTTACCCGACCCAGTTGGACCAACAAGAAGAATATTGGATTTGTTGATCTCAATATCCGAACCTTTTTGACCAACCTCAAGGCGTTTGTAGTGGTTGTGGACAGCCACAGAAAGAACGCGCTTGGCGCGATCCTGCCCAATCACATAATCATCAAGAACCGTCTTGATTTCACTTGGCGTGGGAACCCCTTCTCCGGTGCGAACAATCTGGCTCTTGTCCTCCTCACGGATAATGTCCATGCAGAGCTCAACGCACTCGTTACAAATGAAAACATTTGGTCCGGCAATAAGCTTCCGAACTTCGTGCTGACTTTTACCGCAAAATGAACAGTACAGGGTGTTTTTTGAATCTGTACTACCTGAAGATTTGGACATGGACTCGTGATCCTCACGATTGATATTGAATTACACAGTGACACTTTGCCAAGAGGCGAAGATATACGCAAGCCCTTCTTTTTACGATCTTATTCATTATTCTTTAAGATGTGATCCAAAGAAGGGGAAGAAACTTTGCGCTCCTTTTGAAAATAATATATGACCTGTGTCAAGGGCTGCCGTTACAAGGCAGGAAATCCGCCAAATAATCTGGTGCTGCAATGCGAACGATCGATGAAGTTCTGGAATATTTCTCTCTGATGGACGACTGGGAAAGTCGCTACCAGTACCTAATTGATTTGGGAAAAACTTTACCCCCCATGCCATCTTCCCTTAAAAATGAAGAAAATTTAGTCCGTGGATGTACATCAAAGGTCTGGCTCGTCCCAGAGATTCGCAATGACGTTTTGAATTTTCAGGCAGATAGCGATTCCCATATTGTCAAAGGACTGGTTGCAATCCTATTTGCCCTTTACAATAACCAACCTATTGCGAATCTTCCACAAATTCCCGTTCATGACATTTTTGACAAACTCGGCCTCTCGCAGAATCTGAGTCCCAATCGCCGCAATGGTTTTTTTTCTATGGTTGAGCGGCTGCAGGGGCTGGTTCCTTAGGGGAAGTTTTGGAATCCTTAGACTCTTTCTTCACAGCCCCGCCTGATTTTACCTGAACGGTTTTCAATATATCGGCAAAGAGCTGATTCAGTTTGTCGCTAGAAGCCCCCAACATTTCCCCTTCCATCGTGAAGAGAGATTTTTTGCCAACCCATAACTGACCCGTATGAAGAATATCTTGGTCATTGCGCTTGCCAAGACTAACCGATCCGGCGCGTTTGTAACCATCCTTTTCTTCGGCATCTATATTGTAGGCTTCCAAATTCGTTTGTTTGAGCATCTCTCCCAGTGTCGTTTTCATGACTTCGGGCGTGTACTTGGCAAGCTCTTTTTCAGCCAGTGAAATGCACGTCACCCGAAAATTAACCGAAGACCCGATGTCCAGAACCTTGGTAAAAGTAACCACCTCGGCGCAATCCTTTTCCCCCGAACATTTTTTCTCAACATAAGGCTTTTCAGGAAACGTGATCGTGAAGTCACAGTTTTCAGGAGCATAGGTGTGCGATTCCGCATGAGCATTCGCAGAAAAAAGGAGAAAGAAAAGAGTTGCCCCGTATAAAAATCTAACCATGTTTTCAGTCCTCTTTCTTCCAGTTTTGCGGATTGGCTTGTTTTTGCTCTCCCGTTTTCATGTTCTTAGCCTCATGAACCCCTCCCTCTTCGAAAGGAGGAAACCAAACATAGGGAATCCCTTTTTTCTCAGCATAACTCAGTTGCTTTTGGAGCTTTTGCGGAGCGTGATACAATTCGACATTATACCCCCTCCCCCGCAGCAAAACCGCCGTTTGTAAGGCAACTTCTCTGCGCTCTTCTGATGGAAAAGCCACAAGAACATCCGTTGGGCATTTGCGTGTTGCGTTGAGCTTTCCCGACAAGCGCATATAGTCAAACAATCTGGAGAAACCAATTGAGATTCCAACTCCGGGTAAATGTTTGTTGATGTAGCTTCCCGCCAAATCATCAAACCGCCCCCCCGAACAAACAGACCCGAACGAAGGGTTTTCCAGCAAAACAGTTTCGTAAACAATGCCTGTATAGTAATCAAGCCCACGAACAATCGAAAGATCCGCCACAACCTGCCCCTTGGGTAAGTGAGCGAGATTGTCCATGACAAAGGAAAGTTCCTCAAGCCCTTCGGAGAGAGTTTCGTTTTCAACTTTTAGTCCCTGAACTTTAGGAACAAAGGAACTGTCTGTCGTCTTAATGGAAGCAAAGGCCATGATACAGTCTAGCTGGCTTTCGGTGAGACCTGCTTCTGAGAGGAGCTTCCGCGTTGCATCTGTCCCGATTTTTTCGACCTTATCCACTGCCCGTGTAATTGGCGAAGGGTCGGCAATTCCCAAACCTGCACACAGCCCCATCAATATTTTCCGGTTACTGACTTTCATCTGAAAAGGACCGACATTGAGGCCTTGCAAAATCTCGCACATAATCGCAGGGAGTTCGGCATCAAAATGAAGAGAAAGACCGTCAACCCCGATCACGTCAATATCGCACTGGTAAAACTCGCGGAAACGGCCTGCTTGGGGACGTTCCCCGCGCCAGACGCGCTGCATCTGGTATCGCTTGAAAGGAAAAACCAGCTCGTTGAAATGCTGAGCGACATAACGGGCAAGCGGGACAGTCTGATCAAAGTGCAAGGCAAGCCGCGTTTCGCCTTTTTCCTGTTCGTCTTTATGCAGGCGTTCGATAACGTAGATTTCCTTATCCACCTCGCCTTTGGCCCGCAGAACATCCAGCTCTTCAACCGAGGGAGTCTCGATAGAGCAAAACCCGTAAGATTCGAACACTTTACGAATATGGTCAAACCATTGTTGTTCAATTCTACGCTCTTCGGGAAGCCATTCAGGAAAACCTGTGACCGGACGGGGTTTATAAATTTTCTGCTCGCTCATTCTCAAGACCTAAATTATTTAGATGAACTATGGTCTTAGCTGGCAAGGGAAAGTTTTTCAAGCCGCACCCGCAAAATACAGTTATGTCTATTTGCCCTTCTCAAACAAACCCGACAAGTCATTGATGAGGGCCTCGCCAAGCTCATTCACATCTGAGACCATCATAGAATGACGATAATAACGCGTGACGTCATGGCCAATGCCAATTGCTGTCAGATCTACCTTATCGATCAACTCAATCCAGTTAATGACATGACGCAGATCATTCTCCAAAATATTGGTCGGATTAACAGACAAAGTGGAATCATCCACCGGAGCCCCGTCAGAAATCACCATCAAAATTTTTCGATCTTCCGAACGGACCGCTAAACGGTTATAAGCCCACGCCAAAGCCTCTCCATCTATGTTCTCTTTGAGCAATCCTTCTTTGAGCATGAGCCCTAGGTTTTTGCGCGTCCGGCGATACGGCACGTCCGCAGCTTTATAAATAATATGCCGAACATCGTTCAAGCGCCCGGGGCGAGGAGGGCGGCCCGATGCAATCCACAAATCCCGAGACTTTCCGCCCTTCCATGCTCTGGTTGTAAAGCCAAGAATTTCAACCTTGATCCCGCAGCGTTCCAGTGTCCGCGCCAGAACATCGGCGCACATTGCCGCGATACTGATGGGCCTTCCGCGCATAGAACCCGAATTGTCCAACAACAGGCAAACAACCGTGTCTTTGAATTCGGTTTCTCTTTCTTGTTTGAAGCTGAGCGGAACGGTTGGGTTAGCAATCACGCGAGCCAATCTTCCACTATCCAGATAGCCTTCTTCCAGATCAAATTTCCACGAACGCGTTTGACGCGCCAAAAGTTTTCGTTGCAGGCGGTTGGCCAACTTAGCCACCACCGGTTGCAAGTGAACCATTTGTTTATCCAACAATTCACGAAGTCGGTACAACTCCTCAAAATCGGCCAAATCTTCAGCCTTCACCACTTCGTCAAATTCAGTTGTGAAAATATTGTAACTTGTTCCTACCCCACAGCGCGGATCAGGAGGCAGTGAGTGAGAGGGTTTTCTTTGCGCCGCGCTCTGCGCTTCCGACTCTTGTTGAGTTTCGCCTTCTCCGGATTCTTCTTCGGAACCGCCTTCCTCTTCTCCTTGATCTTCTGTCTGTCCTTTTGCTTGATCTTCGCTCTGTGCGTTGTTTTCTTTCTCTTCCTGATTGGGTTTATCTTCTTGGTTTTCCGTTTCTTTGTCCGATTGCTGAAGCGACTCTCCCTCTCCTTCTCCGTCCTCACCTAGCAAGCCAAGCTGCCCTAGCAATTTTTTACTCACGAGGGAAAAAGCCATCTGATCGGCAACCCGTCCGCTAAATTCTCTCACCCAATCTTTACCCAGTTTTTCTTCAATAACGGGCCGCCAAAGATCGGCCAGTTTGCGGCTTCCTTCTGAAAGTCCCTCGCCCGTTAAACCTTCTCTGGCCAAAATATGAAGCGCGTCCGCCAAAGTTTCGTGAGAGCGATCTTTAAGGTTGTGATACCCCAACCTTGCGCTCTTCTCGCTCAAAACTTCCTGAAGATTGAGCCCAACACCCCGCATTTCAGCAGCTCCAATTGCCTCCATACGCGCTTGCTCAAGAGCATCATAAACAGCTCGCGCCCCCTCTTCTTTTGGGACATTTTTTCGGTGAATATCCGCATTATGCAGACGCAAGCGAAGCCCCTCACCATCAGCCGCCCCTCGCAGTAACGCCCTATCTTTGAGAGAAAGTTTTGTCCCGGGAAAAGGCAACCGTGCACGGCCCGTTTGGGTCAAAGATAATTTCCGATCCGCGCTCTCCGCAGCGGAATAATAGACATCAACATCCCGCTGACGCGCCAAAGCCCGCAGCGTCGCCGCCGTAGCATCTTTGAAGAGTTCAATTTTGTCTTGATCGGTCACGGCTCTAAAGAATTTCAACCCCAAAGCATCGTTGGTAATACTCAGCCAAAATTGGTCGCTCAAGCTCATCACATTTGTTCATAAAGCTGAGGCGAAAGGCCATCTCCCGATCATGGAATATTTCGGTGTTTTCAGCCCAGCTGATAACCGTACGCGGCGACATGAGCGTTGAAAGATCCCCGTTTTTGAATCCTTCGCGTGTCATCGCCGCCAAACGCACCATGGCATTGACATCAGCTTCGCTCACTTGGCCTTTTATGTCACTTTCTGGAAGTTTGGCCATGACAATCTTGACTTCATCTTCATGAGATAAATAATTCAAAACCGTGACAATATTCCAGCGGTCCAACTGGCCCTGATTGAGCTGGTGAGTTCCATGATAAAGCCCCGTGGTGTCCCCCAGACCAATCGTGTTCGCAGTAGCAAAAAGGCGAAAGGCTGGATGAGGACGAATAACCTGATTTTGGTCAAGAAGAGTAAGACGTCCATCCGATTCCAGAATTCTCTGGATGACAAACATCACATCGGGACGCCCCGCATCGTATTCATCAAACACCAAAGCAACCGGATTCTGAAGAGCCCATGGCAACAAGCCTTCTTTCCACTCAGTTACTTGTTTGCCTTCTTTGAGAACAATCATATCTTTGCCGAGCAAATCAATTCGGCTGACGTGACTATCAAGGTTAATCCGAACACAGGGCCAATTGAGCCGTGAGGCAACTTGTTCAATATGGGTGGACTTCCCAGTTCCGTGATACCCCTGAATCATGACCCGCCGATTGAAGGCAAAACCGGCAAGAATGGCCAATGTCGTATCATGATCGAAATGGTAGCTGTCATCCCGCAGGGGGACGTTCGGCATATCATGGCTGAACCCCGGGACTTCCCAGTCGGTATCAAGACCAAATATTTCTTTGACGCGGAACATACGGTCTGGAATCGACGTATGCCGCAGCGAATTAGGCGTTAAGGTCGTAACATCAAAGGCCAGAGCCATCGGCTCACGTTGGGGGTCGGACACAATTTCTCTCCTGCAATAGGTAGGGTAAAGTTTCAGGCTCGCTTGGTTAAGCTCGCTCTGGCAGCTCTTCAAATTTCTGGTAGGCCACTTTGAGGATAGTATAGGCCATATTGATCTTTTTCAGAAGCTCCTCGGCTGTTGGATCTTCGCGGTTATGATCCGGATGGTATTTTTTGACCAAAGTTTTGTAACGCGCCTTGATTTCAGCCAGAGTAACGGGTGACTCAAGGCCCATAATCCCCAAAGCCTCGAACTCCGCCGTCTGCCTTACCGGAGAGGAGTCAGAAAACCGTGACTTGGGCGGAGCTTCCTCGGTAAAATGGTAAGTCTGCCAAGCCTTTTGCCGAATCGCCTCGGCGTTTGCCATACTATCAAACCTCTGTGTGGGTCGATCCCAGACTGCTGCTGAATTGATATAATCCTCAATATCTGCCGTGGACATACCAGAGAAAAAATTCCACGCCTTGTTATATTCTTGGACATGGTCGGCACAAAGCCAGAAGTAATCGGCCAAAGACCGATCTTTGGGGGCGCGATGCTCTCCGTGGCCCGGGCAACCTGGCATATCACAGCGGCGACGGTGCGTCTGGCTGGACGAGGACCGTCCATCCGCAAACTCAGGAGAATTGGGTTTCAAAAAAATCTTTGGCATTCTCTTTTCATGATACGGTAAAAAAGGATAATTTTTCCAGTCAGAAACCAAAAAAAGAGGATTTTTATGCCTTCTTTCTCGCCAAATAACCGCCAAACCGTGTTAGAACGGCTCCAAAATGGCCTTTCCCCTAGTTTTCTTGAAGTGCTGGATGAAAGCGAGCTTCACAAAGGCCACGCCGGATACAAGGGAGAAGGTGGCGAAAGTCACCTAGCCGTTTGCGTTGTCTCCCCCCGTTTTGCCAAGCTAAATCGGGTAGAACGTCACAAACTCGTTTTTAGCCTCTTGGAAGATGGGTTTATCGGGCGAAATGTCCATGCGTGCCGTCTGAGAACCCTAACTCCCGAAGAATGGGCCGAGAAAGGTTGATCCCCTAAATTGTTAGGAATAGGATAAAAACAAAACGCCTTAGAACAGGAGGTATCTTAGAATGAAGCCCCTTAAAAGACCCCCAAAAGAGTTGGAGCAGCCTTCGGTTGCATTGTTAACACAAGATGAGGATATTGATCTTCTTATCAAGGTTGTTCGTGAAGCTGAAGAATGCGCAAGCAATCCTCAAATTCCCCCCAAAGAACTTCTGGAGGGATTGAAGAATTTCATAGAAGGCTGTGCAACCCCTTTGTGTGACCTGCTTGAGGAACTTCGCACTCTTAGACACCAGATAGCCCAAGAAGATAGCGGCGGCGAAGGCGGCTACGCAAATAAGGGAACTCACCGCGTTCTTATCGAAGGCTATTCAGATGAAAGCTCAGAGAAGGCCCTCTCTTCTGCTCTTGAAAAAGCCTCCCGTTACTTTTCTGAACAACACGACGTGAGCATTACCTTGCAACAACTCACGAAACTTCCCAAAGGAGGTCACCGCGCCACACTCGAAATTCATGTGACTCCTCTGACGCTCAAGGATACCGCCCATATTCAAGGAAGTGATGTGGAACTCAAACGCATACGCGTACGCGATTTTGTCCTCAAACGAAGACTGGAGCGAGAGCATATGCGCCACTTGGTCTATGACCACTTTGCCGCCATCACTGGCGGGGAGCAAAGATACATTCCAGATTATTTCCTTATCAATGTCACCGATGCTTCTCTCATGAACATGATGGTAGAAAACGATTTCTTTGCGGCAGGCCATCCAAAAGTTGCACCATCCAAAAGCTCTCCTCAACTTTCTCCCCCTACTCAGTTTCTGGTTCGTGTCAAACCCCCTGCCCCCGAAGATTAGTAATAAAAAAACAGGCCCTTGAGAGGGCCTGTCTTCTTAAAGTCATCTCTTATTTTTTGTCAGAGTGTTTTTTCAGCCATTCGTTCATGAAGGCAATTTCTTTCTCTTGAGCTGCCACGATACCCTTGGCCAATTCCTTAAGCTCTGGATCTGTTCCTTTTTCCAAGAGCACCTTGGCCATATCGACCGCCCCTTGGTGGTGAGGAATCATTCCAGTTACGAAATCAACATCGGCATTTCCCGTGGTTGGAGCCGCAGCCATCCCCGCGTGCATGGTTTCCATTGCTGGGGCGTATAGATTATTCGGCGATGAAGACATCGTCGTATGACCCATAGTGGCCATGTCCTTTTCTCCGGCCTGTGCCGCAACTGGCAAGGAAAGAGCTACGAACATGGCAAGAGCAGCAAAAAGATTTTTTGTTTGAAATACAGTCATTTTAATCTCCATAAAACATTGAATATGTAGCAAATTATTAAATTTAGAAAAAATTTGCGACTACGCGGATGGAGGACGAAAGGGGGGGTAAAAAAATTCTCCATGCTTTTCAGCATCGACTCTGGGCTTTTCAACCTTAAGCACCGAAGAAGAAACGTTAAAAACCGCCACGACAGGGACAAGATACGGCGCACAACACACATGGGCACTCAAATTTTTCGAGAGTGCTTTTTGTGGGGTCCCTTTTTCTGATTGGGAAAGCCCCTCGTGACAAGAGGGTATCTCCCCCGCCGCCGCGCCACTCACTCGAATTTGAGAGCTTACCCCACCAACTTGGTCAAAAGCACAGGCATTGGCCGCATAACCGCCAACAGAAATTGCTACAACCAAAAGAAAAACAATGAACCTCATGGCCAGTTAGCCTATACCTTTTAGTTTCAGAATCAAGAGTCTTATGAAAGCAAGGAGATTACCAATGGTTACTGAAAAAGAAACTGTTGCCCTAACCTCGATTTGGGCGAGTGCCTTCATGACGGTAAGCAAATTTAGCGTTGGGATTCTGACCGGAAGCCTTGGTTTGATTTCCGAGGGGATCCACTCTCTGCTTGACCTTGGCGCAACCGTTATGACGTACATGGCTGTTCGGATCAGCGATAAACCTGCCGATGAAGACCACCCCTATGGACACGGCAAGATTGAAAGTGTCACCGCCCTTGCCGAGACGGGCCTGCTCTTCCTGACCAGTATCTGGATTATGTACGAAGCTGTAAATCGCCTACTTTCCCCGCAAGACCACCCCGTTGAGGTTACTTGGTGGTCGATTGCTGTTATTTCGTCTTCCATCTTGATTGATATTTGGCGAGCGAAAACCCTCTCTCGCGTAGCAAAAGAAACAAAAAGTCAGGCTTTAGAAGCCGATGCCCTTCATTTTTCTTCGGACGTTTTGAGTTCAGGGGTCGTTTTGCTTGGTCTTGGATTGGTTGCTCTTGGCTGGCCGGCAGGGGACTCTTTTGCTGCAATTGGCGTTTCTCTCTTTGTTTGCAAAGCAGGCTGGACGCTCGGACGACGGACCATTGATACCTTGATTGATGCCGCTCCCGCTGGAGTTAGTGAAAACATCCGCAAAGCCTTGAGCGACATCCCCGCCGTAATCCATGTTAACCGCGTTAGGGTACGGCCCGCAGGAAGCATTATGTTTGTCGATCTGGATATTTCGCTCAGCCGAAGCCTCCCTTTGGAAAAAGTCAAGGAAACCAAAGACCTTGTAACGGAACTTATCCAGAAAGATTTTTCTGAAGCCGAAGTTATGGTCTCTACTCATCCGGTTGCCTTAGATAGCGAAACCATCCATGACCGAATTGGAATTATTGCCGCCAATTTGCGGCTTGCTATTCACCATGTGACGGTGCATCAGGTGGCGGGGAGGCTCTCGGTTGGACTTGATCTGGAAGTGGACGGCAATCAGAGCTTGGGCGTTGCCCACGATATTGCGTCCCAGCTCGAAACGTCCATCCGTTCAGAGTTAGGAGATGACATAGAGGTTGAAACCCATATTGAACCCCTGCAGACCAAAGGCATTGAGGGAGAGGATGTTTCCACCGAAACCCTCCGCGTCATTAGATCATTGGCTGAGGAGAGCGTAAAGCAAGTCCCCTTACTGCAAGATCTTCATGACGTTCGGGCACGGACAACTCCTTTCGGAACAATTATTATTTTTCATTGCCTTGTTGAATCTGGAACATCCGTAGCCGCAACCCACGAAGCTGTTGATACGTTGGAGCGATCCATCCGTACGGCCTATCCGTCCGCATGGCGCGTTGTTGGCCACGCAGAGCCCAAAGAGCGGAAGGATGAATGATTGACATTTCCTAAGTCTATAGCCTAAAAGGCCCTATGAAGACTTCTTCCTTGACTCTCTTTCGTCTGCCCAATTTCAGATTGTTGTTTTTTTCCAGACTTCTGACCTCCATGGCTCTCCAATCGCAGGCCGTGATTGTCGGCTGGCAGGTCTATTCCCTGAGCCACAGTCCCTTGTTGCTTGGGCTAATTGGCTTGACCGAGGCCGTCCCAGCTATTGCCAATGCCTTTTTTGCTGGACATATTGTTGACAACAACAAGCCTCATACTGTTCTTCGTTTTTCTTTGGCCGCCCTTGCTCTGAATACATTCCTCCTCTTGCTGGTTGGTGGACATTTCATAAATCTTTCCAACCAAACTTTACTGATTTGTATTTTTAGTGGCGTTTTTGTCTCTGGCCTTGCTCGCGCCTATCTTCCTCCTTCCTTCTTTTCTATAGTTCCCCACGTTGTTGAACGAAAAGATCTTCCTTCGGCAACCGCATGGATCAACAGCGGTTTTCAAATTGCCAATATTTGCGGTCCTGCTCTTGCCGGACTGCTTTATGGGCTTCTTGGAGCGCGAAGTGCGTGGACACTTCCCGCCAGCCTTCTCGCTCTTTCTTTTCTTTCTGCCTCTTTGCTAACGATTGACTTTTCTCACATTGAAAAGAAACTGCGGGAACCCTTTCTAAAAAGCATCACCCAAGGCTGGAAATTTATTTTGCACAATCGGATTTTACTATCCGTTATGTCGCTTGATATGTTCGCCGTCCTGTTCGGGGGAGCCACCGCCATGCTTCCGGCTGTTGCCGATCAAGTTCTTCATGTCGGCTCAGAAGGTTTGGGGGCCTTGCGTGCGGCTCCCTCAATGGGGGCTATTCTCGTGGCTATCTACTTCGCACTAAGGCCCATGAAGACCCTTTCGGGGACCCGCCTTTTGTGGGTTGTTGCGGGATTTGGCTTTTGCATGATTGGTTTTGGCTATAGCACATCTTTCTACTTATCCCTGTTTTTCTTAGCTCTGAGCGGATTATTTGACGGCATAGGAGCCATCATCCGCATAACTATCATGCAGCTTCTTACCCCCGATCACCTGCGCGGACGGGTATCCTCGGTCAACAGTATGTTCATTACATCCTCTAACGAAATCGGGGCGTTTGAATCAGGTGTAGCTGCAAGAGCCTTAGGGTTGGTTCCTTCCATTGTGGTTGGAGGATTTGCAACCTTGCTTGTTGTAGCCACAACGGCTCTCCTAACTCCGGAGCTGCGTAAAGCCCGCATCACATCCGACCATAAGGCAGAAGGACGTTAGCTTTAAGTGTCCGTCCAGAAAGTTCCAGATACGTGACGAAAATGGTGGATTTCCGAGAACCGTAGCGGAACGTACATCAAGGTACTTGAGCAACGGAAGCGCAGGAAACCACCATTTGCAGTC